>JAAYLN010000079.1 GCA_012521875.1 Lentisphaerota bacterium | reverse complement strand
GTCCGGGGCGAAGAGTGCCGAAAGAGCGGCAAAGCCAAGGAAGAGCAGGTGGGCAAAGGAGAGGTGCCGCAGGCGGAGTCCCGCCACCAGCCCTACAGGCACGGCGGCCAGCAGCAGCAGATCGGAGAGCGTCAGCTGAAATTTTCCTGCCAGCAGCAGGCTCCATTGCGACGGCGCGACCGCCAGGATCAGCAGCATCAATCCCGGCAGCAGGTTTCCAGCAATAATGCCCGGCGTGCGCCTCAAGGCGTCCCTCCCCCGGTCGTCGTCGGCGTCTCGATACCGACCGGTACGAAGCGTTTGTTTGGCGAGAGGAGGATCTGATCCAGCCGCACACCATCCTCGCGGTTGCTAACGCGCAGGACATGCGGGCCCTTCTCGAGCCGCAGGGGCGGTGTGATCCGCGCCACAGGGTACTTCACCCAGTGCCAGGTGCGGTAGGTGGCATTCTCGCCGAAAAGGAATGCAGGCTGGTCGTCTATCTGCACCGTGAAGGAGTTGCTGCACTCTCCCTCCCACCAGACCCGCGCCCAGAGAATGTAGTCGCCATCTGCCGGCAGGTCGAACTCGAAGCGGGCAAACCCCTTCTCCAGTTTGGGCGGGTTGCCGGCCTTTTCGGGAATCTCGAGATAGCTGTCGCCCGAGGCGCCCGGCACAAAAGCAGAGCCCGCCGGCACCTGCTCCGCGGTGACCACGACCATCGGCGCCTCGGTCTCGACGGCCGATTCGGCCTCGATAACCAGCCGAGGCGGAGCGGCCAGCAGCGGCACCGCCAGACAAAGCCAGATTAGACAGGAGTGTTTCATGTAGCTTTCACCGTTTCCGAAGGATGATCGAAGCGGGCGGTTTCGCACGGCATTCTCCGCGAACAGATTCCCTGCAGGAAACGGATACCGTAAACCATGTGAGTAGCCACGATTCCCGCCCAGGTCATGAACCAGGTCGCGGGACGGCGATTGAACGCGCCCAGGAATGTTATCAGCATATAAGCGGAAACCGTGCCAAGATAGAGGTAGCCCAGCACGGGGTGTATCAGCCCCGCCAGCCAGCCGAAGGCGATGCCGAGCACCAGCAGCGAGGGCAGCATGTAGCTGATGCGGCGCGAGGTCTCGGGGAAGCGCCGGGCGAAAAAGCCGCGGTGCAGCGCGTAGCGTCCTATCTGCCGCAGGTGGGGGCCGAAGAGCGGACGCCGGTGGTGGTAGACTACCGCCCAGGGATCGTAGAACATCTGGTAGCCCAGACGATGCACGATGTCGGAACACAGGATGGTGTCCTCGCCGGGCCAGTAGCGCGTGTTGAACCCGCCCAGCTCGCGGAGCACGCTGGTGCGCACGAGCAGGTTGCAGCTCGGCAGGTCGTCGACACGGCGTACCCGTTCGGAGTGGTAGCGGTAGGCATAGCCGCCCGAGACAAGCGGGTTGGCATAGACGCGTCCGCCGATCTGCGCACGCCAGGGATCGTGCGGCGGCGTGAGGGCCGGCCCGCCGACCGACGCCACTTCGGGCCGCTTGAAGTACTTCAGCGCCTGCTCCAGCCAGTCGGGTGCGGGATAGGCATCGTCATCCAGAAAGGCGACGATCTCACCCTGAGCCAGCTCGATGCCCAGATTGCGCTTCTCGGCCGGCCGGATGTGTCCGGTGGGATGCACCCGTACCGGAACCGCGCCGGCCGTCAGCGGTGTCGCCACGTCGGCATCGGGCAGCACGATCACCTCGAGGGGCGGAATCGTCTGCGCCGCGATCCCCGCCAGCGCCTCGTCCAGAAAGTCCGAGGGCGCCGGACAGGCTATGACCACCGACACTCCCGGCGGCGGATCCGGAACCGTGCCGACCTCGACGTTCTGGTAGTAGCGGATCAGACGCAGGCGGTAGAAGATGGCCAGCGTGTCGGTCATCACGGTACGCACGTTGGCCCAGGTGAGGGCACCCACCTTGTCGCCGTAGTCCATGCGGATCGGCGCCTCGCTCACGCGGTAGCCGTGACCGTGGGCGATGGCCAGCAGTTCGAGGTCGAAGGCGTAGCGCTTGACCAACATGCGGTCGAAGGACCACTGCAGCGCCTCGCGCCGGAAGAGCTTCATACCCGTCTGGGTGTCCGTGACCGGCAGTCCTACCAGCAGGCGTACAATGCCGAAATAGACACGGCTGGCGATGCGCCGCCGCAGGGGATAGTCGATCTCCGATTCGGGATGGCGCTTGGAGCCGATGACGATATCGGCATCATCACGGAGCATGATCTCGAAGAAGCGCACGACCATGTCCGGCGCCAGATCGAGATCCCCATCGAGCAGCAGCACATGCGTGCCGCGGCTAGCATGGAAACCCTCGCGCAGCGCAGCGCCCTTGCCGCCGTTCTCCTTGAGGATCACGGGACGGATCGTGGCGGGATAGCGCACCCGCATAGCCTCGATCGCGTCCGCCGTACCGTCGCCGCTGCCGTCGTCGACCACGACGATCTCGAAAGGGATGTGCCCATCGAGGAGCGTCCGCACCTGCTCCAGGTTCGCCCCGATGACCTTCTCGAGACGGTAGGCCGGCATGATGACGCTAAGGAGTCCCTGCGGACCCAGGCACTCCCCGGCAGCCTGCCACCGGGCATCGGTGGACGCGGAGGCATTATCTGCCGCTCTGGATTCTTCAACGGACATAAGTTGCCGCTACTGAAGCCCCTCGGATAACCCGCCCGCCCCCGCGAACAGATCAATCATCCGGAGTCTCTCATACCCAGCACCCGTGCACTCTTGTGCAACACAGTCGATGGCAGGCTTTCTCATGTCAAGAATGGTACACATTACCAATTGAAAACTCAACATCGGATTTGGACGCTAACGAGTAAGCGGGTGGAGTAGGTGTGCCGTTTCAGAGTGGGATTAAGAATGGGTTCAAGTGGGTGCATCGCACTAGCCCTTGAGCGGCTCCTGCACATCCCTCGTGGCATGGGCATCCCGCCATGGACGAACCACGGGCAGGATGCCCGTGCCACGTGCGCCCGGCGAGGGATTTCGCAAGAAATCCGGGAATTAATGTCGGGCGAATCGAATCAATCGGGATAATCGAATCTGTCGAATCACTCCGCAGCCGATGGCAGCCGATTCGCGCTTGCCTGACGTAGTTCCTTTTTCGTAAACTATTGGCGAATGCCGAAACTATTCGAATATTTTGGATTGATCGTCCGGTTCTACTCGAACGAGCACGAGCCGATACACGTTCATGGCGTTTACCGAGACAGGGAGTCGCGGGCGGAACTTGTCATCCAAAACGGCAAAGTTATCGAGTTGCGTTTTTCCCCCGTCAAAGGACGCAAGCCGTTGGATGTTCCCCAGGATCGTGATTTTCGGAAACTGGTGGCACACTTCCAGGATGATATCGTGCGGAAGTGGGTGGATTTCTTCGTGCTGCACAAGCATGTGGCCCCCGAGATAATTGAACGGAGACTGCCATGAGCCTGTCACCCGGGATTGCCGTTGACATTGTGCGTGCCGATTACCTTGGCGGGTATAGGTTGTGCCTGACTTTCAGTGATGGACATGTCACAACGGTGGATTTCAAATCATTCTTGCGTGCCGCGCTGCATCCCGACATTGCCAAGTATTGCGATGAGAGCCTGTTTCGCGCCTTTACACTGGCTTACGGCAATCTGGTCTGGGGCGACCATGAACTGTGTTTTCCCATCGGGGATCTTTATGCGGGGAAGGTCGATCACCGGGATGGCACGAATGACGTCTTGGAAGTAGCGGAAACACATGCTGCCTATATCAGGGAAGAGAAGTGAAACGCGGAATTTAGTGCGGGGTTTAATCAAGTGAATGCTTCGCACTAATGACCCGTCCGCACAAATCCGCGTCATCCGTAGCTGAAAAACCAGTCGCAGCCTCCGCATCGCGCATGATTCCGCACGGAACTCACCCCTCTTCCCCCTCACCCACGCACCAAAACCAGCGCTCTCCCCCAGCAATCCCCCCCCCCGCCAAAACATCCTGAAATCCTGTCATCCTGTCAAAATAACAGTCGCAGCCCCAGACCCGCGCCTGCTTCCGCGCGCAGCCTTCCGCGACACATGCGCCTGCGAAGCAGGACATCCGCGTCATCCCGTAGCTAAAAACCAGTCGCAGCCACAGCATCGCGCCTGCTCCCGCGCGCAGCCCCCTCCCAATCACAAATCACAAATCTTGCCTATAACTTGGACATTCTGTCACAGTTACTCCATGGTTTTCTCGCGGCGCAGCCGCGCGGCAGTCTAAAATCCCAAAATCACGCGTCTCCGCGTCTCTGCATCTCTGCGTTATACTTACCACTCACCACTCACCACCCACCACTCACTACTTCCCCTGTTCCTGCGCCGCCTCCCCCTCATCCTCCACTACCGGCTCGACAACCACGTTGTCGAAGCCGTAGCGTGCGGGTGGATAGTAGGCGTAGAGCATGACGCGCATCTCGGTCACATCGGGACGCCGCCTGGTGGGGTTGAACTCGAGTGTGTTGTGCGTCCAGCCGTCCGCGCTTCCCTGCGCGTTGAGGACGGCCTCGTAACGGCGCGTCCAGCGTCCGCGGTAGTGGCCATAGCCGCGCACCCAGACCTTCACGCCACCCTTGCCGCGGATGTCGCAGCGCACGCGGTAGACCTGTCCGGAGACCACGGGAAAGGGCTCCGAGTAGTAGCTGAGCCCGTAGGTATCGGCGATGGCGTTGTCGGCGGGCTTGGGAATGTTCCAGGTATTGGTGAGCCCGGTCTCGCGCCACCGGCGCACCATCTCCACCTCGCTGATGCTGGTATCCATCCAGATGGCGCGCCCGCCGGCACCCCCGGGCTCCCAGCGCACCCCCAGCCCGTCGGGCAGCGCCCACCCCAGCGGTCGGCGCGGATCGGCAGGGTCGGCAGCCTCAAAACTGCCGTTGACCACCAGATTGGTGGAGGCCCCGAGCGCCGCCGCGCCCGTCAGCAACAGGGCAAGAATGCCACATACGCCGCTACTCCCGCGTCTCACTTCTCCCCCCTTCCCCTGCCCCGGCCAGGCGGCGGTAGTAGGCCGCCACGATCTCCTCGTAGCCCGGCGGCACGTCGGCACGCAAACCCGACCAGAGCGCCTCGGCCTTATCCCGCGGCAGCGCACCGCGCTCGCGGCGCGTCGCCGCCTCGGCCGCTATCGTCGCACGTGTGCTGCGCATCGACTCCAGCGTGGCATCGAAGGCACGCCGGATTTCGGCACCGCGTCCCTCGATTGCGTGCCGTTCGAGTTCGCGCATGTTGGCAATCGCCGCGTCGAGATCGCCCGACGGTACGCCATGCGCGCGCAGATGCAGATTGAGCCGCTCGGCCTGCTGGCGGATCTCGGTCTGGCGTCCGGCCAGGCGCTTCATCTGCTCCCGCCGGGGTGGCGGAGCCGGACCGCGCAGGCCCTGCTCGGCAAAGCCGGCGAGCTTGCCGCCGCCGGTCGCGCCGCCGGGGGACGCGGTGGATTGATCGTCAACCGCGCCCGTCTCGAAGGGCGTCGGCGTCACCCGCGACGGCGTCTGGCGCCCCTCCTTGCCGACCGCGGTGCCCTCGACCATCTGACCCTGGCTGCGTCCCGTGCGCCCCTCGCCGGAGCGTCCGCCGATCTCATGCTGGTTCGGCAACTGGTTGCCGGTCACGCCCTTGGCGCCCATGCTAGAGATCGGCCCGTCCATGGCGTCCCACCCCGCCCCCTTGTCGAGCGAGTCGATCCAGCCGCTGGTGACGTCCTCGACATCCTCGGTCATGGCCGACTCCTCGTCCAGCAGTTCCCCGGCAATATCCTCGAGCTCGCGCGGCAGCTCCGCCAGCGGGGCGTCCGGCAGGGTGGGCGGCTCCTCCATGAGCCACTTGATATAGTCGGGCTTGTCCGTCAGCCAGCGCTCCAGATTGTGGATCAGCTCCTCGGCGTTCTCGAGTCCGCCCTGCTCCTGCGGCACGGCCATCTCGATTTTTCTGGCGTAGAGCGACTCGGCCGCCTTCTGCACATCCTGCCAGACCTCGTTGAAGGCCTCGGCCATCGAACCATCGGCGAAGTCCTGCAGCGGGTTCTTGGCCAGATCGTCGAGGCGATCGCGCAGCAGCGCGGCCCACTTGCCCTCCTCGCGCGCCAACTGGCCGAGTATCTCGAGTTCTTCCTCGGTCAGATCCTCCGGCCCGCGCTCGAGCAGCGAGCGGGTCTGCTCGACAATGCGTTTCTGCACCGCCGCGAAATCCTTGAGGAACTCCTGCAGGTCGCGGGCGCGGTCGGCATCCGTCGCCATCGGCGGGGCGGTAGCGCCGCCGTCGCGCTCCTGCGCCAGACGCGCCTGGGCCGCAAGCCGGCCCAGCAGGGAGAGCAGCTCGTTGAGAATGTAGTTCTGGTGCCCGGCCAGACGCGCGACGCGCGGCTGCATCGCTGCGGAGGTCTCCGCAGGCGGTTCGAGCGCCGTGATGCGCTCCAGCGCCAGCCCCATCTCCTGCTCCACCAGCAGCGACAGCCGCGCGCGGGTAGCCTCCGGCGCGGCGGCCTTTTCGAGGGCTGCGACAGCGCTGCGGCCATGCTTGCGTGCCGACTCCTGCGCCTTGGCGATGCTTTCGCGGTGCGCACCGATGTGCCGGCGTGACAGTGCCTCGTCCAGATGCACCTCGAGGTTGCGCGTCAGTCCCAGCGCACGCCGTTGCTCGGCCACCGCCTGCTCCAGCGCACGGGCCGCCTCCTGTGCCGCCCCCTCGAGCTGTTCCGCGGCCTCTTCGGGCTGCCGTATGCGGATCACGAGCGGTGCCGAGACCGCGACCGTACCGTCTGGATTCCAGTCGCGCGCGCGCGCCTCGAGGCGGTAGCTCTCGCCGGGGCGGAAGCGCGCCGGATCGAGCGTCAGCTCCAGGCGCTCGCGCACACTGCCCTGCCGTCCCGGCGGCCCGGCATAGGGCCAGCGCGCCAACACCTCCGCCCGCTCCGGTGGCGCCGCGACCGGCGCCGCCGTCACCCATACCGCCTGCAGACCAAAGTCGTCCCCGGCCTCGACCGGCAGCGCCAGCTTCGCGCCGCTCCAGACCCGCTGGTTGCGCGATGCCGCGACCAGCGCCACCTCCGGTGTACGGTCGGGCAGCAGCACCACCTCGCCGCGCGCGACCGGACGCGTCTCCGCCTCACTCCCCCCGCCCGCCATCAGCAGATAGTCGCCGCCCTGCTCCAGCGCCACCTCCGCCTGCCATTCGCCTGTGCCGGCCTGCGCCAGTGCATGCTGCGCGCCGCCCTGCCGCCAGAGCAGGCACTGCGGGGCGCGGTCGAGCGTCACGCTAACCCGCGCACGGCTGCCGGCCAGCACCCGCAACGGCATGGGCGCGCCGGCCTGCATCGTCGTGCCGGTACCGGCATAGGACGGCGGAATGAGCTCGAAGGCCGAGGCCGTGATGCGCGGCGGATGGCGCACCTGTACCGTGAGGGTGCGCGACCACGTGTCGCCGAACTGCGCGTTGCAGGTGAAGGGCTCGCGTACCGCCTCGAAACGCCGCACATGGCAGCCGGGTGCCCCGGGAACCGCCGCCATCGGCAGATCGACCGACGCCTCGCGCAGCCCCTCGCGCTGCGTCTGCCGCAGCACAGGGGATTCATTGAAGCTCTCCAGACGCCCCGTCACGGCGCGCAGTTGTGCCGTGACCACCAGTGAATCTCCGGCCCAGAGTGTGACGGTACGGCTGGGCGAAAGCGAGACCGTCACCGAGGTGACCGGCGGGATGTCGGCCAGTGGCATGATCAGGCGCGCAAAGGCGTTGCCGGCATGACGCGACAAGAGAAGCACGTAGGCACCCCAGATCAGCAGGCCCACGCTTGCCACGGCACCGGCACGCCGCAAGGCGCGGCGGTCGAAAAGCTGTTCGGGATGGATGTTGGCCGCGCAGGCCAGGCCAACCTTGCGCGCGCGCCAGGCGAAGGCGCCCGCAGCCCCCTCCGGCGGGGTCTGCTCGAAGCAGCAGGCGTTGATCAGCGTGTTGTCGCGGATGCCGCAGCGGTTCTCGATCTCGCGCGCCGTACGTGCTGGCGAAACGGGGCGGCAGGCCGGACGCAGCCACTCCTGCAAGGCCCGCCAGACCGGCACGGCCAGCCCGACGCCCAGCATCGCCAGCCGGATGCCGGCCGGCAGACGCAGCAGGTTGTCGAGCCAGAACCAGAGAAGCCAGAGACCAAGCGTGAGGGACAGCCAGCGCAGAAAAGACCGCGCCACGCGCCAGCGCTTCAGGCGGCGTCCCAGACGGTCGAGCTGGAGCTGCAGGGTCACATGGCTGTCCTAGCGGACAATCTCTAGTAGGTCGTGCAGATATAGCAGCGTCGTCAGACGCGTGTCGAGCAGGTGTCCTGCCCGGTAGGAGACCGCCGTGCCGACGAAGCGTCCCATGTCGATCAGGGCGATCGCCGCCAGCAGGTCAAGCGTCGCCCGGTGCCAGACGGCCTCGAGCGAACGTCCATTATGGAGCAGCAACGGGGTGTTGAAGTAGCGTTTGCGCCCGTGGATCAGGATGTTTCTGGTCGTGTAGCCCAGGTTGCGCGTATCGGCGAACAACAGCCCTATCGTGTGGGTAAGGATCAACTGCCGCCGCGTGGCATTCGTGCGCGCGGCGGCACCGTGGCGGAAGTTCTCACGGTTGACGTCGAAGATGATACGCTGCCGGCCGATCGCCGTGGGGAAGTCCACGGCACAGTCAACGCGCAGCTTGCGCTGGTATTGCTCTGCCGGCAGCAGGGTCACAAAGTCGCCACGGTCGCCCGTGATGGTCACCGGCTCCTTGACGGTCACATAGACCGCGGGCTCGTCGAGTTCCCGCACCCCCGAGGCCGAGAGTGCCTCCACCAGATCAAGGCTGCCGCGATCGAAGAGCGGCGGATCGCCGGAGTCGGTCTCGATCATCAGGTTGTCGATACCGCACCCCATGCGCAGGGCCACGATGTGCTCGACCATGCGCAGGTAATTGTGCGGCGAGCCGCTGCGCAGAACGATGTTGCGCTGGGCCGTCCAGACGTTGCGTGTCGAGACCAGGATCGGCAGTTGCTCCGGCAGGTCGGTACGCTTGATCCACCAGCCCGGCTCCAGACTCGGGTTGAAGGTTAGTGTACGCTCGGCACGGCGGTAGAAGGTTCCCGGCCCCCTCACGACGCTGGGCGCGGCCACCGTCGTCTGGCGGTCGGAAAAGCCGACCTCGTCGCCATCCGTTAGCCGGATGTCATCTATCTGCTGCGCCGCGAAGCGCTCGTAGCTGCGTTTTGCCGCCTCGGCATCACCAGCTACGATGCGCCCGATCGGATAGTTTGTCTGCACCCGTTCCCCCGGCCTTGCGGCCTATTTGACCGAGATGCGGTAGCGTCCCTGCCCACCGTCGCTAACGCGGAAGCCGGTGACATGGCGCTTACCGTCCAGCTTGATGAAGTGGGTCTTGTCGCCCTTGTTCATCTCCTTAGCCACGGTGATCGGCGTCTTCTTGCCGCCCTCGCGCACCACCAGCGTGTTGATGATCACCCGCCCCTCCTTGACATCAATGGCGATCTCGGAGACCTCGCGGTTGACCGCGATCTCCTTCGCGCCGCCACCGGTGTTGTAATCGCCGAGATTCTTCCACTTCGGCCCGGCCACAGCCGTTCCAGCCGTCAGCAAAGCCAGCATCATGATCCCGGTTCCAGCCAGGCGCTTCATCCAAGTAGTCATCGCATCACCTCATGTTAGTGCCGACACCCTAATAGTGCCAGCGTCTCTATTGTGCCATGCTGTCCGCCGAAACGCAACCCCCGCGCGTGAATAATTTCGGGAGGTCAGGGGGCAGGGTTCAGGCCGCCGCCCCCGCAGGACGGCGGCAGTAGCAGTAGGCAGTTGGATCAGTGACACACCTTGTCTCCCACATCTTGTCCCCACACCTTGTCCCCACACCTTGTCCCCACGCTTTGTCCCCACGCTTTGTCGGCTACGCTTCGTCTCCACGCTTTATCCCTACGCTTTGTCGAAAGCTAAAGCTAAAGACGGGGCGACCGATTAAGCATTATTGACACTACATGGATGCGCAGGCATAATGTCTCGCAAGTATTACTATTACAAGGAACCCCATGAACAACAATCTACTTGTCGGTTTCGCCGAAATCAGCCTTACGCCTGACCAGCGCGTGGGCCTCTCGGGCCAGTTTGCCCCGCGCATCTCCGAATCGGTGGAGACGCCGGTGACCGCGACGGCCATGGCCGTCACCGCCAACGGGGACCAGTTTGTCATCTGCTCGTGCGATCTGGTCGGGGTGAGCAGCGCCCTGCAGGAGGAGGTTCGCAGGCAGTTGCGGAAGACCGTGGCAGACCTCGACGCCGGCAAGGTCATCCTCTGCGCCACCCACACCCACACCTCGCTCCTCTACCACCGCGAGTCGGTCATCAGTTCGCTCGCGGTACTGCGCCGCTACCTGCCGGAGCCGCCGCCGGATGCGGCGCAGAGCATGCCGGACGACGTGATGACGCCGCGGGCAGCCTTCGACTTCCTGGTCGAAAAGCTCACGACTGTCGTCCGGGACGCCTGGCAGAACAGGCGTCCGGCGCAAGTCGGCTTCGGTTTCGGGCGCGCCGCAGTCGGCCTCTGCCGGCGTGTCGTCTTCAGCGACGGCTCCGCCGCGATGTGGGGCGACACCAACCAGGCCACCTTCGAGCACCTCGAGGGCGGCAACGACTCGGGCATCGAGCTGATGTACATCTTCGACGACCAGCAGCACCCCATCGGCGTGGTCGCCAACATCGCCTGCCCGGCCCAGTGCGTGCAGCACCGCCTCTTCGTCTCATCCGACTACTGGGGCGAAGTCAAGACCCGGCTGCGCAGGCAACTGGGCGACTCGCTATTCGTCGTGGGGCTCTGCAGCGCGGCCGGCGACCAGTGCCCCGTCGACATGGTGCGCTGGGTCGAGCCCGAATCGCCGGTCAACGACCCCAACATCGTCCGCACGAACCCGATCCGCCGCCGTGCCGATCCCTCGATGTTCGATCTGGCCGGCAAGCGCAAGGCCGGTCAGCGCATAGCCAGCGAGATCCTCGCGGTACTGGACGAGGCGGCCGCCAGCATCTGCGACGACCCCACTCTGAAGCATCAGGTAACGACGCTTCAACTGCCGATACGCCGCGTGACGCCCGCCGAGTATAACGAGGCCCGCCTGGCGCTCGAACGCTACATGAATGAGCCGAACCGCTCCGGCGACTTCTACGACAACGCCCGCATGCACGTGCATGCCGGCACCATCGCCCGTTACGAATACCAGCACGACCACGACCTGCACCCCGTCGAGACGCATATAATCCGCTTCGGCGACATCGTGATTGCTACCAATCCCTTCGAGCTGTTCCTCGACTACGGCAACCAGATCAAGGCGCGCAGCCACGCGGCCCAGACCTTCATCGTCCAACTGGCCTGCGGTTCCGACGGCTACCTGCCCACGAGGAAGGCCGAGCACGGCGGCCACTACTCCGCCTACATCTCCAGCGGCATCACCGGCCACGCCGGCGGCGACCTGCTGGTACGCCACACCGTCTCGGCCATCAATGCCCTGTGGAGATAAAGCGCCAACGGCGCGTCCTATCCCAGCCTAGGGTGAAGCCCTAGGAAACCAACGGCAAAGGAAAACAAGGGCTGAAAGCCCGACCTATCAGCAGCGGATGGGCGCCTTCTTCCATGACTATATGCCGCCCCTTCAGGGCTCGTCTGTTTTGCGACCTTTCCCCAGGGCGTTGCCCTGGGCTGGTATATTGCGCCCTTTCAGGGCTTTCATCAACTTTGTCGCGAGCTTTGTGGTGACTTTGTCGCCTTTGTCGAAAGCAACTGGTGATCTCTCACGGAGGCACGGAGGCACGGAGGCACGGGGAAATGGAACCGCGAATGGACGAATGGGCGCGATTGGATGGTGTTATTGAAACCGCGAAAAGCGCGAAAGGGGAGCCGCGAATGCACGCGAATTACACGAAAATAGATTAAGCGGGTGGAGTAAGCGTGCCGTTTAAGAGTGAGTTTAAGAAAGGGTTTCGAGTGGGTGCTGCGCACTTACACAACACCTTGTCTCCTACACCTTCGTCCCATTCGTCCCATTCGTCCCATCATTGCCGCAAGCTTAAGATTAAGCGGGTGGTTTAAGCGTGCCGATTAAGAGTGGGATTAAGTGTGGGTTTAAGTGTGCGCTCCGCGCTTACACCTTGTCTCCACACCTTGTCTCCGCACTATGTCTCCACGCTTTGTCGGCTCCGCTTCGTCGCCGCACTTTGTCCCTACGCTTTGTCAAAAACTGTTTCAGTCGGCGGACGCGGAGATCCGGCACATGTACACGACCCCCGTCGCCCCCCGTCAACCACCATCGACCACCATCGAAGCTTGCACCCGACACCTGCCCCGCTGCCACTGCCCACCCCTTCTTGGCGTTCCTGACTTGGCGTACTTGGCGCCTTGGCGGTTCTAAAACCTTCCTGCCTATGAGGATCGCACCCATTGAATTTTCTGCTGGCGTATATGGCAGCACAGTGATACATTTCGAAAGGCAGGATTGACCATGGAGCAAGATCGCTGTCTGGCAGTGGACGAGAATGATGATGCTGCCGGCGGTACAATCGTTTTTGAGAGTCACGGAGAGCTAGCACGATGAAACCGGGAAATTTATACGATATTTGCAAGTACGTCTTGCTGGGACTGTTGTGTATCCTCATTACGGTCTTTCTTTTCTCGTCGTTGCGGGCGATTCCCATGGAACGCGCAATGGAACGGTTCTTTGCTCGGATGTCGGACTATAACTACGTACCGGACATCAAGGAGCTGAAAGCCGAGGGGAAGCTTAGCGAAGCCCTCGAAATGGCGCGATTCGTAATCCGCCACCCGGACATGCCCGGCCAGGAACAGGCCAAGCAACTGGAGGAGGAACTGGAGCGTGAACTAACTTCTCTCTGGGGACGCGCCAAGCGCGCGACCAAGGGCTTTGTCGTAGGCGGCGGCAACTCGATCGAGGAACTTGGCGGCGGGATCGCCTCTGACATGCTCGTCTACGGCGACATTCGTGACTTGGTGAAACAGGGGTATTACAGGGTCACTGGAAAAGAGACCGATCCGGTAATCGTTGCCCTCGCCGGGTTGGGCTTGCTGACGGAATTCGTCGACGCGGCCGACTGGGCGCCCGCCGTGCTCAAGGCATTCAGATAAGCCGGGGCTCTTTCCAAAAAGTTCGCGGCTTTCATCACCACGGCCTGCAAGAAATCTACCAAGATGAGGAAACTCGACGGAGCTCTGAAGCAAGCCTTCAAGGGCATACGCAACCTGACGGACAAGATGGGTCTCGGGCGCGCGGCGGCTGTATTCAAACACGTGGACACTCCGGCGGATCTGGCCGCGATCTCGAAAGTGGCGCAGATGAACCCGGACGCCGCCTATTTCACGCTAAAACACGGTGGCAGGCAGGGCGTGTATATCGTCAAGACCCTGGGCGGTTCGGAGGCCGGAGTCGCCGCCATGGCTAAAGCGGCCAGGAAGGGTCCGCGCGCCATTGAATGGCTCGCCCGCGGCGGCGCCGGACACAAATACGTGTTGCGCACACGGTTCGGTGCGAGGTTCATCAAGACCCTTAGGCTTGATCGCCCCCAGCAGTTGGTAACCGAAACCGCCAGGAACTCTCCCGGTCTCCGAGGAGTGCTGTGGGTGGCGACCGGCCTGACACTATTGGGGAGCGTACTGGCCTTTGTTGAAGCCGGACGGAGGATTTTGCGCGCGAGAAGGAAACTGGAGATACCGTGAAATGAAAGACGCAAGGCCATCCTCTAGGACGGCGGGCTGCAGCGTTCCGGTCTCCCGTTCGCTTCAGATGCGCCTATGCCGCCAGCTTCCTGCATTCCACACATTCGCGTAGCAAACGCGCCACTGCCTACTGCCACTGCCTACTGCTACTTCCGACTGCCACTTCCGACGCCTTTTTTCCTCCTCCTTCCGCGAAATCCGTAGCTCCGCCTACCGATCCTGTCGCCCCCTTCTCCCATCTCCCAGCACGCGGCGGGGACGCCGTGTCTACCAGGCGTAACTGCCTGCTGCCACTTCCCCCTCTCCCCGTTTGTACCGCCAGCCGTGCCTAGCGCGGCATGGCCTTGCAGTTGTGGGCTTGCAGTTTCCTCCGTAGCCTTCCCTGTTGCCCCATTGCATGGTTTGACTCCACCCACCCCACGCCTTATACTGATGGTCAACAAGCGACGGATGGGTAGCACTCTCACAAACTGTGTGTGCGGAACCATACGTCTGCGCGGGCCATAGTCGTCCGCGCACCTGCTGCACGCGGGCAGAAGCAGAACAGGAGTCGAAAATGAGGCAGTCCAGCATCGTTTCCCGTATGCGCGGCGCCTTCGTAAGCGCCCGTAGCGTTTCGATCATCGTCGCGTGTGTTGCGCTGGGTCTTGCGCCGGTTGCGGCGCGGGCAGGAATCACCTATGTTTCGCTGACGGGGACGCACCAGACACCCTTCGACACCCCAGCCAGGGCGGCCACGAACATCATGGATGCGGTGGCCGTCGCGGCAGACGGCGCAACGGCCGACAACCCGGGCGTCTGCCATATCGAGCCCGGCACCTACACGGCAGCCAATGCCTTTGACGCGACCAAAACACACCTGATCATCCTTGACGTGCCGGTGCGTCTGGTGGGAAATGGCGCTTCGCCGGATGCGGTCGTCATTGACGGTCTGCAGCAGCGGCGCCTTGTCTCGGTCACGCATGGCGGCGCGACGGTGGAGAACCTCACACTCCACCGCGCAGGCGGCTTGTCGGGATCGGGAACGCTCGGCTTCGGAGTGCATCTGACAGCCGGAATGGTGACGAACTGCGTTGTCTCAAGCGGAAGGATGAGCCAAACGGGCACCGCAGAACCGTATGTATATGTACGTGGCAGCGGCAAGGTGTTCGACACAACCATCCGTGGCCTGACAGACACATCTGGAACCTGGAGCAGTTCAAGTGCCGCATGCCAGGTCGATGGCTCGGGCGCAATGATCGGCTGCGTGATCACGAACAACACATGCGGTGGTGCGGGCGCCGTTTACGCCACTGGCGCATCGGCACTCGTAGAGGATTGCCTGATCGCATCCAATCCGCATCGCTTCCGTTACTCGACGAGATTCACCGCAGGGTTACATCTTTCCAGCGGCGCCGTGGCCCGCCGCTCGGTCATCCGCGGCAACTCGGCTCCGAACGGCGGCACAAGTCATCTCGGCGACCGCATCACCGGCGGCGCAATTATCGACGGTGGCTTGGCGGAATCCTGCATCATCGAGGATAACTATGGCGGCAACTGCGCAACCACCGCCGGCGTCTGCCTGCGGAACAACGGGTGGCTCATCAACTCGCTCGTCCGTGGCAACCGCGTCGCAAACGGCACAACGTTATCGCTTGCGGGCGGCGTCCTGATTGAATCGGGAGGCCAGATGCTCAACTGTACCGT
Source organism: Lentisphaerota bacterium (assembly GCA_012521875.1). Lineage (GTDB taxonomy): Bacteria > Verrucomicrobiota > Kiritimatiellia > RFP12 > JAAYLN01 > JAAYLN01. Next base: position 4,055 of record JAAYLN010000079.1, on the reverse strand, counting down.
GACCGGCAACGAATGCACATTCCCCACTTCGCCCAACGGTGTCAGGCTGGCTTCCGGCACCATCACCAACTGCATCGTCACGGCCAACACGGAAGAACCGGGAAAGGATTTCCTCTGTACCGCATCGGTCACGAACGTGGGTTATTCGTGTTTTCCCGTTGCCGTGCCCGGCGCGGGCAATCTCGCCGGCGACCCGCTGTTTGCCGACGCCGACGGACGGCTCCGCCTCGCCTCCCCGTGCCGTGACACCGGCATAACCATCGAAGACCTTGCTGCCGATATCGAGGGAACGGCGCGTCCCTTCGGCTCCGACTTTGACATCGGCTGCTACGAGTACTCCACCAGCATACCGGCATGTGACATCAACGTGGAATCCGCACGCACATCAGCATTGCCCTATACGCTCATGGCAAGCGCCGTGGTATCCAGTGAGAATCCGATACAATCCTACGCCTGGACACTGGATGACGGAGTTGCCCAGATCACCACGAACACTACTGGTAGTCTTCTCGAGATGCCGCTGGAGCGCATCGGCGATTGGACGATCACCCTGACAGTGACATTTTCCGACAACTCGACCGCAACGATCGAGTTGCCTGATGCCGTCCGCACCCTGCCCCACATCGTCCATGTGTCACTCACCGGCAACCATATCGCGCCCTTCGATACACCGGACAAAGCCGCGACAAACATCATGGATGCAGTGCGTTGCGTCGCCGGAACCCCCGGGGATCCCGGAATCTGCCATGTCGCGCCGGGCGTATATACCGTTGCCAACGCGGACGCCCCGCCCTGCTCGCACCTTGTAGTTCTCAATGCGCCCGTCCGCCTTGTCGGCGGCGGCAGTGATCCATCCGAGACGGTCATCGACGGCGAACATAAGTATCGCATCATTCGCCTCCTTGCGGATACGGCATCCGTTGAGAACATCACGTTCCATCGCGGCGTCAACCTGAAGGGCGACGCCATGCGCGGCTATGGTCTTCAGGTCGATGCCGGCACCGTTTCCAACTGCGTGGTCTCGACCGGATTGATGGGCACGAGCGGCACCAGCGAGCATTTTGTCCTTCAGATGGGAGGGCTCGTGGTTGACACGGTTATCCATGGCAACGTCGACCAGGGCCCAAATGGCTGGACAGGCACGGGGTGCGCATGTTACTTGCGCGACGGCGCGGTGATGTCACGCTGCACGATTTCGAACAACACCGCTGGTGCCTCGGGAGTCGTTTATCTGACGGGCGGCACGACCCTGCTGGAAAACTCGCGCATCATCGGCAATGCGCACCGCTACCGCGAATCCGGCTGGACATCCGCCGGTGTCTATCTGGATGGCGGGGCGCGGCTGCGTGATTGCGAAGTCGCGTTGAATCACCATGCATCTGGAACCCAACACAGCAAGGTGCATGTCGGCGGGGTATATGCGGCCAACGGCACCGTTGAAAACTGCGTCATCACAAACAACACTGCCGGATACGCTTGTTGCGTAGCCGGAGTCTATCTCGTCGGCTCCAGCACTCTGGCCAACTCCCTGATCGTCGGCAACCGCATTTCCAGCACCGCAAGCCAGACGAACGCGGGTGGCGTGTTCCTGAATTCCGCCTCCTGCCAGATGATCAACTGCACGGTTGTAGGCAATGAAAGCACGCACCTGCAGACTCCCGACGGCGTCTATTTCACCGCCGGCACGGTTGTGAACTCGATCATCACCGCCAACGGCGAGGGCTTCGCGGACGACTTTGCCGCCTCGGTACCGGAACCAAACGTCACCTACTCATGCTTTGCCGGCGTCATTAACGGTGAAGGAAACATCGCGGCGGATCCGCAGTTTGCAGATGCGGCGAATAGAGACTATACGTTGAGTCGGGCCTCACCGGCACGTGACGCCGGTACCGCGGTAGCGCTTGCGGATGACCTCGTCGGCACGCCGCGCCCGCAGGGTGCGGGCTATGATATGGGCTGCTATGAGAGACCTGTTTCCGATGTGCCGGAGTGCGACTTCCGGATCGACTCGGAGGCCGTGGGACTGCCCCCGCTGGAGTTGCAGACGACCGCCATCACCTCATGGTCTGCGGCTGCCACCTCATACGTCTGGACGGTCTCGAGCGCTGGGGGTGCCACAATTGTCGCGACGACGACGCAACCCGTGCTATCGCAGACCATCACGGAAACCGGCGTCTGGACTGTTTCCCTGCAGGTGTTGTTCGCGGATGGCGCAAGCGCTTCGGCATCGTATGAACAAGCCATACGCACACTGCCCCACGAGGTGTATGTTTCCCTGGATGGGGCACACATCGAACCCTACGACGCACCTGCGCGGGCCGCCACGAACATCATGGATGCGGTGCGCTGTGTAACTGGGACATCAGAGGATCCGGGAATCTGCCATGTCGCGCCGGGTGTCTATACCGTTGCCAATGCCGACGCCCCGCCGAGTTCGCACCTTGTCATTCTCAACACGCCCGTCCGCCTTGTCGGCGAGGGCAATGATCCGTCGGCGACGGTCATTGACGGCGAGCATCAATACCGCATCATACGCCTGGCTGCCGATGGGGCCTCCGTTGAGAACATCACGCTCCACCGCGGTGCCAATCTGAAGGGCGATGTCACACGCGGCTACGGTCTTCAGGTCGATACAGGCAGCGCCTCCAACTGCGTGGTATCGGCCGGCTTGATGGGCACGAGCGGCACCAGCGAGCATTTTGTCCTTCAGATGGGAGGTCTGATAGTTGACACGCTCATACACGGCAACGTCGACCAAGGCCCGAATGGCTGGACAGGCACGGGTTGCGCGTGCAACCTGCGAGACGGTGCGGTGATGTCACGCTGCACGATTTCGAACAACACGGCCGGTGCCTCGGGTGTCGTTTACCTGACGGGCGGCACGACCCTGCTGGATAACTCGCGCATTATCGGCAACGCGCACCGCTACCGTGAAAGCGGCTGGACATCCGCCGGTGTCTATCTGGATGGCGGGGCGCGGCTGCGTGATTCCGAAGTCGCGTTGAATCGTCACTCAGCGGGATGCGAGCACACGCGGGTGCATGTCGGCGGTGTGTATGCGGCCAACGGCACCGTTGAAAACTGCGTCATCACGAACAACACCGGTGGAAACGCATGCTGTGTCGGCGGCGTCTATCTTGCGGGCACGAGCCGCCTCATCAACTCCCTGGTGGCAGGCAACTCGATTCCGTACGACAGCTACTCGAAATGCCTCGCCGGCGGCGTCGCGATGGTCTCGGACAGTGCGCATCTTGTCAACTGCACGGTAGCGGACAACTTCACGGGGCGCGCGGGATACCCGCACGGGCTCTACCAGTCGGGCGGTCTTGTAACGAACGCGATTGTCGCCTTCAACGGCGAAGATCCGGCACGGCAGATCGGGGGATCAGTGCAGAACTACGCCACCTCGTGCATCTTCGCCGACACTCCTACCCCCGGAACTGGCAACATCTGCGCCGACCCCAAGTTCCGCAACCGTCTGGAGAGCGACTACCGGCTTAAATCGGGCTCGCCCTGCCGCAGAGCGGGAACCCGGGTTCCCGCGATCACCACGACCCTCGACGGCCTTGACCGCAACCCGAATCTGGCCTATGACCTCGGCTGCTACGCCGCGCCGAAGACCGGCCTGATCATCACGCTGCGGTAGGCATGAGAGGGCTGAATGCGGATGGATCGTCCTCGTCCTCGAAATAGATTAACCGCCAAGGCGCCAAGGCCGCCAAGGAGTGCCACGGTGATGAAGCGGAAAAGCGCCAACGGCGCGCCCTATCCCAGCCTAGGGTGAAGCCCTAGGGAATCAACGGCAAAAGAGACAAGGGCTGAAGGCCCGGCCTATCATCCTGCAGAAAACCTTCTTGGCAGGACTATATCCCGCCCCTTCAGGGCTAGTCTGTTTTCGCCTCGTTACCCAGGGCGTTGCCCTGGGCTGGTATATCGCGCCCCTTCAGGGCTTTCATCAACTTTGTCGCGAGCTTTGTCGGTAACTTTGTCGCCTTCGTCGAAAGGGCAACAGGGAAAGCTCAGGCGAAGGCGTAAAGCCGTGGCGTAAAGCCGTG
>JAAYLN010000078.1 GCA_012521875.1 Lentisphaerota bacterium | reverse complement strand
GCGGGCGAGGAGCAGGCGGTGGCGCTCGCCCCCCGAGAGCACCTTGACGGGTGTACGGGCGCGGGCGGGCTCGAAGAGGAAGTCCTGCAGGTAGGCGAAGATATGGCGCGGCCGGCCGTTCACCATGACGGTCTCGCGCCCTTCGGCGAGGTTCTCCGCCACGCTCTTCTCGGGATCCAGTTCAGTGCGCAACTGGTCGATGCCGCCGATCTGCAGCCTGCTGCCGTGGGTGACGCTGCCGGACGTGGGCTCCAGCCTGCCCGTCAGCAGGCGCAGCAGCGTGGTCTTGCCCGAGCCGTTGGGGCCGATGATGCCGATACGCTCGCCCTTGAGGATGCGCAAATCGAGCCCCTGGACAATTGGCGCCTTGCCGGGGTAGGCGAAGCCGAGGCCGTTAACCTTGAGTGCCAGCGCGCCCGAGCGCTCGCCGGCCTGAAGCTGCATGCGGCTGACGCCCTGCTCCAGGCGGCGCTGGCTGAAGGTCTTGCGCAGCTCGCGCAGCGCGCGCACGCGACCCTCGTTGCGGGTGCGGCGGGCGCGCACCCCCTTGCGCAGCCAGGCCTCCTCCTGGTCGAGTTTGCGGCTCAGACGCTCCCAGGCCACCGCCTCGTCGTCCAGAAGCTGCTGCTTGCGCTGCAGGAAGGTGTCGTAGTCGCAATCCCAGCTCGCCAGGCGGCCGCGGTCGAGATCGATGATGCGGCGGGCCAGCCGGCGCAGGAAGGCGCGGTCGTGGGTGACGAAGAGGAGCGTCTCGACGCGGCTCTTCAGGAAGTTCTCCAGCCACTCGATGGAGTCGAGGTCGAGGTGGTTGGTGGGCTCGTCCAGCAGCAGGAGGTCAGGACGGCCGACCAGCGTGCGCGCCAGCATGGCACGGCGGCGCAGTCCGCCCGAGAGCTGTTCCAGGCGCGCGGCGGGGTCGAGACCGAGCCGCGACATGATGGAGTCCGCCGCCGCCGTCCGTTCCCACGGCTCGGTGCCCGCATGCGTCATCATCCCCGCCTCGACGACCTCGCGCACGCTCCCATGCAGGTCAGCCGGCAACTGCTGCGGCAGGTAGGCCACCCGCAGGCCCGGCTCGCGCAGGGCCATGCCGCCATCCGGCTCGATCAGGCCCGCCAGCAGGCGCAGCAGCGTGGTCTTGCCCGAGCCGTTGCGTCCCGTGAGGCAGGCACACTCCCCCCGCTCGATGTTCAGATCCACGTGATCCAAAATCGGGTCGCCGCCCATGCGGAGCGAGACATCCTGAAGAGAGATGAGAGCCATGCGGGGATTAGGGGTGGAGCGAATCAACGAAGTTGAATCGCAAAGCACTTTTCATACCATCGCGGCTTGCATAGCGTGCGCAATTCCAGTAAACTCTCTTCTAATTGCGTAGACCGGAACGTCGGCGGACAGGATACCGCCGGGCCGGTTGGCGCGGGATGGTGTACTGTGTTTCAATCGCTAGGTCTATCACAACAGCAACGCCAGATGATGGTTCTGGCGCCGCAACTGCGGCAATCGCTCGAGATGCTGCAGTTGCCGCTGATGGAATTGCGGGCGATGATCCAGCAGGAGATGGAGCATAATCCCACCATCGAGGATGTCGTCTCGCCTCATGAGGTCTCCTTCGACGATCTCGCCACGCGTACCGTCGGCGAGGGCACCGCCCGCAGCGCGGGCGAGGACGCGGAAGCCGGCGGGCAGGGCGAGAAGCCGTCCGGCGCGGAGGACGAGAAGCCGCTGGACTTCGACGAGCGGAGCATCGACACCCTCACGGCCATGGACGACGAGTGGCGCGACTACTATTTCGACGAGCAGCAGAACAATCCCTACACCGTGCAGGACGAGGAGCGGCGGCGCTACATGTTCGACTCGCTGCGCCAGCCCGTCTCGCTGCAGCCCCACCTCCTCGAACAGTTGCGCATGACCGATCTCGGCACGGAAAACCGGCAGCTCGGCGAGCTGATCATCGGCAGTCTCAACGACAACGGCTCCCTGGTGACCGACCTGGCCGAACTGGCGGCGCAGGCCGCGGTACCGCTCGCGCGCATCGAGGCGGTACTCAAGGTGATCCAGACCTTCGATCCGCCCGGCATCGCCGCGCGCGACCTGCGCGAGTGCCTGCTGATCCAGATCCGCCAGAGCAATGCCCCCGAGGCCCCGCTGGCCGAGGCCATCATTGCCAACCACCTGCAGGATCTTGCCACCCAGAAATATGCGCAACTGGCCGGCACGCTCAAGGCGACGGAAGACGAGGTGCAGGCGGCGGGGGACCTGATACGCACGCTCAACCCCCAGCCGGGCGGCATGCTCGAGGACGACCCCACCACCTACGCCGTGCCCGAGATCTTTGTAAAGCGCAACAAGGAGGGCCGCTGGGTCGTCGCGCTGGACGACGACCAACTGCCGCACATCCGCATCAGCAGCCACTACCGCAGGCTGCTAGAGGACGAGAACACCTCCGCCGAGGTCAAGTCCTACATCCGCGAGCGTATCCGCTCGGGAGCCTTCCTGATCAAGAGCATCCACCAGCGCCAGAAGACGATCCACATGATCGCCAGCGATATCGTCGGCGCGCAGCAGGCCTTCTTCGAGGAGGGCGTCGCGGCCCTGCGCCCGATGACCATGGCCGAGGTGGCGGAGCGCGTCGGCGTGCATGAGACCACCGTCAGCCGCACCGTGGCCAACAAGTACATGCAGACACCGGTCGGCGTCTTCGAGCTCAAGTACTTCTTCACGCCGGGGCTGAAGACCGCCGACGGGCCGGCCGTCTCGAACAAGACGGTGCAGGACATGATCGACACCATGATCCGCCAGGAGTCGCCCAGCAACCCGCTCTCCGACCAGGCCATCCAGGAACAACTGAGCGAGCAGGGGATCAAGATCGCGCGCCGTACCGTCGCCAAGTACCGCTCGATCCTCAAGCATCCCCCCTCGCACCTGAGAAAGCGCGGCTAGGCAAGAGTATGGCACGAGGATTCGGCATGGGGCGCATGATGCGCGGCGACCCGGACGAGCAGCCCGCGCGCACCGTCAAGATCACCGACCGCCGCATGCTCGGCTGGTTCTACCGCAACCTCGCCTCATACTGGCCGCGCCTGCTCCTCGGCGTGTTCGCCATGCTCGGCTCCACGGCGTGCGGACTGGCGGCGCCCCTGGTGCTCAAGGACATCTTCGACAAGGTCATCATCGCCCGCGATCCCGCCCTGCTGCCGGCTCTGACACTGCGCTTCCTGGGCCTGACCATCGCCGGCCTCGTGCTCGGCGCGACGCGCACGAACGTCATGCACCTGCTCGGGCAGCGCTTCGTCCTGCAGATCCGCATGGAGTGCTTCCGCCACCTGATGACGCTGGACCTCGACTATTTCACCAACGAGCGCTCCGGCGACATCATGTCGCGCATCAGCAACGACGTCGGCGCCGTCGAGGATCTCGTGGTGCATGCCTCGGACGATGTCATCACCAACGTCGTCCATATCATCGGCGCCACCTTCTTCCTCTTCATGCTCGACTGGCGCATGGCACTGATAGCCCTTACGCCGCTGCCGGTCTTCATCGGCCTGCTGTGGATCCTGACGCGCTATATCCGCCCGATCTTCACCCGCATCCGCCGCGATCTGGGCGACATCAACGCGCGCCTGCAGGAACGCCTCGCGGGCATACAGGTGATCAAGGCCTTCGCGCGCGAGGAGGCCGAGACGGCCTACTTCGAGGAGAGCAGCCGCGCCTACTGGCGCTCGAACTGCCAGAGCATCTGGATGTGGAGCACCTTCTTCCCGGTGCTCTCGCTGGTCACGAGCACCGGGCTCGTGGTGCTCATCTGGTACGGCGCCCACCGCTCCGTGACGGCAACGTCCGTCGCCGTCATGACCCCGGGCACGATCATCGCCTTCCTGCGCTACATGCAGGACTTCTACCATCCCATCGGCGCACTGGCGCGCGTGCAGAACGTCGTCAACCGCTCGCTGGCCGCCGTGGCGCGCATCTTCGAGCTGCTCGACACCCGGCCCACCGTCGCCGATGCCCCCGATGCCACCGACCTGCCGCCCATCGAGGGGCGCGTGGAGCTGCGCAACGTTACCTTCCGCTACAAGACGGGCGACGACGTGCTGCGCGATGTCTCCGTGACCGCCGCCCCCGGCGAGGTGGTGGCGCTCGTGGGACACAGCGGCGCAGGCAAGACCACGCTCGTCAACCTGGTCGCCCGCTTCTACGACCCCACCGAGGGCGCGGTGCTCATTGACGGCTACGACGTGCGCACGGTGCGCCAGGCCTCCCTGCGCCGCCAGATCGGCATGGTGGTGCAGGAGACCTTCCTCTTCAATGTCAGCGTGCGCGAGAATATCCTCTACGCCCGCCCCGACGCCAGCGAGGAGGAGCTGATCGAGGCGGCGCGCGGCGCCTTCGCCCACGACTGCATCCTGAAACTCCCCAAGGGCTACGACACGGTCATCGGCGAGCGCGGCGCGCGCCTATCCGGCGGCGAGCGCCAGCGCATCGCCATCGCCCGCGCCTTCCTGGCCAACCCGCGCATCCTGATCCTCGACGAGGCCACCTCGATGGTTGATACCGAGGCCGAGCAGGTGATCCAGCAGGCGCTCGGCGCGCTGATGCGCGGACGCACCACCTTCATCATCGCCCACCGCCTCTCCACCGTGCGCGATGCCGACAAGATCCTCGTCATCGACGACGGACGCATCGCCGAGTCCGGCGACCACGCCACGCTCATGGCGTTGCAGGGCCGCTACCACGCGATGATCAGCCGCCAGTTGCGTTCCGCCGCCGACCGGGTGGAGCTATAGCTAACGATGCAGAAGCCGAGGAGCGTCACCGCCTTGCCGGCCTCGTGAAGTTGAAACAGCGCCTGGGTGTTGCCCCAGAAGTGGTCTGTGTGCAGAAACAGCGCGAGGCACACAAGCGCCCAACCGAACAGCACGGCATCGGTACCGTGCAAGCCAAGCCGCGAGCCTCGGTACCCAGGCAACACCCCTGCCTTATTGATGATCGTGTGCAAGCCGTACCCGAGGATCAACAACGGCACAATGATGCCCCAAAACCATTTCGTCCACCATGAATCGGAAGGCGAACTAGACCAGTCGTCTACTTTCCGGACGAGGCGATCGCCCAACTTTCTGGTCCAGATACTCTTAGACATCTTTGCGGCTCTTCCAAAGCATTTTGGTGAACGTCACGCTCTGTTACAGGCTGAGATTACTTCGCATAGCCTATTGGTGTCAAGCCGTAACCGCCCACCCGTAACCGCGCGCCGAAACCATCCGCCGAATCACGGCTAACCAACTGCTCGCAGGTGCGGTGTGAAAGCATGGGCGACTGCCACCGGTACTACCGGGAATCGAGAGAATCGAATGAATCGGGCGAATCGGGCGAATCGAATTTTTAGTATCACTCGATGACACCAAGACACCCTCGGCAATACCGGCAGTTACGGCAGTACCGGCGTCCCACGCGCGGACGAGCAGACGCTCGTCCCTCCCGCCCTTAGCTCCACATCGCACGGGTGATCCAGTGTCCGCACCACCCCTCGGCAGTACCGACAGTACCGGTAGTACCGGTAGTTACGGCGTCACACGCGTGGACGAACAGACGCTCGTCCCTCCCGACTTCTTTGCCGCCGAACATTTCGAATATATCCAAAAGAAAAGCGATTACGGCAAATCTTTCGTCCATACTCGAAATGCCGCCCTCTTTCTAAACAGAAGAATCGTCCCGGCAATCAAGGGTATCGTGATCCAGTAGTACTTGACCGCCAGGATGGGCACGGCAAATGCAAGAAACAGTAGGCTGCCGCCAAGTGATCGCCAGGCATCCGGGTTGGTGGGCACCTGCCATTTGATCGCCCCGGCTTCAGCAACCTCAGACCTTGCCATAAACTCCTCCTCCGAAAATGGCCCGCGGAGTTCTTCGGTAGCCTTGACGATGATAAAGAAATGCTCTTGCGCCGGATCGACCTCCTCAAGGGCGTCTCCCTCAAACAAGTTGCGGGGTTTTCGTCCGAGATTTTTAGTCAGGATATATTCATGGGTGGTCATGTAGCCGACAACCGGCCCGATCTTGTCGTGATTCCGCGGACACAGGATCAGCCGCCCATCGGCCCTGCAGATACCCACATCCATGCTGTTGGCCTTGAAGACGGCATAGCCGTCGCCGATGTCGCGCGTGAAATCATTCCATCCGGCGGCAAGGCACACCGAAGTTGACAAAGAGCAACCGCATCCCAAGTACAGCAGCGCCCCTACCAAGCCCATTTTAATTATGCGTTTCATCTGTAGCGCCTGGCTGAAGTCGGCAACGAGACCGTGGAGGCGGTTTCAGGCGGTCAACAGCCTGGAACGCCTTATCCATCATCCTCATTGCACGGAGCTTGCCCTCGAGCAATCTCAAAGGCGTAAACACAATATAGCAGAAGGCGATCTCGTTTGGGGATACGAGTATCCCGCCTCTGCCGGGGCCGAAGTTACCGCACGTAATAACATACTTCTCTCGGGCGACTCCTTTCTCATACGTGACGTATGGCCGTCGCACAAGAAGGTGATCCTTGCGGGCCGAGTAGTAGCCAAGAAGATAAATGGTCAGCGCCAAGCTTGCACCTATTAGCACGAGCACCACCTTTATCCTACGCCACAAACGCCGCCTTACCGGCAGGGCATTTTCCGTAGCGGACTGATTGTTTGAGGTTGGGGTTGATTTCAGCATGGCCCGTGTTCCAGTGCTTTACGTCATGCGCAACACATGTCACGCCTAACGTTGATTCCACGGAAAGGGTACTATCTACAGCACCCACACGTCCAGTCTTTACCTTGTCCCATCATGCCGCCGAGGCGCTTGTGAGGACGCCCCCCTCTCGTCCTCGTCCTCGTCATCGTCCTCGTCCTCGTCCTCGTCCTCGAGGCCGGCCCACCACCGGTACTGCCGGAACTGCCGGTACTGCCGCCGGTGCCGACAACACCCCTGCACAGCAGATGCCGGCACGAGCTTGCGGCACAGCCACTGAAAGGTAGGGCGAGCCGTCCCCGTCACGCCGCTACGCGGTGTGACCGGCGAGCCGCACACAGGTTATAGACCGCCAAGACGCCAAGAGCGCCAAGGAAAGGGGATGGAGTGTGGCATGGCCTTGCAGTTGTGGGCTTGCAGTCTGCCCCTGCGGCTTTTTTTCAACCCAATCCGCACGCGGCGGGGACGCCGCGTCTACCAGCCAAGCCCCGCCGTTCACGGCGGGTATCCGGCAGACAACCCTTCTTCCCCGACACTATATCCCGCCCCTTCAGGGCTCATCTGTTTTTGCCTCATTCCCCAGGGCGTTGCCCTGAGCTGGTATATCGCGCCCCTTCAGGGCTTGCATCTTGCATTGTGCCCTTATTTGGTGATGGACAAATGCCCCGTAAAGTGCGACACTGCCTTCAATCGTTTTGGGCGCGGCAGGTGCCGTGCCGAAAACAATGTGGCGTAGGCTGGGGTGCCATGCCTGTGCATGTGCTGGGGGACATGAAGCCGGTCCGGCGGAGACGAACATGAAGCAAAAGTACACGTTGAAATGCGGTTTGGCGATGGCGGTGTGCCTGGCGGTTGCCGCCAACGGGATGTGCGAGGCGCCGTGGCTGGAGGGCTTCACCAGCCGGCAATTGCTGACCGTGACGAATCTGGCCCGATCACGGAAAACCTGGCCGACTTCCCGCTGCCGGTCAGGCTGCACGCCGGCAATTTCGACTTCAGGCACGCCAACACCGACGGCCTCGGCATCCGCTTCACAGCCGACGACGGCGTCACGCCGCTGAGTTTCGAGCGCGAGCGGCACGACAGCGCGACGTAGCAGGCCGAGTACTGGGTGCGGATACCCCGGCTCCATGCCGGAACCGCCGACACCTTCTACCTCTACCATTCGCCCGAGGAGCTGCCCGACGCGTCCGATCCGGCCTCGGTCTGGGATTCGAACTATCTCTTTGTCCACCACATGGCCGCGACGGGCGGCGCGACACGCGTGTACGACTCGACGGCCAACGCCATGACGGGAACCGCCGCCAACGTGACGCTCGGCGTCGAGGGGTTCATCAGCGGCGGCGTCCTCACCGACGGTATCGCCGGCCATTGGATTTCCCTGGCCAACGCATTCAGCCGCCCCACGTCCGACACGTTCGAGGTGATGTTCAAGAACAACTCGCCCGACACACTTCAGCGGATGATCTTTATTTACGGCAATAACAATGCCTACTGGTTCGGGATCAACGCGACGAACCAACTGGAGTCGTACGTACACCAGGGCAACTCAATATACCGGTACGCCGGCGCCAGTCTGATTTCAACCGGCCAGTTGTACTACGCCGCCGACGTCTATTCCTCGTGGGCCGGGCGCAGTATCTACGCCAACGGCGAGCTGGACGCCGCCTGGAACAACATGCATTATCCCCATGAACCCTGGTGGGTGAACAAGATCATCGGCTATGGTTTCAACGGTGAGCTAGACGAGGTGCGGTTCTCCAAGTCGGTCCGCTCCGCCAGTTGGATCCATGCCCAGCACGTCTCCATGCACGACCGGTTGCTGGAAGTCGGCACGCTGGAGTTTATCGCCCAAGGATCTGTCCTGATGGTACGATGAGGGAGTTGCGCACTTAAAATGAGATACCCAACCGCATGGCGACCGGGCCGGTGTGCGAGCCTGGCTATTGGAATACTGGTCTTCAGCCTGTCCGCCGGCGCCGAACCGGCGGCAACCGATCAAGCAACTTCCCAAACGGAGCCCAGCATGACGATTGTCATTCCGGACCAGCCTGTGGCGATTCTCCGGGCCTATTCGACCGATTACCTGAATAAGCCGCTGAGCACCAACCTGACGCAGCGCCTCGCCGCCGAGCGTCTCCAGATGCTCATCGCGCGGGCCCTCGGCACGACGCCGGCCATCGTTCCGGCCGCCAGCGCGCCGAAGGCCGGGATGAGAATCTTCGTCGGATACGGCCCGCACCTCGCCGGACGGGTCGAGCCGCCAGACCGGCCCGAGGCGCTCAAGATCATGGAGAAGGAGGGCGATCTCTTCCTGCTCGGCGAGATCGCGGCGGCGGGGGTCAACAACTGGCCCGTCCCCGCCGACCGGGGCGTCATGCACGCCGTCGAGACGTTTGCCGAGCAGGTGATGGGCTACCGCTTTCTCCATTCCCCGCCGGACGATCCCGCGATGTTCGAGCTCGGCACGGTCATTCCGCGGCTGGAAACCCTGCCGGTCGCCTCCGGTCTGCTGATCGAGGATGCCCCGGTCTACAAGACCCGGCTCCTCTCGACCCGCGGGCGACTGATCGGGCTGCGCGGCTGCTCCTCGCAGAACTTCCAGTGCAACCACAGCTACGGCATGGCGGCATGGTCGCATGCCTACGGCAAGGATCACCCCGAAATGTTCCTGCCGAAAACGGAACAGGCACCGGGCGGCGTGCGCGAGGCGGCCATGCTGCAGCAGCATGATCTCGGGTTTCTGGACTATACCGAGCCCAAGGTGCTGGAGGCCCGCCTGAAACATCTGGAAGGGTGGTTCGACAGGCGGGAGTGCGGCGATTTCTTCGCCGGCCGCACGCCCAACGACACCTATATCATGGAGGAGGTTCCGGACCGGGTGGCGGGAGTGTACCAATACAACGAGCGGTCGCGCGCGCTGTGGAATCCCGACCATGGACGCTGGGCGCCTTTCTCGGCCATCTGGTTCGACTATGTGAACCGCCTGGCAGCGGAAACGGGCAAGCGGTGGCCCGAGATGCGCATCGCCACCCTGGCCTACAACCGCCACTATCAGCCGCCGGTCTTCGCGATTTCCAACCGTATCGACGTCATGCTGACCCTGATGTCGTCCTCGACGCAATGCAAGGAGCCGGAGATCTGGAAGCACAATCTGGGGATGGTGCGCAAGTGGTCGGCGAAACTGGGCAGCGAGCGTGACCGCCTGCTCCTCTGGGAATACGGATTGTGGCCCGGCTACTTCATCACCGCGCCGACGTTCTTTCCCCACTCCATGCAGCGCTGGCTCCAGACGGTCAAGCCCTATGTCTCGGGTGTGTTCTTCGAGTTCTACGACCCGGTCCAGGTGAACTTCCTGATGCGGCGGATCTGGATGCGCCTGCTCTGGAATCCCGACCTCGACGTGGACGCCGAAATCCGGGATGTGTGCCATGCGTTCTACGGTCCGGCGGCGGAGCCGATGATCCGGTTCTACAAGCTCCTCGCCGAGCGATACGAAATGCGGTGGAAGAACCCCCGCCCGATCTGGAACCAGTACTACGTCTGGCCGCGGAACTACTACGGCGAAAGCTACGACCCGCCGACCGTCTTCCGGCTGGCCGCGCTGCTCGAGGAGGCGGGCCGGCTGGCCGGCCTGTCCGCCGAGATCGAGGCCGAGCTCCGGAACGGATCGGCCATCCACGTCCTGAACACGGAGGATACGCCGGCACCGGCGGTCATCGAGATCGAGGCGCTGAAGCAAGATCTGGCGGATCCCGCCATCGGCTGGGGCGACGCCGCCGACAACCGCCGGGTGACCTGGCGCGGAACCCTGCGTCCCGGCGAGCGGCTGCTGCTGGACGCATCGGGGAAGGCGGAGCTGCAGGCCGCCGACGGCACGACGACCGATGTCCGGGCCGCCGTTCAAGGCACCCTGCCGACGCTGCCGCCCGGCGGGGACGAGGTTTTCCATTTCTGGCACCGGCGCTTGCAGCGCGACGACGCGCTGTTCCGCGCGCGGGTGCGGTACGGCCGGCAGGCGGAGCCGCCGCCAGCCGGGAAGAACCTCTATGCCAGGCGCATGGAATGGATCCGCACCCCGTACCGCGTGCTCCATCCCGTCCGCATAGACAAGTGCTGGCACGGGTTTTTCGCCGAGGCGCGCGTGGCGCACCGGCACCTCGGCGCCGCCTCCGCCTACGGGGTCGCGGCCGTGCCGGCGTTGCCGGCCGGTCTGGATGATCAGGCCTGGGCGGATGTCCCCGCCCTGGAGCTCGTCATGGGCAAGACTGACTCCTCCGTGCCCTTCGAGATCATGGGCTTCCCGGCCGACCTGCGCACGACGGTCAAGATCGTCCATGCCCCCGAGGGACTGGCTATCCGCATCACCGCGGCGGGCAAGCCGGTTGACGGCGAGAAGGTCGCCATCGCCATCCAGGACCGCACCATCGAGTTCGAGGTCAGGCCCGGCGCGGACAAGGCCGCCCCGCTCGCCGGCCTCCAGGTGGACGAGGATGGCTGGCAGGCGCTGGTTGTGCATCCGCGTGAAGCCCTCGGTATTCCCGGCGAGAGCCTGAAGGGGCAGTCCGCCGACATGCAGATCAGGCGGATGCGCGCGGCCGGCGCCAAGGATTTCGTCGGTTGCGCGCAGACCGCCGACATGGAGAACTACATCTGGCCGCCGCCGCTCGGCATGTGGGGCGACGGCGAGCAGGGGCCGGGGCGGCTGGATTTCAACTGATTCCGGATGCCGGATGCCTTGCCGGGTGCGGTGCCGCTTTCAGGGCTGCCCCAGTGTGGCGCGGACATTCCTGTCTGCGCGGGTCTGCGCGGGCAGGCAGGAATGCCTGCCCCATACTACCACGCTCCATCGCGGCGGCCAGCCGGGACGGATGTACCGTCATAGCCGCGCATGCCGACTGAAATACTCCTATCCCCTGGCCGGATTACCGCCTTCAGGCGGAAGTGGTTCAGGGGCTTCAGCCCCGTCCCCATGACCCTTTTTTCAAGGAAAAAAGGGATCTTCGCGGGCCTGAAGACCCTTGTTGGCTTCCGGCTGAAGCCGGTACTCCGACCGACTGCGACCACCAACAGGACTAGTCGTAATTTTGGCATAATTCCCCAGGGCGGTGCCCTGGGCTTGGGTTTAAGTGGGTGCTGCGCGCTTGCGCCTTGTCCCCGCACCTTTTACACTCTTCGATCATACGACTGCGTCGTATGATCAACATGTGGGCGGGATAGACGCGGATACAGGCGCATGGGCAGTGCAGCGCCATGCTTGCGTCTAGCCGGGACGGCGTCGCCCCACCTGTGCTGGCGCGCTTCTGCAGATGCGTCCCTGGCACTCGACGACAGCGGGCTTGTCGGGATGAGCAAATAGGAAGAGCGAAGCACAACCAATTACAAATCAAATCTGCGGAAATCTGCGAAATCTGCGGTTAAACAAAACTACTCTTGGCGTCCTTGGTGTTTCTGGCGCCTTTTCGTTTTCCTCTTCTGCGCGGGCCAGGTCCCGCGGTAGAAAGCGCGTCCGGGGCCGCGCACTCAAAACCGCTTGCGCACGTAGTGCGCCGCGCGGGGTGACCGAACCGGCCTAAACCACCCGCTTACTCCATCTTCGTGTGAATTCGCGTCCATTTGCGTCCATTCGCGGTTCCATCTCTTGGCGATCTTGGCGTCTTGGCGGTTCAAATTACCCTGGCCTGAAACACCACATAACACATATGCGCCTGCGAAGCAGGAAATCCGCGACATATGCGCCTGCGAAGCAGGACATCCGCGACATATGCGCCTGCGAAGCAGGACATCCGCGAAATCCGTAGCTAGATCACACCGCGTAGCGGCCATCCAAAATAATCCTGTTAATCATGTATCCTGTTAATATGCGCCTGCGAAGCAGGAAATCCTGTCAAAAATTAACAGCGAGGACAAAGTGGCATCTCTGATCTATTCCCACCGCCCCGCAGGGGCGGCGGCGGTACCGGATTCGCGCTTCAACCCTGTTGAAGCACCTTCGCCCATTGCGCCTCGAGGCGCTTGGCGCTGACGGGGCAAGGAGCCTTGAGTTCCTGGGCGAAGCAGGAGATGCGGAGGGCCTCGACCATCCAGCGGTATTCATCAAGCGCCAGCCGGTCGTGGCGGCGTGGCGGATCGGCCGTGGCCAGTTCGATGTACCGTGACCAGAAGGGCGCGACCTCGGCCATCTTGCGCGCATCGGAGGCCGCATTGAGCGTCAGCCGCTCGATGCGCAGCCGCAGCGCCTCGAGGTAGCGGAAGTAGTGCTGCAGGCGGACGCGCGGCACGTAGCGCACAAAACCGGGGAAGACCAGCCAGGCAAGCTGCTCCTGCATGTCGGCCACGGCCGCCGGCGAGCCCTTGACGGCGTTGATCGCCGCGTGGCACTCGGCCGCCAGCACGACAATGCCGGTCACCAGCGTCTGCCACTCGCGCTGCGCGGCGGCCAGCCGGCCGCGCCCCTGCGCCAGGCGCGTGTTGAAGGCCTCGGGCGTACGCACCTCGGGCTGGCCGTGGAGAAAGACATCGGAGACCAGCGCCAGCACCAGGTCGTCCGCCACCTGCTCCGGCGCGCAGCCGATCTGGCGCAGGAAGAGTCCGGCCGGCACGGGCCAGGCGGGCAGCCGTGCCAGACGCCGCGCCTCGCTGCCCAGCGCCAGCAGCAGCAGGCGCCGCACTCCGTCGTGGTGGATGGCGCGCGCCTGCGCGGGATCGGCGAAGAGGCGCAGACTGACCGAGGTGCCCTGATCCTGCAGCGCGGGGTAGTTGATCAGCGGCCAGCCCGCGCGCCCGACATCAACCTGCTCCGGCAGCGCACCGCATGTCCAGGCCACAAGGCCGTCCCGGTGCCACGGTTCCGCCGCGCCGGCCGCCGGGGCCGCCGGTTGCTCCTCAACGCCCGCCGCGCGCAGTACCGCATCGAGGTCGCGTCCGGCGGCCAGGGGCCTGCCCTTCTCATCCATGACCACAAACCGCACGCGCAGGTGCGGCGGCATCTGCTCCTCCGACCACAGGCCGTCCGCGACGCGCACGCCGAAGGTATCCTGCAGGAGGTTGGCCAACGCCGTGATCAGCGGCTCGCGGCCCGGACGCAGACGGCTAAGGCAGCGCGACAGCGCCTCGTCCATCGGCCCGAGCGTCCGCCGCTGCGCCGAGGTGAGGCGACCGAGCATCCACTGCACCTTCTCCGGCAGAGCGCCCGGCACCAGCCAGTCGGCCGGCCAGCGGCGCAGCAGGGGCGCCTCCTCCCGCGTCACGGTACAGGTGATGCCATCATCCTCCTCGCCGTAGGCATAGCGGTAGGTCAGCGGCAGGCGGGCCTTGCCGATGCGCAGGGTATCGGGAAAACCGGCGGCCGCATCGTCGTCCACTATCCAATCCTCGGCCTTCAGGCGCAGGGACTCGCTCTCCGCGCGCGATGCGCGCTTGAGCCACGCGCGCAGGGCATCGGCCGAGTTGATGTCCGGCGGCAGGCGTCCGTCGAAGAAGGCGACCAGACGCTCCTCGTCGAGCAGATTCCCGTGACCGCGCCGTTTCTCATCGCGCAGGCGGATGGCGGCCAGCAGCTCCATGTTGTCG
Organism: Lentisphaerota bacterium; assembly: GCA_012521875.1. Classification (GTDB taxonomy): domain Bacteria; phylum Verrucomicrobiota; class Kiritimatiellia; order RFP12; family JAAYLN01; genus JAAYLN01. The sequence goes on along the minus strand of JAAYLN010000078.1, from coordinate 8,383 downwards.
CGAATGAGGGGCGGCGGCCGCGGAAACTCGCCGGCCACCAGACCGTGGCGGATGAAGATGTCGCGGCAGACGGCCGGCTCGATGCGCGTGTAGTCGCAGCGCCGTCCCTCGACGATCACCAGGCCGAAGAGCGTCACCCTTTCGGTAGCGCGGACAAAGCCGCGCTCGGCGTCCCAGGTTGGCGAGTGGTAGCTGCGCTTGCAGCGGTCGCCGGCCAGCTTCTCGATCCAGCGCGGATCGATGGCCGCCGCCGTGCGGGCGTAGAGACGCGAGGTATCCACCAGCTCGCCGGCCATGAGCCATTCGGGCTGGCGCTTGAAGAGGCCCGAGCCGGGAAAGACGGCGAAGCGCAGACCGCGGGCGCCGCGGTAGTCGCCGGCCTCGCGGTCGCGATGGCCGATGCGCCCCAGCAGGCCCGAGAGCAGCGCGCGGTGCAGACCGTCGTCGCCGCCGCGTTCCGACTCGACCGCCAGATCGAGCCGCCGGCAGAGCGTCTCGAGCTGTTCGCGCAGGTCGCGCCACTCGCGCATCCTGGCGAAGGAGAGGAAGTGCTGGCGGCAGAGGCGGCGGCCGGTCTGCTGCGAGGTGCCGCGGGTGGCGTCGTCCCACCAGCGCCAGAGCCGCAGCAGCGCGGCAAAGTCGGAGGCGGGCGTCTGCCATGCGGCGTGGGCGCGGTCGGCCTCGGCCTGCTGCTCGATGGGGCGGCGGCGCGGGTCGTCGCAGGCCAGCGCGGCGACAACCGTGAGGGTGTCGCGCAGTGCCTCCTCGTGGTGGGCGGCCAGCAACATGCGGGCGAGGCGCGGCTCGACCGGCATTTTGGCGAGCTGCCAGCCGAGCGTGGTCAGCTTCGGTACACCGCCTTCCGGTGCCGGCCGTACCGCGCCCAGTTCATCGAGCTCGCGCAAGCCCTCGCGAATCATGGCGGGCGCGGGCGGATCGAGGAAGGGAAAGCGTGCAATGTCGCCCATGCCCAGATCGAGCATCGTCAGGATCACGCCGGCCAGGCTGGAACGCAGGATTTCGGGGTCGGTGTAGGGATCGCGCCGCTGGAAATCCTCCTCGCCGTAGAGGCGGATGCAGATGCCGGGGCCGATGCGCCCGCAGCGGCCCGCGCGCTGGCGGGCGCTGGCCTGGGAGATGGCCTCGATCTGCAGCCGCTGCACCTGCGTGCGGTGGACATAGCGGCTGATGCGCGCCAGGCCGGAATCAATGACGTAGCGGATGCCGGGGATGGTGACGGAGGTCTCGGCCACGTTGGTGGCGAGGATGATGCGGCGGCCGTCGGCGGGCTGGAAGGCGCGCTGCTGCTCGGCGGCCGGCAGCGAGGCCATAAGGGGGATGATGACGGCACCTGGCAGGCGGCGCCCCGTCAGGAGGGTGGCGGTCTCGCGGATATCGCGCTCGCCGGGCAGGAAGACCAGGATGTCGCCGGGTCCGGCGGCGAGGATCTCATCAACGGCCTGCGCGACGAGGTGCGGCAAGTCGGGCTCGTCGTCGCCGGGCTCGCGGTAGCGGATCTCGATCGGGTGGAGCCGTCCCGGAATGGAGAGCGCCGGGGCGCCGCCGAAGAAGTCGGAGAAGTGGCCGGCATCGAGGGTGGCCGAGCTGACGATGACGCGCAGATCGGGGCGGCGCGGCAGAATGCGCTTGATGAGGCCGAGGAGGAAGTCGATGTTGAGCGAGCGCTCGTGGGCCTCGTCTATGATCAGCGTATCGTAGGCCGTCAGCAGGGGCGAGTGGCGCGTCTCGGCGAGGAGGATGCCGTCGGTCATGAACTTGATGCGCGAGGCGCGGCTGAGGCGGCGCTCGAAGCGGTGCTGGTAGCCGACGAGTCCGCCGACCTGCCCGCCGAACTCCTCGGCCACGCGCCGGGCGACGGTCACCGCCGCCAGGCGGCGGGGCTGCGTGCAGCCGATGAGGCGACCCCTCGCCGCGCGTCCGAGCTGCAGGGCCATCTTCGGCAACTGGGTGGTCTTGCCCGAACCGGTGTCGCCGCAGACGATGATGACCTGATGGTCGCGCAGGGCCTGCTGGATCGGCTCGCGGTAGGCCGTGATCGGCAGCGCCTCCGGGAAGGAGATCGCGGGTATCTCCGTCGCGCCGGAGGCCCGGGCGCGGTGGTCTGGGCGCTTTCCGCTCACGCCGGCGCGGCGCCGCCGGTCACGGCGGGGGTGTCGAGCCAGCGGCGCACGGCCTCGCCCAGGGGGCGGATGGTCTGGATGGTCACCACCTCGTCGTCGTGTACGCCGGGAATGGTGACCTGCTCGCCGACGCGGTGCCCCTCGAGCGCCTTGGCCAGGCGGCTGCGGTTGGGCAGGATGCCGAGGGCCTCATCGCTATCCCATTCGCCAAGGATGGAATAGGTTTGCGTCGAGCCGTCGGCGCGTGCGAAGGTCACCTCCACGCCCATGCCCACCACGTCGGGGGTGGCATTGGCGAAGTCGGTGCCGTGCATCTGCTTGATCTCCAGATCCCACTCGTCGCGGCGCGACAGCAGGATGGTCTGCTGCTGCTTGGCGGCCTGGTATTCGAAGTTCTCGCTCAGGTCGCCGTAGCTGCGCGCATGGGCGATGTCGGCGCTGTTCTTGGGAATCTCGACCTCGACCAGTTGGCGGAAGAGCTCCTGCCTTTCCCGCAGCGAGCGCCAGGAGGTCCAGCGCTGCGCCGGCTCCGCCTGAGCATGGGAGGTACCGACGGAATGCTTGTGCCCGGCGAGGGAGGGATCGATGCGCACCATGCGGCCGACGATCATGCGCTGCGTGGCCGCGTCGCCCATGGTGGTGTTGCCGTAGATGCGGGCAAAGAGCGCCTCGCGCTGCAGCGGTTCGAGCGACGCGAAGGCCGTCTCGAACCACTTGGCCTGCTCGAAGAGCCCCAGCAGATTATGCTTCATGCGCAGCATCTCGCCACTGAGGTTCTCGTCCTCGATGATGGCAACGGCCTGGCTCATCAGCGTGTAGAGCGGTGGCAGGTGCCAGTCGGCGGTCTCCGTCTGGTTGCGGAGCACCCATACCAGCAGGGTCGGCGGCACCGTGGGGGCGGAGAGCAGGTCGTGGTAGCGGGCCTGGAGCGCGGGCAGGTGCGCGGGGTCGTCCTTCAGCACCTCGGTCGTCGCGGCGACGAGGTTGTAGTTCATCTCCGGCAGCGCCGCCAGGAGCCGCGCGGGGGCCTCGGGCTCGTGCTTGAGTAGGAAGCTGACCATCAGGGTGCTATCGCGGACCGGCATGCCCTCGGCAGCGGTGATGAAACGGTTGTCATCGATCAGATGCTGGGACATCTCGGCGGCCGGGGGTGTCGCCAGTTCCAGCCGCTGGACGGTGAGGGCCAGACGGGCATAGAGGGCGGCATCGACGTTGTAGGCGCCCTTGAGGGCGAAGGCCAGACGGTCGCTCAGGGCCTCGCGCGCAAAGTCATCGAGCACGACGGCATCGCCGGCCGCCTCCATCTCGGCAATGGAATGCATGATGGCCGGGATGTCGCGCTCGGCGCGCAGCGCGGTGAACCAGTTGCGGTCAAAGGCCAGTTCCTGCTCGCGGACGATGATGGGCTCGGAACGTTTGGAGGGGATCTCGATCAGCGGATCGTTCTTGAGCGCCTTGCGCGCGGCATCCCAGAAGCGCTTCCACTGCGCTTGCGGCACGATGCCGTGCTCGTCCAGCAGGTCGGCGAGCCGCGTGACGGTGACGGCACCGAAACTGGCCAGCGCCAGACGCACCACGGCGGCCGGATCATCGCTGATCTTCCTGGCGAAGGCGTCCGGATCGCGGTAGCGCACGGCCAGGATATGGGCAACCGGCACGAAGACGAGGTTCTCGCCGGCATTGGCCAGCGAGAGGGCGTGGGAGGGCTTGTTCGTGAAGTCAACGATCATGCGCTTGTAGAAATCGTCGATGCGCTTGACGACGCCGAAGCCCCAGGTCTTGTCGAGAACGAGGCTACCCGGCTTGCAGTTGTCGAGGAACTCGAGGCGCCGCAGCGACTCCTGCGGTGCGACCTCGCCGAAGGCCACGCTGTCGACGCAGGCGTTCCAGACGCGATCCTGACTGGCCTTCTTCAGCGCCGTCTTGCAGGTATCGCCGAAGGCGCGGACATCGCTGCGCCAGGTAGCCAGCAGCGACAGCAGCTTGACCAGTGCCGCGCGGTCGCCCATCTCGACGAGCTTGTTGAGAGCCGTCTGCGACCAGTCATCGGCCAGTTTGGCGTGGGGCGACTGCTTGAGATAGCGCAGGGTGGTCAGGACGGAGTCGATATGAACCGGCTGTGCCTCGAGATCACTCAGAAAACGCTCTTCCAGTTTGGTCAGTTCTTCTTGTACGCTCGCGTCCATTGCATTCTGTCCTTGAAAATGAATTAGATAGGATAGCAGAAAACGCGCTGGCGGAAAAGGGGGAGTTTTTTTTGTTTTTTTGACAGGATTTCAGGATTTCAGGATGGCTGCTGCGCGGCGGGAGAGAGCTACGGATTTCGCGGATTTCGCGGATGGATAGGAGGTGGCCGCTGCGCGGCGGGAAGAGAGCTACGGATGGCGCGGATGGCGCGGATGGATAGGAGGTGGCCGCGGCGCGGCGGGAGAAAGCTACGGATGGCGCGGATGGCGCGGATTGGGATGGGGTGTCTCAGACTAGGGGGCAGTAGGCAGTAGGTAGTGGTAGGGACGATTATTGCGACCACACAGTGGCTCGCAATTTAGAGGGTAAAAGCGCTGCTTGTTTTGTCCCTACGCTTTGTCGCAAGCGAAGGATTAAGCGGGTGGATTAAGCGTACCGATTAAGTGTGAGTTTAAGTGAGGGTTTAAGTGGCGCTTCGCGCTTACACCTTGTCGCCGCACGTTGTCCCTACGCTTTGTCGCAAGCGAAAGATGGGGCGGCAGAAATGCACATAAGACCAGTCCAATCGTCCTCGTCCTCGTCCTCGTCCTCGAGACCTCCGGCACTATCGGTACTGCCGACGGGTATCGACGGGTATCGATAGGTGGCGACAGGATCGATGTGGCAACGGGCTCCACGTTCCGGTATCCCGTTCACTTCCGATGCGCTCTGGGGCCCGCGGTCTCCGCGGTTGATTTGATGCGGCGCATGAATGGAGAACGACACCGCCGGGGACGGCGGGCTCCACATTCCGGCTTCCCCGTTCACCTGTGCCAATCACCTCGTGCCGAAACATTTCGTCATCTCGTCGCTACCTGTCGCCACCATCGGCAGTACCCGCAGTACCGGCAAATCCGGCATCCAGCATTACGGTGCCGGTGCCCCATCCTTCCGGCTCAGGCCATCCGGCATCCAGGGTTTCAGTCCCAGGTCGGATTGCCCCAGCCAGGTGATTTGGGCGTTTCCGACAAAAGCCTGCACTTCCCGCTCAAGAATACCAAGCGCAAATTGCAATGCCTGAAGTTGATCGACGCCAAAAAACGACTGCGTTCTGGTTCGGCCAAACCCCTTGATGCGGATGGAGCAATACCAGTCACCCTCGGCTGGGCTGGCGGCACGCGCCGGACAACCAACCTGAACAGTGACAAGAACGGGCTTGGCAGCCGGACGAACTGCCGTGAGCCTTCGTTCCGCGATGACCATTGTCATCCTTGGTTGCTTTTGGCTCATTAATATTTACCTTCAGCTATGAATCGTCTCAAATTCACCTTCTCCGGCAACCGCCGAATCCGAGTCCAGTATTCCTCGCGGACATCCTCGTCTATCTCTACCTCGGTAGAATATAGAGCATCCCTGCCGTCCTTGCGACAGCCAGATATCCAATACTCGTCGCCACTTTCCACATCCACGTAGTTTGATTTGAAGCCGCGCCCGTCGAGGGTACGAAATGTCCTGCCCTGGTATCGGATGGACTTGCGGCTTTTTGAAAACGTCACCCTGCCGATTCTGGCAGGACCGACCAATCCATCCTTCCGCTCAATCCACATGACTCGTGACTCTTTCATCAGTCCATCTCCAATCGCGGCAGAATCACCCGAGCAACCTTGCAACCGTTATGTGCATCGTCAATCCCGCGATGATGCCTGAACCACCCGGCATGACGTAAGTTGACAGTCATTCTACTATGCAAGGATACGCGTTGCAAGCAACCGGCTAGTTACAGGGGGCAGGCAGTGTCGGCTGAATCGTCCTAGTCCTCGACTACTGCGGGGCTCGCATGAGGACACAAAGTGCCGAAGGATGCAAACCTCGAAAATCGAAAAGGACGGCACTCCGACGCGACAGCGTGGTATGGCGTTCCGGCTTCCCCGTTCACTTCCGATGCGCTTACTGGAGCCCGCGGTCTCCGCGGTGTACTGGGGTGTGCATGGGGTGGAGAACATCCCGCCGGGGACGGCGGTCTCCACGTTGCGGCCTCTCCGTTCGCCTCGGATGCGCCTGTGCCACCAGCCTCCCGCAACCCGCGCGTCTGCATCTACTAGGCAACACTGTCAACTGCCACTGCCTACTACTGCCACTTTCCGGCCCCTTCTCCTCTTCCCATTCTTGGCGTCCCTGGCGTCTTGGCGGTTCAACTTCACAGCAGGGTTGACGAGAACGAGAACGGGAACGTCGCAACCAATCACAAATCCAAAATCACAAATCTAAAATTCCCCTGTCCCCTGTCAGCGCACTAGCAGCGCCTGGGTGCCGCCGTGGAAGAGGTAGATGCCCCAGCCTACCGTGAAGAGCAGGTCGCCGTAGAGCGCGTGCTCGAGGCAGGAGAGCAGGAGCGAACCGGTACGGCGGTAGGTACGCAGGAACATCATGCCGCCCAGGAAGGGGAAAGCGATGGCCCACAGGTTACCGAACGGCAGGTGGGCGAAGCCGAATACCAGCGAGCCGATGAACCAGGAGGCACGGGGCGAGGAGAAGAGCCCGGCATAGCGCCGCTCGAATAGCTTGCGGTAGAGCAGCCCCTGCGGCAGAACCGAGACGAGGGGATACATGCACATCACCAGCAGCCAGAAGCCGGGGGAGCGGCGCGGAAAACCGAAGAGCCACGCCGGACGGTGCAGCCACAGGGCGGCCGACAGCAGCACGGCAGCCGCCGCAAAGCGCAGCAGGACAAACTTCAGCTCGCGGCGCCGCGAGCTGACAGGGGGCTCGCGCATTTCCTCCGGCTCCGACCGCAGCAGCGCCCAGGCCAGCAACCCCGCGACCCAGAGAACCGGCAGGATGCCACGGGGCGGCAGCAGGTAGTAGAGCACTACCGGCATCAAGACGTAGAGCGCCAGAAACTCGCCCATGCGCACGCGGCGCTTAATGCGGGCGGGATTTATGTTGGCACAGGGATCATTCATCGTCGGACGCGGCCGCTGTCGTGGCGGGATCGTGCCTCACGACCTCGTCGTACCCGAAGACCTCGGCAAAGCGCCTGGTCACGGCCCGCTTGACTTCCGCCATGTCGGCGGCATGTCCTAGGTGGCGCGCCAGCGAGGTGACGCCGGCGTCGGTGAGTCCGCAGGGCACGATGCCGTCGTAGTGGTCCAGCCGCGTGTTGATATTGAGGGCGAAGCCGTGTTCCGTGACCTGGTGCGCCACGCGGATGCCGATGGCGCCGATCTTGTCGTTCCCCACCCAGCCGCCGCGGTTGCGGGCATCGCGCCCCGCATCGGGCAGCCCGAGATCAGCCAGCGCCCGGATGAGGGTCTCCTCGATGGCGGTCACATAGTCCAGCACGCCCATGCCGCGCTGGCTGAGGTGGATGATGGGGTAGCCGACGAGTTGTCCCGGGCCATGATAGGTGACGTCGCCGCCGCGCGTGGTGGAGACGCGCGTGATGCCGGCCTTCTGCAGCTCGGCCTCGCTCCAGCGCACGTTTTCCGGCTGTGCCGAGCGGCCCAGCGTATAGACCGGCGCGTGCTCCAGCAGCAGCAGCGTATCGCTGATCCTGCCCGCGCGACGATCGGCATGGCACCGCGCCTGGATGGCGGTCGCGGCGGCATAGTCGACATTCGCGCCCAAATCGTGGACTTCAACTCTTCCCGCCATATGCTTCCCCTATAAACACCTCAAGCCGTCGGCCAGGGGGTGCCCGGCAGACGGCTTAGTGGGGTGAATCCGCAAGAAAACGGGCAGGCCTACTTGGCTGCGGCGGCCGCGGCGACACGCTTGGCCATACGCGCCTTGCGGCGGTCGGCTGTATTGCGCTTGATGATGCCGCGCTTCGCCGCCTTGTCGAGGGTCGAGGAGTACTCGGCCACGACCTTGGCAACGTCCCCGGCATCGGCGCCCTGAACCACGGTTTCAAACGCCTTGCGGCGCACGGTGCTGATTTTGCTCTTGACCGCGCGGTTCGCCTTGCGGCTCGCTTCAGCCTGGCGCGCGCGTTTCTCTGCACTCTTGATTTTCGCCATGTGCGAAGATGCTCCCTAAGTTGCTTCCTGTAGATTGGAATTATGCATATTAGCAGG
>JAAYLN010000007.1 GCA_012521875.1 Lentisphaerota bacterium | reverse complement strand
GGGCGGGGGTGGCGCCTCGCGCGGCGCCTGCCGCGGACGCGGCTTGGGTGCCGGACGTTCGCCCCCCTCGGTATCGGATGCCGATGCGGCAGGCGGCGGACGCTTCCCTTGCGCAGTCTCAGGTGCCGCACCACCCGAAGGCGTGGTGCCGGACGCTGGCGATAAGCCATTGGCCGCAGCCGTGGTGCCGGCCTCCAGCGGCGGGTTGAGCTGCACCTGCTCGCCCTCGGCCAGACCCTCGATGACATGCACCACGCGGTTGTTGTCTAGGCCAAGCGTGACCGGACGCCTGACGGCCCGTCCGTCCTCCACCACATAGACGACCGGCTTACCCGCCACGCGGATGACACACTGGAGCGGCACATAGAAGGCACGCTCATGATGCTCGATCATCATGTCGGTCTCGCAGTTCATGCCCGAGCGCAGATCGCCGGTCTGATCCAGCTCGATCTCGCAGTTGTAGAGCTGCAGGTCGGGATTAAGCCAGGCATTGCGTCCATCCGGCAGTATGCCGATCTTGCTAAGGCGTCCCGTGAACTCGGCCCCCGGCAAGGCATCCACCTTGACGCGCGCTGCCTGCCCGAGCTCGAGCTTGGTCAGACTCGATTCCGGCACGCTGAGCTCGACGATCATGTCGCCATCGATCGGGATGTGCAGCAGCTCCTGGCGCTCGACCACCGTCGAGCCGGCCTGCAGCGGCTCGCCGCCCCAGCGGCGGCGCGAGGCCTGCATGGTGGAGTGGTAGATCACAACGCCGTTGGTAGGGGCGACGATGCGGCAGTTGGCGATCTGCTGCTCGAGGTTGGCCAGCTTGGCGCGCTGGCGTTCCGCCTCCAGCTCGCGCGCCTTGAGATCGCTCTCGGCCTGCACGACGTTGGCGCGCGTCTGGCGTTGCACGCGCTCCAGTTCCATCTCGGCCTGGCGCAGGTTCGAGGCCAGGGTGGCCTCCTGCTGGCGCGACGAGTAGTTGGTCAGGACGTTCATGGAGGTGACGGCGGCCTCGAGGTTGATCTGTTTCTGCTTGACGGCCATCTCGTCGGCCTGCAGCTCGCTGCGCGTCAGGTAGCCCTCCTCCGCCAGCCTGCGCGTCCAGCCGAGGCTTTCGGCGGCCCGCTCGACCTCCTCGCGTGCCAGTGCGATCTTGCTCTCCGCCTCCTGGAGCTTCTGCGGATACTCGCCCTTCTGGTACTTCTCCTGCTCGAGGCGGGCAAGTTGCAACTTCAACTCCGCCGCCGAGACGGAAGACTCGCGCTCGATGCGCGCGATGGCCAGCTTCTCCGTGGCGGCGGTCAGGGCCGACTCCGCGTTGCCTACCAAAATCTGCTGATCCGTCTTGCGGTCGGCAAGGGCGCTGGAGTCGAGCTCGACCAGAAGTTGTCCGTTGGTGACGGTACGTCCCTCGTCGATGATCCAGATGACCGTGTTGCGCCCCTCGGCCTGGCTCCGCACGGTCGCGGTACGCCGGCTCTGTACCGTGCCGGCGGTGACGACCGAGATGGTCAGCGGCCCCTCCCGCACCGTGTAGAGCGGGCCGGTCGTGTCGCCGCCTCCCGGCAGGCGGTCGCGCATCAGCAGCAGCCCAAGTGCTATCAGCACGAGCAGACCCAGGATGCCTGCACGCGTACGCCGCCTTGTGGACGGTTGATTGAGTTCCGTTTGTCTAGTCGAGTGGGTCACGCCACAATCCTTCCTCCGAAAGTTCCAGGGCCGACAGATCGCGGCGCAACGCAAGCCCCGCGAGACGGTATTTCACGACAGCCGAGACCAGCGCGTTGCGCGCATTCAGCAAGGCACTCTCAGCCTCGAGCACATCACGCGTGCTGGCACGTCCGGCCTGTTGGAAAAGGTCGGAACTGCGCACGCGCCGCTCGGCGACCCGCAGCGCCTCGGCCTGGATGACAAAGGATGACCAGGACGAGGCGATGTCGCGCATCCCGGTGCGCACCGCCTGGCGTGCGCTGTCTTCCGCTGTCTCCACTGCGCGACGCGCGCTATCTACAGCCAGAGCAGCGGCACGGTAGGCCTTGCGCTCCGCCGTGCGCTCCCATGGCAGCCCGGCATCGAGGGTGAGCGAGTAGTCCTGCTTGTCGCCTGACTTACTGCCCCCCTTGCGGTTATGCCCCACTCTGGCCGAAGCGCTAAGGCCAAGGTCGGGACGCAGGGCGTCGGCAGCGATCTTGAGGGCACGTTCCGCGTCTTCCAGCCGGTAGCGCGTGAGGATCAGGTCGTGCCGGTTGGTCAGTGCCAGCGCCAGGGCCTCCGCCTCGGTATAGGGCGGCGGCGGGGCAGTCAGCGCCACGAGGTTTGTCAGCCCGGGGGCGAGCCCCATCGCCTTCTGCAGACGGTCAAGCTCGCGCATATCGACCTCGATGGCGGCATCGACGGGCAGTCCCAGCGTCATCTTGAAGCTGTCGAGCTGCGCCTGCCGCGCCTGTATGGCGCCGACGAGCTGGTCGTCGGTACGCAGCAGATCCTGGCGCGTCTGATCCAGCTCGACCTGCGGCAGGCGGCCGGCCTCGCTGAGGAGCTGCGCGCGCCGGTAGTTGTCGGTAAGCCGCTGCTGGTTCTCCCGCAGGGCGACCACCTTCTGCGAGGCCTCCAGCAGGCTGTAGTAGCCGGAGGCCACCTTGACGGCATAGTTCTGCCTGAAGCTCTCGAAGCCGTAAATGGCGTAGATCAGGTTGCGCTCGGCCTGCGTCAGGGCCTCCATGGCGATCAGGCGCCCCGATCCGCGCAGCAGGGGCATCTTGATGGTGGC
>JAAYLN010000077.1 GCA_012521875.1 Lentisphaerota bacterium | reverse complement strand
TCCAGCTCGGCGGGCCTGTCGCCGGTGCCCGTGAGCAGGACGCGGTTCATGGCGCGGGTGATGGTGCCGCAAAAGAGTCTGCACAGGAGGGCAGTTATTGCCCTTTTGTGCAGAATGATTTAGCGGACGATACGCATTGACTTGTGAGGTGCAATATGTAGAATGGCATGGTGTTTCACATAAACGAAAGACGCTAACGCCATGGCCAGGCTCGAAGATATCAAGCTCGACGCCACCGTCGAAGGGGTGCTGCCCGACGGCTTTGTCACGGTCGTGGCGGTCAAGTGGATCGGCAACGCGGCCATCGAGCTGACATACAAGGACAGCAAGGGCGCGCTCGGGAGCGAGCTCATCTACCGGGATCAGGAGAACGATCTCAGGATTCTGGAATCCGGCCAGCCCTGGAGCTTCGATGGCGCCCCCGATCTCTTCCGCCTGGTCGCGGAGGCGTACCGCATCCGCCTGGCCTATCTCTTTGATCCCCTGCTCGCGGTACATACATCGCTCGTCGAGCCGCTGCCGCATCAGATTACGGCGGTCTACGAGACGATGCTGCCACGGCAGCCGCTCCGTTTCCTGCTGGCCGACGATCCGGGAGCCGGCAAGACCATCATGACCGGACTGCTGATCAAGGAACTGATGGCGCGGGGCGACCTGCAGCGCTGCATGATCGTGTGTCCGGGCAATCTGGTCGAGCAGTGGCAGGACGAGCTCCACCGCCGCTTCCATCTGCCCTTCGAGATCATGACCAACGACACGTACGAGGCGGCGCGCACCGGAAACTGGTTCGGCGAGAACCCTCTCGCGGTCTGCCGCCTCGACAAGCTCAGCCGCAACGAGGATGTGCAGGAGAAGCTGAAGGCCACCGACTGGGATCTGGTGGTGTGCGATGAGGCCCACAAGATGAGCGCCACCTTCTGGGGTGGCGAGGTTCGCCGCACGAAACGCCACATGCTCGGCCAGCTCCTCTCCACCCTCACCCGCAACTTCCTGCTCCTGACGGCCACACCGCACAATGGCAAGGAGGAGGACTTCCAGCTCTTCCTGTCCCTGCTGGACGGCGACCGCTTCGAGGGCCGGTTCCGCGAGGGGGTTCACTCCAGCGATGCCAGCGACCTGATGCGCCGCATGGTCAAGGAGGATCTGCTCAAGTTCGATGGTCGGCCGCTCTTCCCCGAGCGCCGCGCCTACACCTGCGAGTACGAACTTTCCGATGGCGAGGCCGATCTCTACAAGCGCGTCACGGATTACGTGCGGGAGGAGTTCAACCGCGCCGAGAAGCTTGCCGGCGACGGCCGCAAGGGCACGGTCGGCTTCGCCTTGACGGTGCTGCAGCGCCGCCTGGCCTCTTCGCCGGAAGCCATCTACCAGTCGCTCCGCCGGCGCCGGGAGCGTCTGGAGAAGCGCTGTCGCGAGGAGGAGCTTCTCAAGCGGGGCGCCACGGTGGGCCTCGATTGGGACCGGAGTTTGCCCGACCTCTCCGCAGACGACCTTGAGGATCTCGAGGACGCGCCCGAGCTTGAGGTGGAAGGCACCGAGGAGCTGGTCGTCGATCTGGCATCGGCCGCCCAGACGATCGCGGAACTGAAGGCCGAAATTGCGATACTCAAGGATCTGGAGCAGGCGGCCCTGAAGGTGCGCCAGTCGCGCACCGATCGCAAGTGGGACGAGCTTTCGCGTCTACTGCAGAACCAGACGGAGATGTTCGACGCCCACGGCCACCGCCGCAAGCTGATCATCTTCACCGAGCACCGCGACACGCTGTACTATCTCCAGCACCGCGTCGGAATGCTGATCGGCAGGCCGGAAGCGGTGGTCACCATTCACGGCGCCATGGGCCGGGAGGAACGCAGAAAGGCCGAGGCGCTCTTCACCCAGGATAAGGATATCGAGGTGCTGGTCGCTACTGATGCCGCCGGCGAGGGTATCAACCTGCAGCGGGCCCACCTGATGGTGAACTACGACCTGCCGTGGAATCCCAACCGTCTCGAGCAGCGCTTTGGCCGTATCCACCGTATCGGGCAGACCGAGGTGTGCCACTGCTGGAACCTCGTGGCCGCCAAGACGCGCGAAGGCGATGTGTATCGGCGTCTCCTCGAGAAACTGGAGGATGCGCGCAAGGCCCTGGGCGGGAAGGTGTTCGACATCCTCGGCAAGCTGCTGTTTGGCGAACAGCCGCTGCGGGAACTGCTGATGGAGGCCATCCGCTACGGTGACCGCCCGGATGTCCGCGCCCGGCTATTCAAGGTCGTCGACAACGCGATGGATCGCGACAGGCTCCGCGACCTGCTGTCCGACTACGCACTGGCTCACGACTCCATGGATGTCTCCCGCATACAGGCGATCCGGGAGGAGATGGAGCGCGCGGAGGCGCGCCGTCTCCAGCCCCACTTCATCGCCTCCTTCTTCAACGCGGCCTTCAGGCACCTTGGCGGCACCCTGCGGGAGCGGGAATCCCGGCGTTACGAGGCCACCCATGTCCCCGCCGTCATACGCAAACGCGATCGGGTCATCGGCACGCGCGATCCGGTCCTTGCGCGCTATGAACGCCTTGCCTTCGAGAAGGACCTGATCAACGTGCCGGGCAAGCCCGTGGCGGAGTTCATCTGCCCCGGCCATCCGTTGCTCGATGCCGTGATCGATCTGGTTCTTGAACGCTATCGCGACCTGCTCCGGCAGGGTGCGATCCTGATCGACGAGACGGCCGTGGAAGATGAGATGCGGGTGCTCGTCTTTCTGGAGCACTCCATACGCGATGCGCGTACAGACCGGAACGGCAACCGGCGCGTGGTCTCCCGCCAGGTGCAGTTTGCCGAGGTAACCGCATCCGGCAGGCCGGCGGTACAGCCCTGCACGCGGCTCGCCGGTCACGCCGCGTGGCGGCGCGACGGGGACCATCCTTCGCCAAGGCTACGTATGATAGGCGGCTCGCCCTACCTTCGTTCGCGCGGATTCGTGCGCTCCGGCGCGGCGCGGTATCTGGATCATTTAGAACTTCTGCCACCTATGGCGGCAGCACCCGCCACGTCGGGCGCAGCTCGCCGGGTTGGATCAGCACCATGCCTCCGGGCAACTGGTTGTCCGTGCCGCGCAGGGTCACCTCCTTGCGCACGTCCTGTCCGTGGCCGGTGACCGCCACCAAGGCGGGAGCGGTGCTGCCGACGGTGCAGTTCCTGACCTCGAGCGCGGCGGGTTGCCCGTCGGTAGGCTGCTGGCGGATATCGTGGATGCGGATGACCGGTGCCTTGCCCGTCTCGAAACGCGACCCCTCAAGCAGGATCGCCTCCACCGAGTAGATCGGGAAGTGGAAGAAGGGGGTGTCGGCATTGTGTACCGTGCTGTTCACAACGCGGATGGTGTTGGGCTTGGCCCAGTAGCCGGCGTCGAGCGTGAGGTTCGTGATGGCGCAGTTGCGGAAGGTCGTGTTGCCGCCGCTCATGGACATGATCTTGGAGTCCGTCAGGCTGCACCCCTCGAGATGGTTGGTGCGGTTGAGGTGCTGCAACAGGCTGTTTGTGAAGTGGCAGCCGTGGAAGTCCT
>JAAYLN010000076.1 GCA_012521875.1 Lentisphaerota bacterium | reverse complement strand
TTTTTTTTGACAGGATTACATGATTGCATGATTGTTTTGGTTGGCGGTAATGCCGGGGAGGGCGCTGGTTTTGGTGCGTGGCGGAGAGGAGGGAGGGGGGCTGCTCGCGGGAGCATGCGCGAGGCGGAGGCTGCGGGAGAGTCTCTCACGGAGGCACGGGGGCGCGGAGGCGCGGGATTTGTGATTGGAGATCTGCGCGCGGGAGCATGCGCGATGCGTGGCTGCGACGGTTTTCTAATCAGAAAACCAGGGAGGTGGGAAGGGTGGGGGAGGAGCAGTAGGCAGTGGCAGTAAGCAGTGGCGGCTGAAAGACGCGGCGTTCCCGCCGCGTGACGGGATCAACGCGGCGGGGACGCCGCATCTACTATCTGCTCCCGCCAGAAATAAGGCATGGTGGTGGGTATGGGGCGCCAGCCACCGGCAGTACCGGCAGTTCCGGCAGGCACGGCAGTACCGGCGTGATCGAGGACGAGGACGAGGACGAGGACGAGGACGAGCGAAGCACAACCAATCACAAATCCCAAATCCCAAATCTAAAATCATCCGCGCCCCCTGTCGCTAGCCCATTACCCGGGGGTTCTCCTTACGATTGACATCAAGGGGTGGCTTTGCGAGACTCTGGACACATGAGCGCACATAAGACGATTCTCTTTCTGGGCGACGGCATGGCCGACGAGCCGATCGCCTCCCTTGGCCACCGTACCCCCCTGCAGGCGGCCGCGACCCCGGCCATGGACAGCATCGCGCGCGAGGGCCGCAGCGGCACGATGCTGACGCTGCCCGAGGGCTATCCCACCTCCAGCGACGTAGCCAACATGTCGGTACTCGGCTGCGATCTGGCCACGGAACTCTGCGGCCGCGGCCCGCTCGAGGCCGCCAGCCGCGGCATTCCGCTGGGGCCGGACGACATCTGCTTCCGCTTCAATCTCGTCAGCGTCGCTGCCGATGGGCGACTGCTGGACTTCTCCGGGGGGCACATTGCCCAGGAGGATGCCGAGGAGGCGGTGCGTTTGCTGAATGCCGCCCTGGGCACCGACCGTATCCGCTTCTACAGCGGTGTCAGCTACCGCAATCTGCTCGTGCTCTCGGGAGCCGGGTTCTCGGCCGCGGTCTGCTGCGCAAAGCCCGACGACAACATGGGCAACCCCGTGGCGGAGCACCTGCCGTGTGCCACCACGCCCGCGGGAGAGGCCACCGCCGCCCTCTTGCGCGACCTCATGGCCCGCGCCGCGGTAGTCCTCAAGGGAAGGACGGCCAACGGCATCTGGCCCTGGAGCGGCGGGCAGGCCGGCGCCCTGCGTCGCCTGGACGAGCGCTACGGTATCCGCGCGGCGGTCATCTCCGCCGTGGATGTGATTAACGGGCTGGGACGCTGCATGGGCATGGACGTCATCCGCGTTGACGGCGCCACCGGCTACATCGACACGAACTACGAGGGCAAGGCCGATGCCGCCATCGAGGCCATCCGCGACTACGACTTCGTCTACGTCCACGTCGAGTCGATCGACGAGGTCTCGCATGCGCGCGACCTGGAACTCAAGCTCCGGGCGATCGAGGACTTTGACCGGCGGCTGGTCGCGCGCGTCATCGGGAACGTCGATCCGGCCACGACCTTTGTCGTGCTGCCCGACCACCCCGTGCCGATTGCCACCGGCAGGCACACCCGCAATCCGGTGCCCGTTGCGGTACGGCGTCCTGGGGTTGCCCCGGATGGCGTGCAGACCTTCGATGAGATCGCCTGCCGCCAGGGTGCCCTTGGCGAGCTGCGCGGCTCCGCGCTGATGGATCTGCTCTTCGCCCGCCATTGACAGACGGGCGTATTTT
>JAAYLN010000075.1 GCA_012521875.1 Lentisphaerota bacterium | reverse complement strand
GCAAGCGCGGAATGCGCCGATGCCAGAAGCTCGCGGCCTGGAACCCCGCCTATCTGGAGGAAGTGCTCGCGGGCGGCAACTGACCACCGCCGGTGACGGCTGACGGGGCAACGGTTACGGCACGGGACCCCGACAAACAACACTTGACGCCCCGCCAGGGAAAGAATCCCGGGCGTACAGTGGAACTGTCGTCAAAATAGTTGATGCGTTTGCCCTGAGTGAAGGTGCAATTTGCCGCGAATGCACGCGAATGGGCGCGAATGGATGGTGTTGTTTTAACCGCGAAAAACGCGAATAGCGCGAAAGGGGAACCGCGAATGCACGCGAAAATGGAGTAAGCGGGTAGCTTAAGCGTGCCGATTAAGTAGTGAGTTTTAGAGTGGGATTAAGTGGGGGCTCCGCGCTTACAACTGAGTTGTGTCGCAAACGGTTTTCTCCCGCCCGCTCTCCCGCCCGCTCACCCGCCCGCTCACCCGCCCACGACTTCCCGTGCCGCCCGGCACAGGGCTCCGGCAATCGTCGCGCACTGCTCGCGCGTCCAGTTGATGCCGACGCCGATGCAGCCGGTGCGCGCGAGGATATCCAGGGTCTCCGGGCAGGTGTCCGCCGTGATCCTGGTGCGGCACTCGCGGTTCTCCGCACGCAGGAAGGGATTCATCGCCGGACAGAAGCCGCCCTGCTGGTTGAGCAGCACCGTCCAGTTCGTGTAGACGTGCAGGCCGCTGTCGATCGGGCTGCTGAGGTAGCACGACGGCTCGATGGCCTTCGCGCGCTCACCCACAGCCGCCCGCGTCCCGGCATTGTCGAAGATGAAGGTGACGTTGTTGCCGCAATCGCCCGCGGCATCGGCGGACGGCGCAAGCACGAGCGGTGACTGCTCCGCCCGCACGGCATCCCGGAACCACCCGTTCCGCTCGCGCAGCCGCGCCAGAATCCCGTCCAGGCGGTCAAGCTGCACCCGCAGCATCGCGCACTGTAGCTCGTTCATCCGGAATGTATTCCCGAGGAAGGGCGTCTCCGTCAGCGTGCCGGCGTGGTTGCGGAACGTGCAGCCCATGTCGTGGCAGTAGAGCGCCCGCTCGTATATCTTCCGGTCGCTGGTCAGCAACGCCCCGCCCTCGCCGCAGGAGATGGTCTTGAACTGGTTGAAGCTGAAGGCGCCCGCAGCGCCGATCGTGCCCAGACGCCGCCCGCGGTAGCTGCCGCCGATCGCCTGGCAGGCGTCCTCCACCACGTGCAGGCCGTGACGCTGCGCCACGTCCATGATGGCGTCCATGTTGGAGGGCCGGCCGCCCATATGCACGGGAATAACCGCCTTCGTGCGCGGCCCGATCCGCCGCTCGAAGTCGGCCGGATCGAGGGTCAGCGACTCGTCCACGTTCGCCAGCACCGGGATGGCACCGACGTTGAGCACCGCGCCCGCGCTGGCCAGCCAGGTGTAGGCGGGGACAATGACCTCGTCACCCGGCCCGATGTTCAGTCCGACCAGCGCGCAGATTAGCGCGGCTGTGCCGGAGGTGACCACCAGGGCGTACTTGCAGCCGCACAGTTCCACAAGACGCTTCTCGCAGGTGTCAGCCTGTCCGCCCTCGCCTCCGCGGTAGCGGAACAACTGGCCGGAACGGAGCACGGCGGTGACGGCATCAATCTCTTCCTGTCCAATTTCGTACATGGCTTCCCTCTAGCAGCCTGTCGGGTTTAGAAAAACGAGGCTCTTGCAAAACCCCCCGCTCCGCAGCGCCTGACGGCCTGCGCGCGGGGCCTTTTTGTAAGTGAACCGTCCCGCGCCGCCCAGCGGGCAGGCATGACGCTTCAGCTTACGCCACATCGCTTT
>JAAYLN010000074.1 GCA_012521875.1 Lentisphaerota bacterium | reverse complement strand
GCGCGCGCCCTCGATCTGCCGCTCCGGACCATTGACTTCACGGCGGACATCACCGAACTGATCATGAACCCGCGGCGCGGCTTCGGTACGGCGATGAACCCCTGCATAGACTGCCACGCGCGCATGATCCGCCGCGCCGGCGAGCGCATGCAGGCGCTGGGCTGGGATTTCATCGCGACGGGCGAGGTGGTCAACCAGCGGCCGATGTCGCAGAACCGCCAGGCGCTGTCGCTGGTGGCCCGCGATAGCGGATTTGCCGACTATCTGATCCGTCCGCTGAGCGCGCAGTTGCTGGAGCCCACGCGTCCGGAACTCGATGGACGCGTCGACCGCTCGCGCCTGCTGAAGCTATCGGGCCGCTCGCGCCTCGAGCAGGCGGCCCTGGCGCGGAAGTATGGGCTGCGCGACTATCCCTCGTCCGGCGGCGGCTGCCTGCTGACGGAGCGGCAGTTCTGCAACAAGCTGCAGGATCTGAAGGATCACGAGGGACTGGGGGAGCCGCGCGACCTGCTGCGCCTGCGGCTCGGACGCCATTTCCGCCTGCCCGGCGGGGCCAAGTGCATTGTCGGGCGCAACGCCGGCGACAACCAGCGGCTGGCGCAGCAGTTGCAAGTGGGCGAGCGGCTGATCCGGCCGCTGGGGACACCCGGCCCGACGGCGATTCTCTCCGCCGGCGCGACCGCGCCCGATGTGGCGCTGGCGCTCGGGCTGGTCGCGGGCTACTGCGATGCCGGCACCGAGACGGTACGCCTTGCCTGTACCGATGCCGGTGGCCAGCGCGAAGTCACCGTCGCGCGCCTCCCGCGCGAGACGGCACGGCAGTGGATACTGTAGGCTCCCGCCAGTAATACGGCATGGTAGCAGGTATGAAGTGCCAGCCACCGGCAGTACCGGTAGTTCCGGCAGGATCGGCAGTGCCGGGGCTCTAGGACGAGGACGATGACGAGAGATACTGTACCGTGAGCTTGTGCTGGCGCTTGCTGCTGCGGCTGACGGTACCGGCGCAGAAGGGCGAACGGAAAAGCCGCAACGTGGAGCCCGCCGTCCCCGGCGGTAACGTTCTCCGCCTCATGCGCTCCTCAAAAACCGCGGGATCGCGGGCTCCAAGGCGCATCCGAAGCGAACTGAAGGCCAAGGCTAGGTAAAAGCGCACGCTCCCACCCTTTTACCCTCTTCTGCGATACAACTGAGTTGTGTCGCAAACGGTTTTCTCCCACCCGCCGCTTTCGACAAAGCGTAGGGACAAAGAGTGGAGACGAAGCATAGCCGACAAAGCGTGGAGACCAAGTTTGGAGACAAGGTGCAAGCGCGAAGCACCCACTTAAACCCACACTTAATCTCACTCTTAAACGGCACACTTCATCCACCCGCTTAATCTTTTTCGTGCCTTTCGTGGTTCCAATTCTTCGCGTCTTCGCGTCTTCGCGTGGGCTTTCCCTGCTTCTTTCGACAAAGGCGACAAAGTTACCGACAAAGCTCGCGACAAAGTTGATGCCAGCCCTGAAGGGGCGCGACATACCAGCCCAGGACAACGCCCTGGGTAACGAGGCAAAAACAGACGAGCCCTGAAGGGGCGGGGCTGCCGTGATGTACCGTGCCGCCCTTGCGATCGGTCTTGCTAGAGCTGGCGGTACAGTCCCTGCATGGGGGCGCAGTCGTGTCGGAGTACCGGCTTCAGCCGGAAGTCAACAAGGGCCTTCAGGCCCGCGAAGCCCTTTTTTACTAAAAAAAAGGGGGCATGGGAAAGGGGCTGAAGCCCCTGAACAACTTCCGCCTGAAGGCGGTACTCCGGCCGTGGCGGCTAGTCGGAATATTGACTTGTAACTTGGCGCTCTTGGCGTCTTGGCGGTTCATCACCTTTGTGCGGCTCGCCGGTCACGCCGCGTAGCGGCATGCAGGCCCGGGAGCCTTGAAAAATGGACGGAGGCTACCTTCCGACCCAGTAGTCGGGGCGTCTACGCAGGTGCATTGTTGCCAGAATGATGATTGCATCTGGCTCAACCCGATAGAGAAGAGCATAAGGAAACCGGTGAACAAGCCGTCGCCGGATGTTTGCCCTGATGATAGGCCACCGTTCAGGGGCTTCGCGAATGTCCAGAATGGCAGTCTCTATCTTGTCGAGAAACTCGCTGCCAAGACCTCTCGCCTGAATTTCATAGTACTGTGCTGCGTCCAGCAACTCCAGCTCGGCAGGCTTGAGAAAGTGAACTGGCTTCATTTTATCGCATCGCGCGCGGCACCAAGGACGGCTTCTGCCGTTCTTGTCGTAATGTTGCCTTTTTTGTGTTCGCGGTAACGCCGATCGGCCTCGTCAATCCAGAGTTGCTCATTCTGCTGTTCACTCAGATTGTCGAGACTGGCAATCAGCCGCTCGGCAAGTGTGGCACGATCAGCCGGCGACAGCTTCAGCGCCTGGGCTTCGCACTCCATCAGTTGTGTTGTCATTGGCAGGTCTCCTTTCTTAAACATCTAAAAATTCCCCTACTGCTTCCCGAAGCAGATCTCCACGACCTCGGAAAACTCGCTGACGAAGTGCGGTGTGATTCCCTTGCGGACGTGCTCGGGCAGCAGCTCGTAGTCCTTGCGGTTCTCCTCGGGGAAGATCAGTGTGCGGACGCCGCTGCGCCGTGCCGCGATGGTCTTCTCCCTGATCCCGCCGATGGGCATGACGCGCCCGGTCAGCGTCAGCTCGCCGGTCATGGCGATGCGCTGCCGCACGCGGCGCCGGGTGGCCAGCGAGTAGATCGCGGTGGCCATCGTGATGCCGGCCGAGGGGCCGTCCTTCTTGATGGCGCCGGCGGGAACGTGCAGGTGAACCTGGCCCTGCTCGAGGCGTTCGGTGGCCTTGGCGTCGTCCCGGAGAAACTGGCGCACGTAGGAGTAGGCCAGCTCGGCGCTCTCGCCCATCACATCGCCGAGCTGTCCGGTGTACTTGAAGGCGGGACGCTTGCTGGGCAGGCCGATGGCCTCGATCACCAGCACATCGCCGCCCAGGCTGGTCCACGCCAGCCCCAGCGCCACCCCGATGCCCGGACGGGTGACGTTGGGGTCGTCGGTGAAGAGCGGACGTCCCAGCAGCTTCTCGACATCCTCCACGCCGACGGTGATGCTGCTGTCGCCCTTCTCCAGGATGCGCCGCGCCGTCTTGCGCATGATCTTGGCGATCTGCTTCTCGAGGCTGCGCACGCCCGATTCGCGCGCCCAGCCGTCGATGATGCGCCGCAGGGCGGCGGTCGTGATGCGGATCTGTCCCGGCTTGAGACCGCTCGCCTCGCGGGCGCGCGGTACAAGGTAGCGCCGCCCGATCTCGAGCTTCTCCTGCATGATGTAGCCGGCCAGATTGATGACCTCCATGCGGTCGAGCAGCGCACGCGGGATCGTGTCGGGCTGGTTGGCCGTGCAGATGAAGAAGACGTTGTGCAGGTCGAAGCGCACGTCCAGATAGTGGTCGAGGAATTCGGTGTTCTGCTCGGGGTCGAGCACCTCGAGCAGGGCCGAGGCGGGGTCGCCCTGGTAGCTCATGCCGATCTTGTCGATCTCGTCGATCATGATGACGGGGTTGGCGCTCTTGCAGAGCTTCATCACCTGGATCAGCTTGCCCGGCAGGGCGCCGATGTAGGTGCGGCGGTGCCCCTTGATCTCGGCCTCGTCGCGCATGCCGCCGACGCTGAAGCGGTAGAAGTTGCGGCCCACGGCGCGGGCGATCGAGCGTCCCAGCGAGGTCTTGCCGACGCCGGGCGGCCCCACGAAGCAGAGGATCGAGCCCGAGATACCGCCCTTGAGGATGCCCACGGCCAGGAACTCGAGGATGCGCTCCTTCACGTCCTCGAGCCCGTAGTGATCCTCGTCGAGCATCTTCGCCGCGCGCTTGAGATCCATCTGGTCCCTGGTGAAGATGCCCCAGGGCAGGGCGGTGAGCCAGTCCAGATAGTTGCGCGTTACCGAGAACTCGGGCGAGTGCGGCTCGATGAGCCTGAGCTTGGCGAGCTCCTCGTCGAAGCGCTCGCGGGCCTCGTCCGTGAGCTTCAGCTTCTCCACGCGCGCGAGCAGGCGCTCGATCTCGGCGGTTTTGCCCTCCTTCTCGATGCCGAGCTCGTCCTTGATGGCGCGCAACTGCTCGCGCAGGAAGAACTCGCGCTGGTTCTTGGAGATCTTCTCCTCGACCTGCGCGCCGATCTTGACCTTGATGCGCGCGATGCCGATCTCCTTGTGCAGCATCACCAGCACCTTGTCGAGGCGGTCGCGCACGTTGACCGTCTCGAGTATCTCCTGCTGTTCTGCGGCCGAGGCGGAAGTCAGGGCGGCGGCGATGTCGGCCAGGCGTCCCGGCTCGGAGAGGCTGCCGTGCTGCATCAGCAGGGCCAGCTCCTCCTTGTGGAGCGGGTTGAGCTGGACGAGGGTCTTGATGGCCTGGACGACGGAGATCGAGTAGGCCTTGAGCTCGGCGTTGTCGCTCATGTCGGGCTCGAAGAGATACTCGACACGGGCTATCAGCACCGGCTTTTCCGCCAGGTAGCTGACGATGCGCAGGCGCTCGTGCGTCGAGACCAGAATCTGGATCGTGTCCTCGCTGGGCTGGTTGGCCTGCAGGATTTCGGCGACGACGCCGACGCTGTACATCTCGCCGGGCGCGGGCTGCGGGGAGGGCTCGGTGCCGGGTGGCGCATCCTTGCGCAGCACCACGGCGACGTACTTCTGCCTGGCCTTGATGCGTTCCGTCAGAAGGGTGACCAGTTCGGGATTGTCGATCAGCACGGGCGCATTCAGCCGCGGGAACATGGGGCGCCCGACCACGGGAATCACCGGCAGGTTCTCGGGGTAGATGTCGCGCGCCAGCACGAGAACCGGTGTGGTTGAATCGGATGATTCCGGCATGCTCTCGCCGACGACTTCAATCGGCTTGGATGGTTTGCTCTTCTTCTTGGCTGCCATGAAAAGCGATCCTTATGTTTGGGTGCCTCGTCTTGTCTCGCACCATTTCACGATTTCACAGGCGACTTCGTGCTTGGTCAGGAGCGGCAGGGGGGCAAAGGTGCCATCGGCACCGATGAGTGTGACGCGGTTGGTATCGACGGCAAAGCCGGAGTCGCTGCGCGACACGTCGTTGGCGACGATCAGGTCGAGGCCCTTGGCGATCAGCTTGCGCCGCGCCTCGGGCAGCGGGTCGCCGGTCTCCGCGGCGAAGCCAACGAAGGTGCGCCCCGCCTTCGCCTGCGCCAGCGTCGCGAGGATGTCGGGGTTGGGCTCCAGCTCGATGACGGGGTTCATGGCCGCCTTCTTGAGCTTGGCGCCGGCCGTGTGCCGCGGCCGCCAGTCGGCGACGGCGGCGGTCATGACAAGCACATCGGTTTCGGGCAGGTGCTCCTGCAGCGCCGCCAGCATGTCGCGCGCGCTGATGACGTCGACGCGCCTGATGCCGCCCGGCGGGGTTTCGAGCGCGACCGGACCGGTTACGAGCGTGACCGTATGCCCCGCGGCGGCGGCCGCCGCCGCGACGGCGAATCCCATGCGCCCGGTCGAGCGGTTGCTCAGGAAGCGCACGGGATCGATATGCTCGCGCGTGGGTCCGGCGGAGACGAGGAAGCGCATCACTCTACCCCGCGACGATGCTCGACATCTTGAAGATCGGCATGTACATCGCGATGACAATGCCGCCGATCACCACGCCCAGGACGGCCATCAGGATGGGCTCCATCAGGGAGGTCAGGGTGGCCAGCATGGTCTCCACCTCGTCGTCGTAGGTCTTGGCGATATGGTCGAGCATCTCGTCGAGCTTGCCCGAGCGCTCGCCGGCGGCGGTCATGCGGACGACGAGCAGCGGGATGCCCTCCTTGTTCTCGAGGCCCGTGGCGAGGGGCTCGCCCGATTCGACCGTCTCACGGGCCTCCATGATCGACTTGCCGACCACGCGGTTGCCGCAGGCTTTCGAGACGATGCGCAGGGCATCGAGGATCGGCACGCCGCTGTGGATCATCTGCGCGAAGATGCTGGCGAAGCGCGAGATGGCCACGCGCTGGTTGAGCGGGCCGAAGACGGGCATGCGCAGCTTGAAGCGGTCGTAGAGGAAGGCACCCTTCTCCGTGCTCTTCCAGCGCTTGAAGCCGCCCGCGATGCCTCCGACCACGAGGGCCACCAGCCACCAGTATTTCCGGAGGAAGTGGCTGAGATCCAGCAGGAGTTGCGTGGGCAGGGGCAGCGCATGGCCGAAGTCCTCGAACATGCTGCCGAAGATCGGCATGACGAAGATGATCATGGCGGCGGCGATCAGCAGTGCCAGGGAGAGCACGATGGTGGGGTAGGCCATCGCCGAACGCACCTTGCGACGCAGCTTGGCGGAGGCCTCGAGCAGCGCGCTCAGGCGCGCCATGGACTCGCCGAACTGGCCGCTGCGCTCGCCGGCGCGGACGATGTTGACGTAAAGGTCGTCGAAGACACGCGGGTAGCGTGCCAGCCCTTCCGAGAAGGAGCCGCCGCCCTCCACGGTCTCGCGGATACCGGTGGCGATGGCCTTGAAGTTCGGATTGACCACCTGCTCCTCGACAGTCGAGAGCGATACGACCAGTGACATGCCCGCTCGGAGCATGGAGGAGATCTGGCGTGAGAAGGGCACCAGTTCTGAGTTGACGATTTTCCGGACGCCCTTGACTGCTGGTGTGCGTTTGCCTGTGCTCATGTTAGCCGCCTTGTTGTTGTCTGTCTGTTACAATGGTTGTTGTGCCGCCGGCTGTCCGTTCCGGCCTACTCGCTACCCGTCACCTCGAGTGCGGCCTGGAGGGAGGTTACTCCCGCGCGCACCTTGCGCAGGCCCACCTCCTTCAGGGGGATCATGCCGTCGGCGATGGCGAGTTCCCTGATCCGTGCCGAGTTCTCGCCGTGCATGATCGCCTCCCGCACCTGGTCGCTCACGGTCAGGACCTCCATCAGCGCGCCGCGGCCCTTGTAGCCGATGTCGTTGCACTTGGGGCAGCCCTTGGGCTCGTAGACCGTGGCGCCGTCGAAGAAGTCCGCCGGAATGCGGTTGGCCGCCAGCGTGTCGTGCTCCACCGTGGTAGGGGTGCGGCAGAAGGTGCAGAGCTTGCGGAAGAGGCGCTGGGCCTGGGCGAGGATCACCGACGAGGCCAGCAGGAAGGGCGGCACGCCCATGTCGACCATACGGGCAATGGCGCCTGCGGCATCGTTGGTGTGCAGCGTGCTGAGCACCAGGTGGCCCGTGAGCGCCGCCTTGACCGCGATGTCGGCCGTCTCGCCGTCGCGGATTTCACCCACGAGGATGATGTCGGGATCCTGACGCAGCACTGAACGCAGCACCGAGGCGAAGGAGAGGCCCACCTGGGTGTTGACATGCACCTGGTTGATGCCCGCGAGCTGGTACTCCACGGGATCCTCGGCAGTGACGATGTTGACGTCGGGCTGGTTGAGGTCTTGCAGGCAGGAGTAGAGCGTTGTGGTCTTGCCGCTGCCGGTCGGGCCCGTCACCAGGATGATGCCGTGGGGCTGGGCGATGGCGTGCGACATCGCCTGCTCGGCAAAGTCGTCCAGCCCGAGCGCCTTGAGGCTCGGCGCCAGGTTTGACTTGTCGAGCATACGCATTACGACCTTCTCGCCGAAGACTGTCGGCAGGATGCTGACGCGGACGTCGACCTCCTTGCCGAGGGCGCGCACCTTGAGGCGTCCGTCCTGCGGCATGCGCCGCTCCGCGATATCGAGGTCGGACATGATCTTGATACGCGAGACGAGGGCGTTATGGTAGCTCCGGGGCGGGCTGGGGCGCTCAATCAGCGTACCGTCGATGCGGTAGCGCAGGCGCGAGGTCTTCTCCATGGCCTCGAGATGGATGTCGCTCGCGCGCGTGCGCAGGGCCTCGATGAGCATGGCATTGACCATGCGGATGACGGGAGCACCCTCGGCGGACTCGAGGGTCTGCTCGATGCTCTCCTCGGCCTCCCTGTCGCTGCCGAACTCGACCTCGGCCTCCGAGTCGCGCAGGATGTCGGAAATCTGGATGTCCGGCGCCTTGTGCTGCGCCATGATCCTCGCCAGCAGGTCGCGGATTTCCTGCTCCCCGCCGACTACCGGCAGGACGTCCAGGCCGCTCTTGCTGCTGATCTCGTCGATGGACTGGAGGTTGAACGGATCGCTCAGCGCCACGGTGAGCATCTGGCCTACCCGCGCCACCGGCAGCGCCTGCAGGCGCTGCCACTGCTCATGGGGCAGGAGGTCGAAGAGCTTCTGGTTCGGGGTGAAATGGGCCAGCGGAATGGGGGGGATGCCCAGATACTCGGCGATGGCGAGCGTCATGTCCGCCGGAGTGATGAACTTGCGCTTGATCAGCACGCGCTCGATGCGCTCGCCCGGCATGATGGCACCCTCGGCTTCGGCCAGGGCTTCCGCCGTCAGGGCGCCCCGCCGCACCAGCACATCCGTCAGGCGTCCAATGCCGCTTACCCGGTCATTCATGTCAGGACTCCATTGTTTAGGTTGAACGACGCGCCGCGGCATTGCCTTTGCGGGGCAATCCTGCTACCCTTTTGAACATGCATGGCGCGGCTGGCGTCGCTTGAGGCGGAAGGAACAATCATGGATGAGAAAAAGGTACCACAACAGGCGGATGGCCGTCAAATTGAAGAGGCCATCGCACTCTTCGAGGGCATCCTGCAGAGCAGCCCCGAGGATCAGGTAGCGCTCGAGGCGCTCTCGCTGGCCTACGAGCAGACCGGCAACCTGCCGCTGGCGCGCGCGACCCTGCTGCGTCATGCGGGGGTGGTTATACGCCAGCAGGCGCTGGAGGCCGTGCCCGAGCTCATCCGCCGCCTCAAGCCCTATGCCGAGAACGATTTCGACGCGCTGGAGGCATTACGCAGTCTGGAGACCATGGCAATGGCCGCGCCGGACGGAGCCGTGCCGGACGGGGCCGCGGCGCCCGGACAGCCGCAGCAGGAGAAAGAGCTGCGTTCGGGAGTCTCCCTGCGCCGGCAGGTGCTGCGCCGCGAGATGGAGCTGGCCTGGAAGCTGCTGGAGGCCAACGAGCTGACGCAGGATGAGTACGCCCAGTTGGTCGACGACCTGTCACGCCTCATTGCCAACGAGCGCCAGGCGATCATCTCTCTGCTGCACGTCCTTACCGATCGCTCCTTCCCCGGATTGGAGCGCATCCTGCGGTATGTTTCCAAAGCCAGCAAGACCCCCTTCATTGCCCTCGGCAGTTTCGAGGTGCAGAAGGTCGATCTCGGCAGCGTGCCGCTCGAATACCTGCTCCAGCAGGGCGTGCTGCCCTTCGAGACCATGGGCAACGAGCTGCTGGTCGCCCTCCTGAATCCCCTCAACGCCGAGATACGGCGCGAGATTGGCACCCTTCTCGGCCGCCGCTGCCACTTCTACCTGGTGACCGCCGAGGCCTTCGACGCCGCCATCGCCAAGCTGATGCCGCCGGCCAAGCCCGAGGAACCCGCTGCACCCGCTTAATTCCCCCTATGAATATAATTCACCCCGCATGCGTCTAAGGTGTGACAAGCAGAAGGGAGAAAGACCATGAAGAAGCTGATTTCATACATACTGGTACTGGGCATGCTCGCGGCAACCTGCCTGCCCTCCGTGGCTATGGCGCAGCGGCGGGGACCGCCGCGGCACGGGCCACATGGGCACCGTCCGCCGCCTCCACCGCACCATGTACACCGCAATGTTCACCATCACCACCATCGCACCAGCAAGGGCTGGTATGTGGCCGGCGGCCTGCTCACGGGCATCGCACTCGGCAGCGTCCTGCAGGCCTGCGCCGAACCGCCCCGCCGCGAGGTGGTCTACACCACGCGCTACGTCGAGGCTCCAACAGTGGTGCGCGAGGTGCAGTACGTGCAGCCGCAGGTGCAGTACGTGCAGCCCAAAGTGGTGATTCCCGAGAGCACCATCACCATCTGGGTGCGCAACTCCAACGACTCCCAGACCCCGGTGACGCTGCGCCGTGCCTCCGGCGGCCGCTATATCGGCCCGCGCGGCGAGTACTACGACGGCATCCCCGGCAACGGGCAGCTCCGCGAGTTATACGGCATGTAGCGCGCGGCCGGCCGGGACGGCTCGCCCCACCCTGCGGTTCGCTGTACCGTTCGCCAATCATGCGCCGCATCAATACACCGCGGAGACCGCGGGCTCCATAGCGCATCCGAAGCGAACGGGGAGCCGGAATGTGGAGTCCGTTGCCCCATCGATCCTGTCGCCACCTATCGATACCCGTCGATACCCATCGGCAGTACCGGCAGTGCCGGAGGTCTCGTTGACGAGGACGAAATAGCCTAGTCTGTGACACCTCAGCCGCTCCCTCTTTCGCTTTCGACAAGGTGTGGGGACAAGGTGTGGGGACAAAGTGCGGAGACGAAGCGTATCCGACAAGGTGTGGGGACAAGGAGTGGGGACAAAGTGTCAGCGCGAAGCACCCTCTCTAAACCCTCTCTTAAACTCGACGACTGCCGACGACAGCGGGCTTGCCGGGGATGAGCAAAAAG
>JAAYLN010000006.1 GCA_012521875.1 Lentisphaerota bacterium | reverse complement strand
TTGTATATGCCCGGAGTGTCCGGGTCGGCGGCGATGCGATGGACGAGTGTATCGTCCAGTACATGCGCCGCGTCTATAATTTGATGATTGGGGAGCGGACAGCAGAGGAGATCAAGATCAGGCTGGGTTCGGCTTACCCGTTGGCCGAGGAGAAGACCATGGAAGTGAAGGGCCGCGACCTGGTGGCCGGTCTTCCCAAGACGCTGACGGTGACCTCCGAGGAGATTCGAGAAGCGTTGCAGGAACCGATTACCGCCATTGTGGATGCGATCCGCATCACGCTGGAGAAGTGCCCGCCCGAGTTGTCGGCTGATCTGGTGGATCGTGGCATGGTGCTGGCGGGCGGAAGTTCGCTGCTGGTTGGTCTGGACCGCCTGGTGGCGGAGCAGACCGGTTTGCCGGTACACCGGGCCGATGATGCGCTCAGTGCGGTGGCCGAGGGTACCGGCGTGGTGCTGAACGAGCTGAATCTGATTGCGAAGATGACTTCGCGCAAGGTCTGATACGAACTGCTGTCGCCTCCCCCTGGACAACGGCCGCCTGACCGCGGCCGGATAGGGTTGGATGGCTAGAGGGACAAGAGCATGGGTGACCGCCCTGCTGCTGACGCTGGTGCTGCTGATGATCGGCGGTACGCGCGTCTGGATGCACCGGCTTGCCCGTGAAGGTGTCTATCCGCTTGAGAACGGTGCCGCCTGGATCCGCACACGGATCTGGGGGCAGATCGTGCGTTTGTGGACGGCCGACGGGCTCGCCCGGCGCAACCGCGCCCTTGAGGCGGAGGTGGAGCGGCTACGCCTTGACGCCGCGATGCTGGAACGTATCGCCGTCGAGAACCGTGAGCTACGGCGACAGCTCGACCTCAAGCCGCGCGTGCCGGGGCGGCTGGTTCCCTGCATGGTGCTCTCCGCGGGTGGCTCCTCGGGCTGGTGGCGGCAAATCCGCATCAGCCGGGGACGTTCCGACGGACTCTCCGTGGGCGACCCGGTGCTGACCGCCGACGGACTGGTCGGCCGCATCACCGATCTGACGGCCTCGACGGCCGAGGTGCGCCTGATCACCGACCGCAACAGCCGCATTGCCTGCCAGCTCGATCCGGTCGATCCCGAGACCGGCGTGGTGCGCGGTATCCTCCACGGCGCCGACTGGAATGCCGGCTCCGATGCGCTCCCGGAGATGCTGCATGTGATCGAGCCGATGCGCCTGCGCTATCTCGAGCGCGATGTTGAACTACCGCCGCGGACACGGGTGGTCACCTCGGGACTCGGTGGCACACTGCCTGCGGGGCTGCTGGTGGGCTACCTGCTCGATTCGGAGGTGGATGCAAACGGTCTCTACTGCATGGGCGACGTGATGCCGGCAGTTGATTTCGCGTCGCTGACGCTGGTCTATGCGATGGCTGCGGGAGGGGGGGCACCATGATGACCAACCTGCCCGTAGTCGTGATGCTGCTGGGCACGGCGGCCGCGCTGCAATGCGTGCTGCCGGCCTTTCCCTTCCACCCGCTCAAGGTGCCGCTGCTGGCGGCGGTGGCCTTCTACTACGCCCTCGAGCGTCCCCTGCTGCCTGCGGTGGTGGTGGCCCTGTGGGCCGGCATCCTGACGGATGCCCTTGGGGGGGTGTCGCCCGGCACCTCGGCGGTCTTTCTGGCGCTCATGGCGCTGATCATGGCCGGTCTGCGGGAGGTCATGCCGCTGTCCTCGTGGGGTGGAGCGGTGCTTGTGGGGGCGGTGGGCGCGCCCTTGCTGGCGCTGTGGCAGGCGCTGCTGCTGCGCCGCAATGGCGCCATCATTCCCGTCTCGCTGCCGCTTACTGGCGCCCTGCTGCTGGCGCCGGGGGGCGCGCTGGCGACCGTGGTTGCGCGGAGCGCGGGCCGCTACCTAGATCTGCGGGCCGGCAACCTGACACCCAGCAAGGAGGTCGAATCCGATGCCGGATGACCTCGATAAGATGCCACGCTGGCGCATCTACTGCATCGGGCTGCTGATGCTGGGCGGTTTTCTGGTGCTCGGCTCCCGTCTGCACAGTGTCCAGGTGCGCAATTCGCCGGTCTATTCGGGCGAGCAGCGGCGCCAGAGCCTCCGGCGCGTGCTGCTGCCGGCGCCCCGTGGACGCCTCTTCGACCGGCACGGCGTATGCATGGCCGACAACCGCCCCGAGTACTGCATCGCGGTCTACCTCGAGGAACTGCGCCGTCCCGGACGCTGGAGCAACACGGTCAACGCCGTCGATGCCGAGATCGACCGCATGGCCGCCTATCTGCAGGTTCCGCGGGAAATCACACGCGACGACATCGAGCAGCACGTCTACAAGCGCCTGCCGCTGCCGCTGCCGGCCTGGCGCGGAGTTGACGCGCGGACGCTGGCGCGCTTCGCCGAGAACCCCGTCTACACCCCCGGTTTCGATATCCTCGTGCAGGCGCAGCGCCACTACCCGTACGGCACGCTGGCCGCGCACCTGCTCGGCTACGTGGGCCGCGAACGCCCGGTGATGACCAACGACGTGGTCTTCCACTACGACGTCATGGGCATGCGCGGACGCGCGGGGATCGAGATGGCGCTTGATGACCGGCTGGCCGGCACGCCCGGCGGTCAGCTCATCACCGTCAACGTCACCGGCTACAAGCACAGCACGACCAACCGTGCGGCCGTGGCGGGGGAGGATGTGCGCCTGACGATCGACCTTGCGCTGCAGCAGGAGCTCGAGCGCCTGCTGGAGGGCAACCGCGCGGCGGGGGTGATCATTGATCCGCGCAACGGCGACGTGCTGGCGATGGCCAGCCTGCCGGCCTTCGATCCCAACGAGATGAGTCCGTCGATCTCGCACAAGGACTGGAACCGCCTGCTCTCCGATCCGCGCTGTCCCCTGCTGAACCGCGCCGTCTCGGGCGTCTATCCCCCCGGCAGCATCTACAAGCCGGTCGTGGCGCTGGCGGCGCTGGCGCAGGGCGTCCCGCCGGACATCACGCTGGGCTGCGACGGTGAATACCCCATCGGCAAGATAAAGATACGCTGCTGGCACCGCGCGGGGCATGGGATGATCAGCTTGCGCAAGGCCATCGAGCAGTCGTGCAACCCCTTCTTCTGCGCGCTGGGCGTGCAGATCGGACTGGATGCGATCCATGACATGTCGCGCCGGCTCGGGCTGGGCGAGCGCACCGGGATCGGGTTGCCGGGCGAGCGGTCGGGCCTGGTGCCCAGCGATGAGTGGAAGCGCGAACGGCAGCGCGACGGCTGGCGCACCGGCGACACGGCCAACCTCTCGATCGGGCAGGGGATGCTGCTGGTGACGCCGCTGCAGATGGCCGTCTACACGGCGGCACTGGCCAACGGCGGCTACGTGATGCGTCCGCGGCTCGTCGTGGATCCGGCATATCCGGAGGGCGAGTGCCGGCGCCGGGTGGAGCTGCCGGCGGGGACGCTGCCGGCGGTGCGGCTGGGGATGGCGGACGTGATCCATGCCGCGCGGGGCACCGGCAAGCGGGCGGCGGTGCCGGGCCTCAGGATGGCCGGCAAGACGGGAACCGCCGAGTACGGCCCCCGCAGCCAGCGCCGCAAGCATACGTGGATGATCGCCTTCGCGCCCTTCGACGCTCCGACCGTGGCCATGGTGATCCTCGTCGAGGACGGGGAGTCGGGCGGGCTGACCGCGGCACCGATCGTGCGGCAGCTCATGCAGTACATCTTCAAGATCGCGCCGGCGGAGACGCTGCCGGAGCAGCCGCCCTCGGCGGAGGACATGACATGAGGCGCGACTTCATCGACCGGCTGCCGTTCGGGCTCGGGCGCCTGCGCCACATGAACCTGACGCTGCTGCTCTGCGTGATCGCCCTGATGGCTATCGGCGTCTGCTTCATATACAGCGCCAACTCGATCCGCGACAGCGTCAAGCTGCAGTCGCAGTACATCGGCCATGCCAAGACGGCGGTCGCGGGGATCTTCGTCGTGCTGGCCATGGCCTACATAGACTACCGCCACATCCTGCGGTGGTCGTGGCTCATCTACCTTGTTTCGCTGCTGCTGCTGGTGGCGGTGCTGCTCTTCGGCGATACACGCATGGGTGCCACGCGCTGGGTCTTCGGCTTCCAGCCCTCGGAGCTTGCCAAGCTGGCGCTGATTCTGGTGCTGGCACAGATGCTGGGGCGGCCGGAGGCGCGGCAGGACATCTGGGAGTTCCTGCTGGCGCTGCTGCTGGCGGCAGTGCTGGTGGCCCTGATCCTGATGCAGCCCGATCTGGGCACGGCGCTGGTCTTCGGCCCCGTGCTGCTGCTGATGCTTTTCGCGGCCGGCACGGCGCCGCGGGTCTGGTTCGGCACCGTGGCGGCGGGCCTGCTGGCGGTGGCGCTGGTGGTCGGCGCCATCACGCTGCAGGAGAGCCCCGGGACGCCCGCGGGCCTGCGCCGGGCCGCGCGGCAGGCCACCTTCTTCCTGGGCGACTACCAGCGCGACCGCATCGTGGACGTGCTCTACCCCGACCGCGATCCGCTCAACCGCGGCTGGAACCGCCGGCAATCGCAGATCGCCATCGGCTCGGGCGGCCTCTGGGGCAAGGGGTTCCTCAAGGGCGACCAGAATCTGCTGGGCTACCTGCCCCAGCAGGTGTCGGCCAACGATTTCATCTTCTCGGTTCTGGCCGAGGAGACTGGATATGCAGGTGCATTGTGTGTGCTGCTCCTCTATGCGGGGGTTATCGTCTCCGCATTGCAGGTGGCGGCGGCCAGCCGGGACGGCCCCGGCCGGCTGCTGGGCACGGGTGTCGCAGCCCTGTTCTTCTGCCATGTGTTCATCAACATCGCGATGACCATCGGGCTGCTGCCGGTTACCGGATTGCCGTTGCCGTTTATCAGCTACGGCAGAACTTTTATGTTGACGGCCATTGTGGCCACGGGCCTGCTACAGAGCGTGGCGGTCCATGCGCGCCGGGAGCGCGCGCAGGTGGACATCTACTGATGCGGAGCCCGGACGAAGGAAACGGAGTTGAGCATGCTTAAGTGGCTAACGAGAAAAAACGCGGCCAGGCGCGAGATCATTGTGAACGCGGAGAAACTCGAGACCCGCGTGGCCGTGGTTGAAAACGGAAAGGTAGAGGAGTTCCAGGTGGAGCACCCGATGGAGGAGCGCCTCGTCGGGAGCATCTACAAGGGACGTATCCAGAATCTGGAGCACGACCTGCAGGCGGCCTTTGTGGATATCGGCCTCAAGAAGAACGCCTTCCTGCACTACTGGGACATGTTCCCGGACGACGAGAGCCGCATGAGCGAGAATGACGACGTGCCGCAGCGTTCGCAGCGCCGCAAGCGCCTGACGAACGAGCAGATCACCAAGCGCTTCCCGATCGGTTCCGAGATCACCGTCCAGATCACCAAGAGTCCGATCGGCACCAAGGGGCCGCGCGTTACCGCCAGCCTCAGCGTGCCGGGGCGCTATCTGGTGATGATGCCGGGCTGCCACCTGCGCGGCGTCTCGCGCAAGATCGGCGATGCCAAGGAGCGCCAGCGCCTGAAGAAGATCCTCGACCGCCTGCCCCTGCCACAGGAGATCGGGCTGATCGTCCGCACCATCGGTGCCGGAGCCTCCAAGAGCGCCTTCGTGCGCGACCTGCGCGGACTGCTCGCCATCTGGCAGGATATGCAGGCCAACATGCGCGACCTCAAGGCACCCGCCTGCGTCTACCAGGAGCCCGACCTGATCGAGCGCGTCGTGCGCGACTGGCTCACCGAGGACATCGACCGCGTGGTCATCGACAACCGGGAGTCCTACGAGCGCATCCGCGGCGTGGCCGCGCGCATCTCGCGCCACGCGCGCAACCTGATTCAGTGCTACGACGGACAGTTGCCGATCTTCGAGAACCGCGGCATCGAGGGCCAGCTCGACGAGGCCTTCCGGCGCAAGGTAAACCTCAAGTGCGGCGGCTATCTCGTCTTCGACGAGACCGAGGCGCTTATCGCTATCGACGTCAACACGGGCCGCCACAAGGGCAAGGGCTCGCAGGAGGAGGCCATCCTCGAAGTCAATCTCGAGGCGGTCGAGGAGGTCGCGCGGCAACTGCGCCTGCGCAATGTCGGCGGGCTGGTCGTGATAGACCTGATCGACATGAAGTCGCGCAAGCACCAGACAGCGGTCTACAAGGCGATGAAGGCGGCGCTCAAGCGCGACAAGGCGCGTACCAATGTGATGCCGATCTCCGAGCTGGGGATCATGGAACTCACCCGCCAGCGCCAGGAGGAGAGCCTGCTGGCGCAGAGCTACGAGGACTGCCCCTACTGTCGCGGGCACGGCGTGATCAAGTCCGCGCTCGCCCTGAGCGCCGACATCCAGCGCCAGATCGCCGGCGTCATGCGCAAGTGCCGCAAGGACGGACGCGAGATCGACCTGCAGATCCTTGTGGCACCAACGGTGCTCGACCGCCTGCGCCGCGAGGACGAGGCCATGCTGGTGGAACTGCAGCAGCAGTACAAGGGACACCTCAGCTTCAAGTCCGAGCCGCTGCGGCATCCGGAGTCGTTCGAGATCCTCGACGCCACGGGCAAAGTCCTCTATTCCGTTGGCGAGCATAAAAGTGCATAATGGGACGCAACGGCAGCATGAACAGAAGGAAGGCTATGACGGTACGTAGAGCAGTTGTTGGACTCGTGTGCATACTGGCTCTGGGCCTGTGGGCGGCCCGGGGCCATGGTGCGGGGCTTGTGCCCTCGCGTGCCGAGCGGGAAGCCCCGGTCGACATCCAGGCCGACAACTTCTCGGCCGCGCGGGAAGGGTGGGTGACGGCCACCGGGAATGTCACCGTGCGCCAGGGCGACACGCAGATCACGGCCGACCGGATACGCGTGAACAAGGATACCGGCGATATCGTGGCCGAAGGCAACGTGATCCTGATACGCCAGGGCCAGGCGGCCACGCGGACGGACCGGCTGGTCTACAACTTCAAGACCGGCGAGGGACTCACCCCGCGCATCGATCTGCAGATGGGCACCTACAGCAACGGCGCCTTCCGCGTCATCGCCGAGGAGGCGAAGCGGCGGCCCGACGGCAGCTATGCCATGCACGAGACCATTGTCACCACCTGCACCAACCCCGTCGGACGCCTGCACTACCACGTGCGCGGCCGCAAGGCCGAGATGCGCCCGGACGACTACGTCGCGCTATCCGGCGTCACACCCTACTTCATGGGCGTGCCCTTCTTCTACTTGCCGTACTGGCGCCGCGAGCTCGACGAGCACTACGGCTGGCGCTTCGAGCCGGGATACGAGTCGGACTGGGGCGCCTTCCTGCTCGCAACCTACAAGCGCCAGCTCATCGACTTCGGCGGCGAGTTCAAGGACAGCCTCGATTCGCGGACCCATATAGACTACCGCACCGAGCGCGGCTTTGCCCTGGGGCAGGATCTGGCCTGGCATTTCGGCCCGCCCGATGCCGGCCACAAGGGGTTCGTCTCGATCTACTACATCGCGGACGACAAGCCCATGGACGAGGACTGGGACCGCGACCCGCGGCGCGACATCGTCGAGGATTCGCGCTACCGCTTCACCTTCCGCCACGACTCCACCCTCTCGCCGCGCGACTTCCTGACTCTGCGCACCAGTTACCTGAGCGACAGCTACCTGCTCGAGGACTTCTACGAGGACGAGTACCGCGAGCTCGTGCAGCCCGACTCCTTTGCCGCCTACACGCATACCGGCGACGGCTACAGCTTCGGCCTCGGCGCCTACCACCGCGCCAACGAGTTCTACGATACCGTCAACCGGTTGCCGGAGGCCTGGTTCGACGTCTACCGTACCGACATCCTCGACTCGCCCGTCTACTACGAGAGCCAGAGCCGCGGCGGCTGGCTCCAGCGCGAGTTCGCCGACTACGACCAGCCCTCCAATACCGTGGCCGAGGCCTACGACACCCTGCGGTTGGATACCCGCCAGGCGGTCTATCTTCCCAGCACGGTGCTGAACTTCATCAGCTTCGTGCCGCGCGCCGCCTACCGCGGCACCTACTACGGCGACACCTTCGAGGACATGATGGACTCTCCCGGCGTCACCAACGGCGCCGCCATGCCGCTCGTCGACGACGGTGCCGCGCTGCGCAGCATGTTCGAGCTGGGTGCCGAGGCCTCGTTCAAGGCCTACGGCCTCTATGGCGATGTGGACGACCGTTTCCGCCACGTCGTCGAGCCCTACCTGAACTACACCTTCGTGCCGGAACCCAACCTGCGCCCCTGGCAGCTCATGCAGTTCGACAGCGTGGACAAGCTCGACAAGCGGCACGACGTCCGCTTCGGTACCCGCCACCAGGTCCAGCGCCGCGTCGGCGACGCGATCCGCGTCCTGCTGGATGCCGATATCTACGGCATATACGACATCGAGGATGCCAATGACGAGTCGGGCCTGCGCACCATCGGTCTCAAGAGCCGCTTCCGTCCGGTCGACGGCATCCGCTTCCAGCTCGACGGCGCTTACGATGTGGAGGAGGAGGATATCGACGAGATCAACACCTGGGTCACCCTCTGGAACAACGAGCTCTGGGAGGCCGCCGGGCAGATGCTCTACCGTCCCGAGGACAGCACGCTCTTTGCCGGCAGCCTGACCTTCGCGCTCTCCGAGAAGTGGTCGTTCAACATCTACTCCCGCTACGAGGCCGAGACCTCGCGCCTCGAGGAGCAGTCGGGCTACATCCAGTACAACCTTGATTGCATCTCCTTCCGTCTGCGCGGCAGCTTCTACCCAGGTTTCACGCGTGACGACGGCAGCGTGCGCGAGGACAAGTACCGCATCGCCTTTTACGCCTGGCTGCGCGCCTTCCCGACGCCCCCGCGGGAGCGCATGCGCGGGATACGCGACATCTAGGAGCTTACGGTGGAAAGCAGCATGAAACGCCTTGTTATCGCGCGTGCGCCGCAGAGGCGGCGCCATGGCTTCTCGCTAATCGAGCTGCTGATAGCGGTCTCGATCATGCTCATCCTGGCCGGTGTCGTGGCGGTCAATCTGCTCCACGAGCCGGGCAAGGCGCGCCAGGCGCGCGCCAAGAGCGACCTTGCCGCCTTCAAGACCGCCCTGCAGCTCTATCTGGACGACAATGGCACCCTCCCTACCCAGCGCCAGGGCTTGCAGGCCCTCGTCGAGAGGCCCACAACGCCGCCCGTTCCCGCCCGCTGGCGTCCGGGCGGCTATCTGGACCGCACCTCGCTGCCGCGCGATCCCTGGGACAACGACTACCTCTACCTCGTGCCAGGCCGTTCGCGCGAGCCCTTCGAGATCGTCTGTTACGGCGCCGACGGCCAGCCGGGCGGTGAAGGCCTGGATGCCGACCTGAGCAGCTCGTCGCTGTGATGCCCATGCCGGACGAGGCGACAGCGGCGCGCGCCTGGAGGCAGGCGCTGAAGCGTCTCCTGGCCATCGAGGCGTGCTGGGATGATCTCGCCGCGCGCCGGCGCGCCCTGCTGGAGTGCCGCCACTGGCTGGAGGCGCAGACCGCCGTGCCGCGACTCTGCCAGCTCGCCCGGCTGGTCGATCCCGAAGCCGATCGCGCCCGCCTGACGAGCGTGCTCGTGCCCGTGGAGCGCGAGGTGGCGCGGCGGCGCGTCACCGATGTCCAGATCCTCGACCGCGACGCGCCGGCGGAACAGCCTCCCGCCGCCCGCATGCCGCTGGTTCTTGTGGCCGACTCGCTACGCTCGGCCTTTAACATCGGCGGACTCTTCCGCACTGCCGAGTGCTTCGGTGCGGAGGCGCTCTGGCTCTGCGGCTACTCGGCCACGCCGGAGCATCCGCACGTGACCGAGGCGGCGCTGGGTGCCGATCAGCTTGTACCGTGGCGCTCCGCCGCGCGTGCCGCCGGGGCGCTCGCGGAACTGCGCCGCAGTGGACGGTGCGTCGTGGCGCTGGAGACGGTCGCTGGTGCCACCGGATTGACGGCGTTCCAATGGAGTTTCCCCTGCGCCCTGCTGCTGGGCAACGAGCGCTTCGGTCTCGATGCGGAGCTTGTGGCGCAGGCCGATGCCTGCGTGCGCATTCCCGTCTTCGGACGCAAGAACTCGCTCAATGTGGTCAGCGCGGCAGCCATCGCCCTGCATGCCGCGCGGTGCGCGTGGGAGGCCGCCGCCCCGCAGGGCGGCGGCCAGTAGGCAGTGGCAGTAGGCAGTGGCAGTGGCAGTAGGCAGTGGGCAGGGACGATTATTGCGACCACACAGTGGCTCGCAATTTAGAGGGTAAAAGCGCTGCGCTGCTCTTTCGCCGCCCGGTGCCAGAGGCAGTAGGCAGTGGCAGTAGGCAGTGCCGTCTGGTAGACGCGGCGTCCCCGCCGCGTGCAGATGTGGGCGCATGGGGTGGAGAACGGCACCGCCACACCTGCGTCCCATTTGTCTCATCATAGCCGCAGCGGAAGATTAAGCGGGTGGTTTAAGCGTGCCGATTAAGAGTGAGATTAAGAGAGGGTTTAAGTGCGTGCTTCGCACTTACACTTTGTCTCAACACCTTGTCTCAATCAACACCTTGTCTCCACACTTTGTCTCCGCACTTTGTCGGCTACGCTTCGTCTCTGCACTTCGTCCCTACGCTTTGTCGAAAGCGAGAGAGAGAGCGGCTGATGGTGTTTCAGACTAGTGTGGGGCAGGCATTCCTGCCTGCCCGCGCAGTCCCGCGCAGACAGGAATGTCCGCGCCACTCTGGGGCAGCCCTGAAGGGGCGTGATATACCAGCCCAGGGCAACGCCCTGGGGAAAGGGGCAAAAAATGACTAGCCCTGAAGGGGCGGGATATAGTTCGGGGAAAACGGGCTGATGTCCGGATGATAGGCCGGGCTTCCAGCCCTTGTTTTCTCAATTCGCCGACAGTCCTAGTGCTTCACCCCAGTACTAGGCTGGGATGGGGCGCGCCGTTGGTGCTTTTTCGCTCCATCGCTCCATCCGATTACACAAACCTTGCAGTATTGGAAGCGGATAACTAATATACCGGGAGACGCTTGCATAAACCTCCGGTTTGTGCAGGGGTAAGGGTTCAGTATTGCCGCTGCCCTGCAGGACGGCGGCAATGGCAGTAGGCAGTGGGCAGTAGCAGTAGGCAGTGCCGTCTGGTAGACGCGGCGTCCCCGCCGCGTGCAGATGGGGAGCGCATGGGGTGGAGAAAATCCCGTCGTACCTACGTCCCATTCGTCCCATCATAGTCGCAGCGGAAGAGTAAGCGGGTGGTTTAAGTGTGCCGATTAAGAGTTTAAGAGTGGGTTTAAGTGGGTGCTTCGCACTTACACCTTGTCTCCACACCTTGTCTCAACACTTTGTCGAACACGAAAGATGGGCACCTGAAGAGGTGTCTCAGCCCGGGATTCAGGGAGAAACACGAATGACTAACAAGGCTTTTAAGTACGTATCGGCTGGAGCGCACCGCTGCGGTGAACGGTATCTGCGTTCTCTCGCGGTACGTGGGTGGTGCATGGCGCTGGCATTGCTGCTTTCGGTGCCGGTTCTGGGCAACCAGCAGCAGGCGCGCGGTGTCTCGCTGGAGGGTGTGCCGGAGGGTACGGCATGGGTGGTTGACGCCCGGGCAGCGCATCTTGCGGCATTGCCCGTCTTCCAGCGCTTGTCGCGCGAGGGACGCTTCGGCGGTGCCCGTTTCCAGCGGTTGCAGGGGCTGGCGCAGCTCGCGGGGATCAACGCGACCACCGATGTGTACCGGGTGCAGGTGATGTCGCTCGGCGGCGACAAGGGCACCACGGCCATTATCGATGGCGCATGGAACCGCGCCAGGCTGCTGCAGACCATCCAGACGCTGCCGGGGTTGCGCAAGCTGACGGTACAGGGGCTGGAGCTCCTGCGCTACGAGGGCGCCAGTTCGGGTGAAACCTGCATTCTGCACATTCCCGGCGAGCGGCGGCTGCTGGTCGGGGAGACCCCCGAAGGCGTCGCGGCAGTGGCCAGGGCGCTGGCCAGGCCGGGTGTGCCGCCGGATACTACCCGCGCCTTCGGCGGGATGACGCGTGCGAGTCCCGCCGCGCTGCTGGTGCTGGGGGCGCGTGACGGTACGGCCCTGATGGAACTGGTGCCCGATGGCGCCATGCTGCTGCAGGCGCAGGCTATCATGGTCCAGATGGGGCGCATGAGGCAGGATCGCCTGGGCATCAACATGGTGGCACAGGGGGCCGACGAGGCCTCGGCGGCCAGCATGGCGGGAGTTCTCACTGCTATGCAGGCCATGCTGACGTACCGTGCGCAATCCGACCCCCAATGGGCCACGCTGGCGCAGTCGATACAGGTTAAGTCGGAAGACACGCGCCTGCGGGCGGGTTGCGAGGTGGATGCCGGTCTCACCTACACGCTGCTGAGCACCATGATGCGCGAGTTCAAGCGCAAGGGGATATGGTAGTAGTCCATTCGCGGTTCCCATTCTTCGCGCCTTCGCGCCTTTACGTGAGCTTAAATATCTGGGCATTATCGTCCAATTCTACAGCTTGATCGTCGCTACCGTAGTAGTATCCAGCAAGGATCAAACCTAATGCCTGGATGCTCAACCTCGGCCGCTTCTGTGGAAACAAGGTGTAAGCGCGAAGCACCCACTTAAACCCTCTCTTAATCTCACTCTTAAACGGCATGTTGGTCTTATTCCACCCCGCTTACTCTTAGCTTTCGACAACGTTACCGACAACGTTACCGACAAAGCGACAAAGTGGCGTCTCTGGCCTGTTCTAACTGGCGACCGTCGGTCGCCAGTGGCGCGGCTGAACCCTGAACCCCTGAATCAACCCCGTCCGCCGTCCGCACCTGGGCCAGTTCCCGCTTGTATTCCGGGGGCTCACCTGTCACAATACCAATTTACCGTAATTTGTTGCGGGATTGAGGAGTCATCATGCGAAACTGCGTTTTAATACTGCTGGCCACAGCTTGTCTGGCGGGCACGGTTTTTGGTCAGGCGCCCACGATTGCCGTGGTCGATCTTGAAGAACTGGTAAGTCTGCACCCCAACACGGCGGCCGACAAGAAGCTGCTGGAGCAGACGCTCAAGGAGTTCACTGCCGAGAAGGAAGAACTCAAGGAACGCTTCGAGAAGGCACGTGACGCCTTTGAAGAGGCTGTCAAGGAGGTGCAGAACCCCGCCCTGAGCGAGAAGGCCAAGAAGAAGGCCGAGGATGAGGCGTTGAAGCGGCGCACCGCGGCGCTCAATGCCGAGCGCGAGATGAGCGAGAGGGTGCGCGCGCTCCAGCGCCAGCTTACCGAGCAGGAGGTGCGCATGCTGAAGCGCACCGCGTCCGAAATCGAGGATGCGATTGCCGGCTATGCCAGAGCCAAGAAGATCGACCTCGTGCTGCAGTTGCCGGGCGAGAAACTTGGTGCTGTCTCGGGCGTGCTCTATGCCGCGCCGCCGCTGAACATCACCACCAATATCATGACGCTGCTGGGCATCCGGCCCGAGGCGGCGGAGAAGCCGTCGGCGGAAGCCGGGAAGCCGTGAGGACTACGGTATGACGTGGACGGTGGCGCAGATCGCCGCACAGATCGACGCGGTTGTCGAAGGTGATGCCGGAGCCGTGGTGTCGCGGCTGGCTGCCTTGAGCGAGGCCCAGGCGGGAGACCTGTCGTTTCTGGCGAATAAACGCTATGCCGAGCAGATGACGACGACGGCGGCTACCGCCGTGATTGTTGATCAGAAGTGGCAGGGCGAGACTACGGCCCGTGCCCTGCTGCGCGTGGCAAACCCCGACAAGGCCTTCACAGAGGCGACCCTGCTCTTCGCTCCGCCTGCCCCCCGGCGTCTGCCGGGTATCCATCCGACGGCGATTATCGCGCCGGATGCCGTGCTGGGCGAGGCTGTCCATATCGGCCCGTACACTGTGATCGAGTCCGGCGCACGCATTGGCAACCGTACCGTGATCGAGGCCCAGTGCTTCATCGGCGAGGGGGTCGAGCTTGGCTGCGATGGCCATCTCCACCCGCAGGTCTCGATCCGCGAGCGTGTCCGCATTGGCGACCGCTTCATTGCGCATTGCGGCGTTGTTGTGGGCAGCGACGGATTCGGCTATACCGTCACGCCGCAGCTTGGCGCGTTGCCGCTCGTCGAGAAGATCCCCCAGACAGGCACGGTCGTCATCGGCCACGATGTCGAGATCGGTGCCAATGCGACGATCGACCGCGCGCGCTTCGGCGAGACGCGTATCGGCAATCAGGTCAAGATCGACAATCTGGTGCAGATCGGCCACAACGTACGCATCGGCGATTGCAGCGGGGTAATCGCCCAGGCCGGCATTGCCGGTAGCACGCAGGTCGGTTCCGGCGTGATGATCTGGGCACAGGCCGGCCTCTCGGGCCACCTCACCATCGGCGATGGCGCACAGGTCGGTCCGCAGGCCGGCGTAGCGCGCGACGTGCCCGCTGGGCAGTATGTGATAGGATCGCCTGCTACCTCGATGCGTGAGACGGCCGCGATCTCGCTGGCGCCGCGTCAGATTACCAAAATCCGTGAACGCATAGCCGAGCTGGAGGCCCGGCTGGCAGCACTTGAAGGAAAACAGGAAGCATGAAGATTCTGGTCACCGGCGGTTCGGGCTATATCGGCAGCGTGACGCTCGCGCGCCTGCTGCAGGCGGGGCATCGGGTACATGTCTTCGACAATCTCGAGCGCGGCCACCGCGAGGCGCTGCCCCCCGGCATCCCGCTGACCGTGGGTGATCTGCGCGACGCCGCCGCGATTGCCGATACCATGGCCGCGGTGCGCCCCGATGCCGTCATGCACTTCGCCGCCTACGCCCTCGTGGGCGAATCGATGCGGCAGCCGGAACTCTATTTTGTCAACAACGTCACCGGTGGAATCAACCTGCTCGAGGCCATGCGCGCCGCCGGC
This sequence comes from Lentisphaerota bacterium, assembly GCA_012521875.1. Lineage (GTDB taxonomy): Bacteria > Verrucomicrobiota > Kiritimatiellia > RFP12 > JAAYLN01 > JAAYLN01. The sequence goes on along the minus strand of JAAYLN010000006.1, from coordinate 30,102 downwards.
GTGAAACAGATCGTCTTCTCGTCGAGCTGCGCCACCTACGGCGAGCCGGGCTCTGCCGACATCGACGAGTCCACTCTTCAGTCGCCGACCAATCCCTATGGCGAATCCAAGCTCATCTTCGAGAAGATGCTCCGCTGGTACAGCGGGATCCACGGCTTCCGTACCATCGCGCTGCGCTACTTCAACGCCTGCGGCGCCACGGAGACGCTGGGCGAGGATCATGCCGACGAGACCCACCTGATTCCGCTGGTGCTGCGCGTGGCGCTGGGGCAGAGCCCCCACGTGAAGATCTTCGGCGACGACTACGACACCCCCGACGGCACCTGCATCCGCGACTACGTGCATGTCGTTGACCTTGCCGAGGCTCACTTGCAGGCGCTCGAGCGGGGCGTGACCGGCGCGATGAATCTGGGCACAGGGCGCGGCTTCTCAGTCAAGGAGGTCGTCGAGGCGTGCCGCCGCGTCACCGGCCATCCGATCCCGGCGATCATCTCGCCACGCCGACCGGGCGATCCCGGACGGCTGGTGGCACGCGCCGCGCTCGCCGGAGAGAAACTCGGCTGGCAGCCGCGCTTTACTGAAATCGACGAGATCGTCGCTACCGCCTGGCGCTGGCACCAGGCTCACCCGCACGGGTATGCCTAGACTGAGACACCACACGGCGGCCGTTTCGGTTCGCTGAACCCTGAGCTTGTTCTGGTGCGACTCGCGGTACACTTAGTCCCCCACACTTAGTCCTCACACTTAGTCGCTTCACGCTTAGTCCGAACACTTAGTCGAAATTCAGGGACAGACAGAGGGAAGACTAAGTGCGGCGACTAAGTGTAAGACGACTAAGTGTACGGCGACTAAGTGTGGAGACAAGGTGTTGAGACAAGGTGGTAGGCGCGCAGCACCCACTTAATCCCACTCTTAAACTCACTCTTAAACGGCACACTTCATCCACCCGCTAAATCTTAAGCTTTCGACAAAGTTAACGACAAAGCTCGCGACAAAGTTGATGAAAGCCCTGAAGGGGCGCGATATACCAGCCCAGGGCAACGCCCTGGGTAACTGGCAAAAAAATGACTAGCCCTGAAGGGGCGGGACATAGTCATGGAATAAGGCGTCTTTTCGCCGGATGATAGGCCGTCGCCGATTGTCGTCGCGTCTTTGGGAAGCTTCCGCAAAGGCGCGCCAGCACAGGTGCGGCGACGCAGTCCCGGCTAGCCGCAGCGATGGAACGTGCTAGTGTGGGGCAGACATTCCTGTCTGCCCTCGTGGACGTGCGCAGACAGGAATGTCCGCGCCACATTGGGGCAGTTCCCGCATAGGCGGATAGGTGATGGAACGTGCGGTAACGTACGACAATCATGCGCCGCATCAATGCACCGCGGAGACCGCGGGCTCCAGAGCGCATCGGGAGCGAACGGGAAGCCACTGCCAAATCACAAGTCACAAGTCGCAAATCACAAATCTAAATCAAATCCCCTTGGCGGCCTTGGCGTCTTGGCGGTTCGACACCAGCAGGGCGGCTCGGTACAGGCGGCAGCCAAACTTTAGAACTTCCGAACTTTAGAACTCCTCCGCGCCTCTGTGCCTCCGTGCCTCTGTGAGAAATAATCGACAGCAGGCGACAAGGGCGACAAAGTTACCGATAAAGCTCGCGTCAAAGTGGCGTCTCTCACCTTCCAGCCGGCGCCCGTGCCGCCGAAAAGCGTATTGTCGGTCAGGAAGGGGGATGATATATTACTCTTTTACGCGAATTCCCCTACCGGTCGGCCGCGTGAGGGACAGGCTCTCTCTTTCCAGCGGCATCCGGCGCGTGAAGCAGACAGAACCATGACATCCCAACATCCCGATCTTATTGCTCCGCTGGCCGCCATGGCCGAGACCAGTTGCCAGGTGGACTCCTCCTTCTATTCCATGTACGACGTGAAGCGCGGCCTGCGTGATCTGAACGGCAAGGGCGTGCTGGCCGGGCTCACGGAGATCGGCGATGTGCTCGCGAACACCGAGGCGGAAGACGGCACCATGACCGGCCCCGGCAACCTGATCTACCGCGGCATCGGGATCAACGAGCTCGCGAACGGATTCTTGTCGGAGGGACGCTTCGGTTTCGAGGAGACCGCCTACCTGCTGCTCTTCGGCGAACTGCCGGATGCGGAGGCGCTGGGCTCCTTCGAGCGCCTGCTCTACTCCAACCGCGGACTGCCCAACGACTTCGTCCAGGATTCGATCCTCAAGCTCTCCAGCCGCGACATCATGAACGCCATGGCGCAGTCGCTGCTGTCGCTCTATACGCTGGACGACAATCCCGACGCCATCGATATTCCCAATGTCCTGCGCCAGTGTCTGCGGCTGATCGCGGTCTTTCCGCTGCTGGCGGCCTACTGCTACCGTGCCTACGTCTACCGCCACCATGGCAAGACGCTGGTGCTGCGCGAACCCTCGTCCGACCTCCCCACCGCCGCCTACTTCCTCAACATACTGCGCAAGAACGGACACTACACCCCGCTCGAGGCCCAGTTGCTGGATCTGGCGCTGGTGCTGCACGCCGAGCATGGCGGCGGGAACAACTCCTCCTTCACCACGCATGTCGTCACCTCCACCGGCACGGACACCTACGCCGCCATCACGGCGGCCCTCTGCGCATTGAAGGGACCGCGCCACGGCGGTGCCAGCGGCAAGGTGGTGCGGATGATGGACGATCTGAAGAGCACGGTGAAGGACTGGCGCAACGAGAAGGATGTCGAGGGCTATCTCGACCTGCTCGTCCGCCGCGAGGGCTTCGACCGCTCGGGGCTGATCTACGGCGTCGGACACGCGGTCTACTCCGTCTCCGACCCGCGCTCGCTGATCCTGCGCGAGCAGGTGGAGCGGCTGGCGCATGAGAAGGGACTGGATGACGAGATGCAACTCTACCGCACGGTCGAGCGTCTGGCTCCCGAGGTGGTTAGCCGCCATCGCAAGATCTACAAGGGCGTCAGCGCCAACATCGACTTCTACTCGGGTTTCCTCTACCGGATGCTGGAGATTCCACCGGAACTCTACACTCCGCTCTTCGGCGTCTCGCGGATCGTCGGGTGGAGCGCCCACCGCATCGAGGAACTGGCCAACCGCGGCAAGATCATCCGTCCGGCCTACAAGAGCGTGGCGCCGCGCCGCAGCTATGTTCCGCTCGAGCAGCGTGCGCCCATAGGGCCGGCACCCAGCGGGATCCGCGCATGAGGCGGCCGCGCCCACCAGCCGATGCGGAACGCCGTGAACAGATCACGACGGAGTTGCGGCGCGAGCAGAAGGAGCGGCGCGATGGCTACCGCGAGCGCGCGCTCAAGCTGCTGCCGCATGTCTGCGCCAGTTGCGGACGCGAATTCGAGGGGCGGCGGCTCAAGGAGCTGACTGTCCACCACCGGGATCACAACCACAACAACAACCCGCCCGACGGTAGCAACTGGGAGTTGCTCTGCATCTACTGCCACGACCACGAGCACGAGAAGAACCTTCTCGCCGGTCACTACGAGGGTGGCACAGCCCAGCGTGAAGAGCTGGCACCTTCGATCTTCAACCAGTTCGCCGCGCTGGATGCCCTGCTGCCGTCTGACGGGGAGAGCAAAGAGAAAGAGTCCGACAAGTAGGGTGGGCGGGAAGATTTTGGATTTGATTTTAGATTTGTGATTGGGGAGCTGCGCGCGGGATCATGCGCGATGCGGTGGCTGCGACTGGTTTTTTGAGCTACGGATGACGCGGATTTGCGCGGAGGGGGAGAGCTACGGATTTCGCGGATTTGCGCGGAAGGGGAGATGCTGTTAGAGGATGATGTTTTGAACCGCCAAGACGCCAAGGACGCCAAGAGGGGAATTGGTTCAACCGCAGATGTCATGCTTTGCAGGCGCATATGTCGCAGATGTCCGCGGATTTGAGTGGGTGGCTCTGGCAGGATGGTGATGGTGGGGGCGCCACCGTCGGCAATCAGCTTCGACGGGGGTCGACGGGGGTCGGCCGGGGTCGATGGGGGTTGAGTTAGCGGGCAGTCCCAGTACAGCCGCAAAGGCTTAAAAACGGCAGGCAGTGTGGGGCAGACATTCCTGTCTGCCCTCGCATGTCCGCGCAGACAGGAATGTCCGCGCCACATTGGGACACCATTCGCAGATGGCCATCGATCATGTCGCCACCTGTCGATACCCGTCGATACCTGTCGCCAGTTCCGGTAGTGCCGGAGGTCTCGAGGACGAGGACGAGGACGAGGACGAGGACGAGAATCAACCCATCAGCTCTCCTGTCGCAATCGACAAAGCGTAGGGACAAAGTGCGGGACGAAGCGTAACCGACAAGGTGTAGAGACAAGGTGTGGAGACAAGGTGTGGAGACAAAGTGTGGAGACAAGGTGTGGAGACAAGGTGTGCCACTGGGCGCAGCGCAGCGCTTTTACCCTCTAAATTGCGCGCCACTGTGTGGTCGCAATAACTGCCACAGCCTACTGCCTACTGCCGCCGCCCCGCGGGGCGGCGGCCTTGGCGAAGGCTGCCTCGATGGCCTTGCGGGAGGGCGGGCCTTCCATCAGCTTCTCATCGCCGATGAAGATCGAGGGCACGTAGTAGTAGTCGTACTTGTCGGCAATGTCGGGCTGTTGCCACTCGTCAATCACCGTGAGGGGCACCTTGGCATACTCGGGATGCTCGGCCAGAATGGCGTCGATCATCTCGCGTGCCCGGTGGCAGTAGGAGCAGCCCTGGAGCACGAAGAGCTTGATTTCCTGCATGGCAGTTGGGGGTTCACTAAGCCGAGGGTGCATCGCCCCAGTCCGGTACTGGCAGCGTCTCGCCATCTTTCAACGCGGAGCGGTGGGCGGCAATGCCCATGGCCATGTAGCGCACGGATTCCCAGATGTTGATTGCCGGAATGCGGTTGTCGCGCACGGCCGAGACGAACTCGTGGGCCAGATAGGGGTGCGAGCCGCCATGGCCCCAGGGGTGGAAGTCGCTCTCGCGCAGCTCGTCCATGCTCTTTTCCGGATTGTACGCCTGCTTGAAGGCCAGCTCGACCTCGGGGGGCAGGGGATCGAACATCTCCTGCTCCTTGAGGGCGCGGTACTCAGGCTTGGGCAGTGCCTCGAGATCGATATTCGCAAAGTCGGGACGCTTGATGCTCCACCAGCGGTTCTCGGAGAAACTGCCCAGGGTGCCGAAGACGCGGAAGGTCTCGCTCTCATGGCCGGGACATCCGGGGGTCTCGCGCATCTCGCAGATGCGCACGGTCGCGCCGTTGCTCATGCGGAAGAGCGCCATCTCGTTGGAGAAGGCGCTGTCGGCAAAGAAGGGGTCGTTTGTGCGGTTGCGGTAGCCATAGGCCGTGACCTCGACCGCGTGCGCATTCATGACGCAGACGGGACCGCTGGTGGAGTGGGTGGGGTAGTGCATGGGGCCCGAGAGATGGCCGACCCGGATGTATTTCTGGCGCAGTTCCTGCCACTCGCGTCCGGGCTTGCTGTTGGCGCGCGAGGCGTTGACCTGGCGCAGGTTGCAGCCGCTATCGACGTCATGGAAGTACTCGCCCTCGGCGTAGACAAAGTCGCCGAAGCTGCCCGACTTTGCCATGCGGCGGCAGAACTGCGCCTGCGGACGGTAGTAGGTGGTCTCGCCCAGCATGTACTGCTGTCCGGTACGCTTGACGGTATCCACCAGCTTGTCGCACCAGTCGAGCGTCTCGTCGTCGTCGGGGATGCTGATGATGGGCACGGCGCTGTAGACGTGCTTGCCGCTCTCCATGGCCTGGATGCACTGTGGCGCGTGCAGCCAGGGCTGGGTGATGATCACGAGCGCATCGAAATCGGCACGGCAGATTTCGTCGAGCGACGAGAAGCAGTCGGCCTCGCTGACCTTGTCGGCATAGAAGGGATCCTTGAAAAAGCGCGCCACGCGGTCCGGCTCGGTATCGCACAGGCCGATGCGGTCAACCCAGGGGTGGTTCTTGAAGAGCGGTGCGAAACAGGAGCCGAAACTGCCGAGTCCTACGAGTCCGAGGCTGATGCCCATGGTTAATCTCCGATCAAGTGTGGTTAGGTTGTCAGATGTGTTGCAAGGCGTTGCGCATGCTGGATGGCGCTTCGGCTTCGGCCACAAAGCTCTGCCGGGCGATGTTGAGCAGCATCCCGACGGCGATCATCGAGGCCATCAGGCTTGAGCCGCCGTAGCTGACGAAGGGGAGCGCCAGCCCCTTGGTGGGCAGGCATCCCATGACCATGCCCATGTTGAAGCCCGCCTCGAAGCAGAGCAGTACCGTCAGGCCCAGTCCCAGGAAGCGCCCGAGGCGGTCGGGTGCGCGGCTGGCGATCCGGGTGCCGCAGATCAGCAGTATGCCGAAGAGCAGGATGATGATGAGCGAGGCAGCCAGGCCCAGCTCCTCGCCGGCGATGGCGTAGATGAAATCGGTATGCGCCTCGGGCAGATAGCGGTACTTCTGGATGCTGTTGTTGAGCCCCACGCCGAGGGGGCCGCCGATGACAAAGGCATTGAGCGACTGTATCGTCTGGTACGCCTGTGCGCCATCCTTTCCGAAAAGTCCGGCCAAAAAGTCCATCATGCGCCCCCTGCGGTGCGCGTCCTTGAGCAGGATGAGCACCAATCCGCCGATTGCCACCGGCACGGAGGCGAACATGTAGCTCAGCCGCGTGCCTGCCGCCAGAAAGACCGTGGCGGCCACGACCACGATTACCGCTGTCGCGCCCAGGTCGGGTGCCAGGAGTATGGGAGCCGTCATCACCGCCACGATCAGCCCCGGGATAAGAAATCCGCGCAGGAAGCTGGATGATCGCGGCCCCACGCGGTCGAACCAGGTGGACAGAACGATCAGGATGCTGATCTTGGCGAACTCGCTCGGCTGCACACTGTAGATGCGGAGGTCGATCCACCGGCGGCTGCCCTTGACTACGGGAAAGAGAAAAACCGCGCAAAGACCGGCCAGCGTCAGGATCGTGATAAGTGTCAAAACCCAGGGGCGCGACCAGAAGTGGTAGTCGATCCGCGCCACCACTATACCCACGCACAGGCTCAACGCCAGGGCGATTCCCTGGCGTATCACAAAATGGTTGGGGCTGTTCCGGTAGTAGGTCGAGCTGGCGCTATAGACCAGGATGAGGCCTGCGGTCACGAGCAGGGCCAGCGCACAAAGAAAGAGTGTGACAGTCCGCCGCACGCCGCAGGTTCCCTAGTCAATCAGTTGTCCGTCGGTGCCGGCGGGATCTTCAGCACGGTGCCGGGTGTCAGCTCATGGCTCGTCAGGTTGTTGGCGGCCTTGAGGGCTTCGAGGCTCACGCACCAGCGTACGGCCACGGAGTATAGATCCTCGCCATTGGCCACGATGTGGGTCTGGTAACCGGTGGTCTCCGCAGGCTTGGCAGCGGTCGGTGCAGGCAGGGGCGGAACCGGTGGTGCATCGGGTGCCGCAGGCGCTTCAATGACCGGAGCGGCCGGCGTCGGCAGCTCGAGCGCGTCAAGCGTCGGGGTGGGCGGTGCAACCGGAGCCGGCTGCTTAACCTGCTGGGGCGACTGCGCCGGGGGCTTCGCCGTCGTGAGCGACTTTACCGTCGCGGTGGTCTTGCCACCTGGGATGACCAGCTTCTGGCCGGCGAAGATGCTGTCGCTCGTCAGGTTGTTGGCCTTCTTGAGATCGGCGGTCTTGATGCCGTGGCGATGGGCGATGACCGAGAGCGAGTCGCCGGCCTTCACCGTGTAGCCGCCGGCGGCTGCCTTGGCCGCGGACTTGGCGGGGAGCGCACGGGCGGGCTTGGCGACATCCACCTTGCCGGGAAGCTGGATGACCTCGCCCACCAGCAGGCGGTTGGGGTTGATGCCGGGGTTGACGGCCGCCACATCCTGCCAGCGCAGCTTGTAGCGGTAGGCAATGCCGGAGAGGGTGTCGCCCGCCTTCACGGTATAGGAGGTGGTCAGTTCGGGACGCGCCACTGGCGCGGGGGGTGTCACGGGCCGCGTAGTGGCGACTGGACTCTCGATAACGACCGGTTGCACCACCTCTATCGGTGCCGGCTCGAGCGCCTCTGGCATCGGACGCAACCGCATGTCCTCAGCCTCTCCGCCGCTATGGATCGTGGAACAGCCCTGTACCAGGCCGAACCCGATCACGGCGGCTACGCCAAAAATAATCCTGGTGAAACCATTGCTCTTCATCTCGCTTTTCCTCGTCATGCCGTCTTTTACAACCTCTGCACCAGGCGGGCGAAACAGTCGCCACGCTGCGCATACCCGTCAAACTGGTCGAAGCTGGCGCACCCCGGGGAGAGCAGGACTGCCTCTCCGGGTGCCGCCTCGAGTGCCGCCTGCGCCACGGCCCTCGCCATGTCGCCGCAGTCGGCACAATCAACCACCGGCGACCATGCCTTCAATAGGGCATGGGTCGATTCGCCAATAAGATAAACCTTTTTGACTCTTAATGCCAGCACCTCTTTTACCGCGTCCAGATCGTACTCTTTCAAGCGCCCGCCCGCGATAAGACGTACTGGTTCAAGTGTCATATTAAGGGCTGCCGCCAGTGCTGTCAAACTAGTTGCCTTGGAGTCGTTAATATATACCACACCATTGTGCGTGCCAAGGCGCTGCATGCGGTGGGGCAGGGGGCGGAAGGCCGCCAGCCCGGCCCCGATCTGCGCGGGCATCAGGCCGCAGGCGCATAAGGCTCCGGCTGCGGCGGACGCCGCCTTGCCGAGCACCGGATTGTCGAACCAGGTCCCTGCAAAATCCAGTGTGACGGCTGTACCACCGGCCTCGCCCGTGATGCGGCCTGGCGTGTAGCGCCACGAGGCATCGCCACTGCTGCCGAAGGTCTGTACCGCGAGTCCGGGCGGCAGCGGCTTCGGTACATCCATCCCCTCCGGCAGCATCGCGTGATCGCCGGCACCCTGCTGCGCGAAGAGGCGGAACTTGAGCCGCGCGTAGGTCTCCATTGTACCGTGCCGGTCCAGATGGTCAGCCTGCAGGTTCAGCAGGATCGCCACATCGGGGCGGAAGGCCGCCACCTGCTCCAGTTGAAAGGAACTCACCTCTACCACTGCCCACGGCAGGGCGGGGTGATCCAGCACGCAGGCGCTCAGCGGCAGGCCGTAGTTGCCGGCCGGCACGGCTTCCAGCCCGGCGGCCGTCAGGGTCTCGGCACAGAGTTTCACGACCGAGCTCTTGCCCTTGCTGCCGGTTACCGCCAGCAGTTTGCCACGCCAGAAGGCGTAGCCCAGCTCCATCTCGCCGGCCACGGGGATGCCGCGCTCCGCGCAGGCACGCAGCCAGGGGTGCTCCGGCGCGAACGATGGACTGGCGATGCAGAGCGTGAAGGGCTCGTCCGGCAACGTCTCGCCCACGCCGCCCCGCAGCAGCACGCCGCTCCCCGCCAGCGCTTCGCGTGCCTGTGTGAGTTGCGCCTCCGGGGCCGCGTCCAGCAGTGTCACGCACCCGCCATGCAGCGCCAGCAGCCGTGCCGCGGCGATGCCGCTGACGCCCCCCCCCAGCACGCAGGCGCGCTGATGGACGAATCTGGCCGTATCCTTCATGGCGTAGCACCATCCTTCCGCGCCGGTTCGGCAGGTACGCCTTGCTGCCAGCGTGCCACCGCCCGCTCCAGATGCACGCCGCGGGAGGCCTTCAGCAATACCCAGTCGCCCGGCACGGCCAGTGCGGCCAGTGCCTCGCCCGCCGCATCGGCGTCCGCCACCCGCACGATCTTTCCGCAAAAACCGTGTTCAAGCGCGGCCTCGGCAATCCATGCGCCCGCAGCGCCCACGGCTATGAGCACCTCGCATCCGCTGGCCGCCACGGCGGTACCGCTCGCGGCATGGAAGGCCGCCGCATTGTCGCCTAACTCGCGCATTTCGCCCAGCACCAGCAGCCGCCGGTGTCCCTCGGCCACCCGTGCGAAGGTCCTGATGGCGGCCTCCATGGAGACGGGATTGGCGTTGTAGGCGTCGTTGACAATCGTCACACCGCGCCACTCGCTCTGCTCCCAGCGCATGGTCATGCGCGGCAGCCGCGGCAGGGCCTCGGCAATGGCCTCCCACGGTACATCGCAGGCGCGTGCCGCAGCCACGGCCAGCAACGCGTTTAGCACCTGGTGCTCGCCGGGAACGCCGAGCCGCAGTTCGATCACGCCGTCCACGGCCGCACCCTGCACGCGGAAACTCCCCGTGCGCGCATCAATCGCCGTGGCCTGGTAGTCGGCCGCGGCACCCGCGCGGCTCACCGTGATCACGCGTGCGCGCGTCTGCAGCCGCAGGAAGTCGAATAGCGGTGCATCCGCATCCAGCACGGCGAATCCCGACTGCGGCACGGCGCGCAGCAGCTCGGCCTTCTCATCGGCAATGGCCTCGATCTTGCCAAAGAACTCGAGATGCACCGGGCCGATCATGCTGATAATCGCCGCGTCGGGCTCCAGCACGCCGCAGAGCGGACGCAGCTCGCCGGGATGGCTGATGCCGAGCTCGAAGACTCCGTACCCGGTCTGACGCGGCATCTGCAGCAGGCTGAGCGGCAGGCCGATGTCGGTATTGAAGTTGCCGCAGGTGGCGGCGGTGGGATAGGTGCTCGCCAGCAGCGCGGCCGTCCACTCCTTGACCGTGCTCTTGCCGACACTGCCGGTGACGCCGATCATGAAGGGGGCGACGGCGCGGCGGTAGCCTCGGCCGAGATCCATCAGCGCCGGTAGCGTCGCGGGCACGCGCAGCAGGTGCCGTGATGTATCCGCCGCGGTTTCCGGCTGCCAGCCGGCCTGCACCAGCGCACCGGCAGCGCCCGCCTGCAAGGCCTGCGCCACGAAGGCATGACCATCAACCGTCGCGCCCGGCAGGGCCACGTAGAGGTTGCCCGGACGGATGGCGCGGCTGTCGTGCATCACGCCGCGGATGATTTCCGGTGGCGCATCCCAGGTTCCGCCGCACCAGGCAGCCAGTTCATGCGGATCGAAGGGCTGATCCGTCAGCAGGGGCGTGGTGACTTTAGCGGACATTGGCGGCTAGACTCCTGGCTTCGGCACGGTCGTCGAAGGCCGTTACGCGGTGGTTGGCCTCCTGGTAGGTCTCGTGCCCCTTGCCGGCGATGAGCACGATGTCGCCGGCCTTGGCGATCTCCAGGGCGCGCGCGATGGCGGCGCGCCGGTCCGGCTCGACGATGAAGTCGTGTCCCTCCATACCGGCGGTGATTTCGGCGATGATCGCCAGCGGATCCTCGGTGCGCGGGTTGTCGGTGGTCACAATCGCCTGGTCGGCGAGTGTGGCGGCGACACGGCCCATCAGCGGGCGCTTGGCGCGGTCGCGGTCGCCACCGCAGCCGAAGACGACGATCAGGCGGCGTGGTGCGATCTCGCGCAGTGTGCGGAGCACGTTGGCCAGGGCGTCGTCGGTGTGGGCGTAGTCCACAAAGATGGAGGCGGGGTGGGGCGTCTCGATCTTCTCGAGCCGTCCCCAGCGCGGACGTGCGCGGCGCAGGGTGCCGGTCACGCTCTCCAGCGGGATGCCGGCACCAAGCGCCAGACCGGTCACGCAGAGCACGTTGGCCACGTTATAGCGTCCCAGCAGGGCCGCCTCGAGGCGTACCTCGCCTGCGGGGGTGACGAGTGTGAAGTGCGAGCCCTGCGCATCCAGCATGAGGTCGGCGGCGCGGATATCCGCCTCGCCCTCCAGACTGTAGCTTATGGGACGCAGTCCGAGGCGCGCGGCGTCGTCGAGCAGCCGCGCACCGTAGGGATCGTCGCGGTTGATCACAGCCGGCGCACCGGGGTTCTCTTCGGCCATCTGCTCGAAGAGGCGGCGCTTGGCGGTGAAGTAGCTCTCGAAATCCTGGTGGTAGTCGAGGTGGTCGCGCGTCAGGTTGGTGAAGGCCGCCCCGGCGAAGCGCATGCTGCCGGTGCGGTGCTGGTCGAGCGCGTGCGAGGAGACCTCCATGACGGCCGCCGTGCAACCATCGCCGCGCATGGAGGCCAGCAGGCCCTGAAGCTCGCAGCTATCCGGGGTTGTCCGTGTGGCGGCTATCACGCGCTCGCCGTAGGCGTACTCGACGGTGGAGATCAGGCCGGTCTTGCGTCCGGCGTCCTGTAGGGCATCGCGGAAGAGACCGGCCACGGTGGTCTTGCCGTTGGTGCCGGTGACGCCGTAGACCGCGAGTGTGTGCGACGGATTCTGGTGGATGGTGCAGGCCATGCGCGCCAGGGCGGCGCGTGCGTGGGTCAACTGGATCCAGAGCGGCCCGGTGGGTGGCGGCGGGCGTTCCGACGCGATGGCCACGGCGCCGCGGCCCACGGCCTGCTCGATGTGACGGTAGCCCTCGTCGCGGGTGCCGCTGATGGCTACGAAGAGGTCGCCGGCACGCGTCTGGCGCGAATCGCAGGAGACGCCCGTGACTTCCAGAGTGTCGGGCGCTGTGCGCGTCACGACCTCCACCTGCCGTAGTAAATCCGTGAGTTTCATAGTGCCTCCAGCTCGGCGTCCGACGGTGCCGTGATGGGTAGTTCAAGATAGCGCGCCACGACGAGGGCCAGCCGCGAGAAGACGGGGGCCGAGACGGCACCGCCCGTCCGCAGACCGCGGGGGCGGTCGATGACCACGAGCATGCCGAAAACGGGATCCTCGGCGGGCACGAAACCGACGAACGAGGCCCAGTAGTCGGTCTGCGAATAGGCGCCGTTGACCACCTGCTGCGCCGTGCCGGTCTTGCCGGCGATGGTGTAGCCCTCGACGGCCGCGCGGCGTCCCGTGCCCCCCTCGGTAACCGAGACGAGCATTTCGCGCACCTGGGCGGCGACTGCCGGCCGGATGGGGCGCCCGATAACCGTCGGGCCGTTTTGCAGGATCGTCTCGCCGCTCGGGGAGACAACCTTTGAGACCACATAGGGACGCATGAGGTGCCCGCCGTTGGCGATTGTGCAGTAGGAGTTGAGCATCTGCAGTGCGGTTACCGAGACGCCCTGGCCGATCGCGATACGGGTTGGCGTGACCGTTGACCAGCGCGAGGACGGCTTTAGGAGGCCACGCGCCTCGCCCGGGAGATCGATGCCCAGCGGCTCGCCGAAACCGAAGCCGCGCAGGTAGCACTCCATGCGCCGGTTGCCCAGTAGCAGCCCGATCATGGCGGCACCGATGTTGCTCGACTTCTTCAGGATGGTGCGCACATCCACGCGACCGTAGACCTTGTCGCGCAGAATATGGCCACCATAGTGCCACGAGCCGTGACCGACATCGAAGACCGAGTCGGGTGTGATAAGCCCCTCGTTAAGTGCGGCGGCCACAATTATCGACTTCATGGTCGAGCCCGGCTCGTAAACTGAGCAGATGTTGGGGTTGTTCCAGACTTTCGAGGGCACATCGCGGTAGTGTGACGGGTCGAAGTCGGGGAGCGCGGCCATGACGAGTATCTCGCCGGTCTTGACCAACTGCACGATGACCTGCCCGCCGACGGCATTGGCGTGCGCCACGCCCTCCGCCAGAATCTCCTCCGCCTTCTTCTGCAGCGTCTGGTCAATGGTAAGGTGGACGTGGGCACCGTCTATCGGGTCTGCGGTGGTGGCGCGGCGCGAGCGGATTTCGTACCCGTCGCCGTCCCGCGTGCTTTCGATGAAGCCGTCTGTTCCCCGCAGGTACCGGTTGTACTGCCACTCGATGCCGGCCAACCCATCCTCATACCGGTTCACGAAGCCGATGACATGCGAGAGACAACGTCCCAGCGGATACTGCCGCCGCATCACGCGTTCCAGCCCCACGCCGCTGTAGATGGTCTTGTTGGTCACCAGTTCAAGCGCGCGGTCGTCGAAGCTGATGCCCTGCACCATGTACTTGGAGCGGCGCGAACGGAAGTCCAGCAGCACCGCATCGGTGTCGCGCCCGGTCAGCTCCGCGACGACCGAGGCGATCCTGGGCACGTTGTGGTTTGTGGCAAGGCAGGAGTAGTCGAGAAAGATGCGTCGGCCGGGCTGTGTAATGGCCAGCGGCCGCCCCGCGCGGTCGTATATGAACCCGCGCGCGGCGGGCAGACTGCGCTTCAAGACAAAACGATTGCGGGGTGTGTGGTCACCCAGATGCAGGTGGGCAGCCCGCACGACCAGCAGCAGGTACCAGCCGAGCAACAGGGCGGGTACGGCCCAGAAGCGCAACCTTTGGCCTTTCACCGGCATCTTTCTCCCCCGCCGCCCGTCCATTGGGACGGGCGATGATGCTAGCGGTTGGCAAACTGGTCGCGCGGACGGTAGTCGCCACCGGACGCGGCATCAAGGCGCACGACCTGCTCGCCACGCGGCAGTGTCATGTCCAGGCCATGACGGTTGAGTGCAAGCTCGATCTGATCACTGGTGGTCATCAGGCTCCAGCGGTTCTGCTCGCGGCGCAGCTTGAAGGCAATGTCCTCCTGCTCGCTCTCCAGGGCGCGGATATTCTCGCTGATCCCACGGCATGCGGTGTCGGCCAGCACGTAGATGAGGCCGAAGCCGAGCATCACCAGCAGCAGACTGGCCCAGCGCCGCGGCATTGATACGGCGGAGTGGAGCTTTCTTTTGCGGTTGCGCCTTGTTCTTTTAGTGAGTCTCATACAATTTCTCCTGTGTAAGTTGTCTTCAGGGTGCTCTGGGGCACCCGATCCCTAAAACTCTCTTCGCCGCCTGCCGGGCGGCTGACGGCACGCAGTTTGGCGCCGCGTGCGCGCGGGTTGCGGCGCACCTCTTCTTCCGCGGGCCGCATGGCGCGGCGCGCGACCCAGGTCATGCGCGGCAGACGCCCTTCCCAGCGCGAGCCGCCCTGCTGCAGCGAAATCTCGCGTCCCACGTGCTCCGTGAAGGTCTGCTTGACCAGGCGGTCGTTCAGGCTCTCGAAGGTGATGACGGCCATCCGTCCACCCGGACGCAGGCGCGTCAGCGCCGCCTCGAGCGCCGCCTCCAGCGCCTCCAGCTCGCCATTCACGGCCATCCGCAGCGCCTGGAAGACGCGCGTGGCCGGATGCCGACGGTAGTTGCCGCGCCCGCCAAGGGCGCGCGTGACAACCTCCGCCAGATGCAGCGTGGTCGTGATCGGCCGCCGTTCGCGCTCGCGGATGATCGCGCGGGCTATCCGCATGGCGCCCGGCTCCTCGCCCAGCGTGCGGAAACACTCCGCCAGCCCCTCCGCGTCGAGGCGCGCCAGCAGCTCCGCGGCCGTCTCGCCGCGTGTCGGATCCATTCGCATGTCGAGCGGGCCGTCCCGCATGAAGCTGAAGCCGCGCTCCGCCTCGTCAAGCTGCCCCGAGGAGACGCCCGTGTCGATCACAACGCCGTCCAGCGCCGGAAAGCCGTGCTCATCCGCCAGTACACCCAGATCGGCATGGTTGCCCTGCACGCAGACCGCGGCACCCGGCGCTGCCTCCTGCAGGCGCGCCGAAGCGCGCGCGATGGCTACCGGATCGCGGTCGATGCCCAGCAGACGGCCCCCGGGAGCGGCACGGCGCAGGATCTCGACGGCATGGCCGGCCTCGCCCAGGGTGGCGTCCAGATAGACGCCGCCGGGACGGACTGCCAGGCAGTCTACTGTCTCCTGCAACATGACCGGAATATGCATGGTGCCACCTGCATGGTTAAAAACCTATCTCCCTGGCCGCATCGGCGAACTTCTCGAAGGCTTCCTGCTCTGCCGGTGCCGACTCCTCCGCCCATACCTGGATACGGTTGAAGGCTCCGATCAGTGCCAGGTCACGCTTCACGCCTATGCGGTTAAGCAAGGTATCGCAGATCCTGATGCGGCCCTGCGAATCAACATCCAGCGTCTCCGAAATCGAGCCTACCCAGGTCACGAACTCCGAGACCCGCTTATCGGTCAGCGCCGAAGCACGCAGCTTGTCGAGACGGGCCTCGAGCTCATCCGGCGGAAAGATGTTGAGGCAGTTGAGCCGGTTGAGGTCCGGGAGGACGTAGACATAGGTAGGGTTGCCCATGCGGTTGCGGAAAGTCGCCGGAATCGTGATCCGCCGCTTGGGGTCAAGACGGCAGGGAAAACGCCCCAGTAGCGAACCGGCGCGCCCCTGCGATACAACCTTGTCGTCTCCGTCTGACATTTCTTGACCTTTGGTGCCACCATTAAACACTTTCTGACACCGCAAGTCAATAGGTGTAGCGCTCTTTTTTCATCTTTTTTTTATCCGGCCATGGGCGGGACGCCCATGCCACGGGCGCTTCAGCCGGAACCCTTGCCTGCGGGCATGTGGCACGGGCATCCTGCCCGTGATCCATCCATGGGCGGGACGCCCATGCCACGATGGTTTTGCAAGAGACTCCCGGCTTTCGGCTCCCGGCTTTCGGGTTTCGGGTTGGCCGTGGGGGCGGGGATACGGTATGATAGCACCTAACCCGCGACACCTCCAGCGCCCGGCTTTGTCGGGCCGACCTCCGTGTCCGCCAACAGAGACTGCTTCCGATAAAGTTACCGACAAAACGACAAAGTGAACCCTTACCCAAGACTTCTCCGCGGCTCGCGCCCGCCCAGAGCCTTTTTCGTTGTGGCGGATCTCCGTATCCGCCTCCGGAGACGACTTTCGACAAAGCGTAGGGACAAAGTGGGGGGACGAAGCGTAGCCGACAAAGCGTGGAGACAAAGTGTGGAGACAAGGTGTTGAGACAAGGTGTGCCACTGGGCGGCGAAAGGGCAGCGCAGCGCTTTTACCCTCTAAATTGCGAGCCACTGTGTGGTCGCAATAACTGCCTACTGCTACTGCCTACTGCTACTGCCGCCGCCCTGCAGGGCAGCGGCTCCACTGAACCCTGAACCCTAATAATGCCCCTCACCCCTGAAGTTCAACTCCCCGCGCCGCCGTTCGTGGTGGCCATCTGGCTCATCCTTGTGCTGGGGATGCTGGGGGTGGTGCTGCTTTGGCAGCAACTGGTGCGGGTGTTCGCGGACTGGGGCGCGGCTCGGCGGCGGGTGAGCAAGCGGCTGGCGGCCTTGCCGGCCGCCGGCCTGGATGTCTGGCCGCTGCTGCTGGTCTTTGGCTGGGGACTTGCGCTGACGGCACTGCAGATGCTGCAGCCTGAGTCAGCGGCCGCAGCGTTGCCGCCCTCGCTATTCTCGTTGCTTTCGGGCAGTTTGCTGCAGACGCTCCTGATGGTGTTGGCGATTGCCGTTTGCATGCGCCATGCGGAGCATGGCTGGCGCCTGCTTTTGGGCGCGGCCGGCAGCGACCGGCGGGAGAGTGTGCGCGCGGCCGTTGGTGCCGGTCTGCGCGGGGGCATCATGCTGCTGATGCCGGTCTGGCTGCTGGCCTTGTGCGGCGCCCTCGTACTGCAACGGATAGCCTGGCCGCTGGAGCAGCAACAGGCGATGCAGTGGCTGGCTGGTGGCCAGCTCGGCTGGGCGTGGGTCGTTGTAGTGATCTTTACGGCGCTGGTGGTGGCGCCGGTGGTTGAGGAGGTGGCCTTCCGGGGCATACTGCTGCCCGTGCTGGCGCGTCACGGTATGCGACCATGGCGCGCCCTGCTGCTGTCTTCACTACTCTTCGCCGCGCTGCATATGCATGCCGGAAGCCTGCTGCCGCTAGTGGGCGTGGGCCTGGGCTGCGGTCTGGGCTATATCGCGACCGGGCACCTGCTGACACCCATCGTGATGCACGCCCTCTTCAACGCCAGCAGCCTGCTATCGCTCTTCGCGATGCCCGGATGAGACAGGATGAACGACTTCCGTGCCGTCCGCACACAGGTGATTAACCGCCAAGACGCCAAGATTATCCGCATGTCGAGGGGATAGCTGTGCGAAAATGTGATAGATTACAAAGGGTTTTGATTCCAGTACGTGGCGGGTTTCGTCGATAGGAGGTTTTACCTTGAGCGCACTTGTCCCGAAATCAGCCGTCAGGCGTAGTTCGTGACGGCGGTTTTCAATGGCGGCCTTGACCCTGCTGCGTGCCTCGGCACAGGTTGCGTCAAACACGTATGCCAGCATGGCGCTGGATTCCTGAAATGGGGCGTAGCGGCCTTTGATGAAGCGCATCATCCCTTCGTCAATGTAGGCTTGTAGCAGATCGGCCTTCTTCCCGCCTGGGTAGGTGATGAAGAGTCGCTTGGCCTCGACCGCAAAGTAAGTCTCTGTTCCTTTACCGCACTTGAAACAGAAGTCAACCCGTCCCTTCAGATCCGGCAACCAGTGCTCGTAACTGGGTTCTATCGGACCGCTGTAGTAGCGCCGGTTTCGCATGAGAAGGGTATAAAGTTGTCGGTTCAGGTGCTCCTCTGGGCGTGTAACATCTTCTGGCGGCGATTTGAGACTGGGCAAGGCATCCAGGATGTCCTGGAGCAGGACGGGGACATATGATTTGGGAAACAGTTTGATTCGCCAGGATTGAGGGGGAGATGCGGAGTTCATCAGTGTGCCCTCCGTCCTGTCTGGAGCATGGCGAACAGTTCGTCTGCATCGTTGAGCGCGGCAGTGCGCGTCCAGTTCGCAAGCGACATCGGGCGCAGCACGTGGAAGGTGTCGCCATCGAAACCGAATATCCGTCGCTCGTAGCGCTCAATGACCCTCTGTTCGGCAAAAGTGTCGAACAGTCGTCTCCAGACTGAACCAGTCAGTGGCACATCCTGGTATGGTTCCGGTGTGCGAACCAAGGTGAGCGAAACCAACGCAAGCCCGCTCGCGGCATCGACGCCACCTTGCGCGGCGACACGCCAGCCGGAGTTCTGTTCTTCGGCCCAGCCGTTGAGCGTCGAAACAAGGGCATCGGCATAGGCTTGCAGGCCGTCGGTATATCCCGAAACCTCGCCCGCCTCTTGAACCGGCAAAAGCGTCGGCAGGTCGAACTTGTCGGCAGTAGTCGGGGTCGAGCTTGGCTTGAACACATTAACCGTATCGGCTATCAGCCAGCACGCTGACTCGGCAAGGTCAAAATATTGGCAGACCATCTCATCAAGGAACTGCTTGAGACCGGGTGTTCGCGCCGCCCGCACATCCAGCCATGCTGCGTCATCCATATTCCGCTTCAGGCGCAGTAGAGTTGCCTTCTCACCACGCAAACGGTTGGCAACCTTGTGCACGATCTGCGCGGCTTGTTTTGACGGGGCATCAGCAGGAAGAGGAAACGGCAGATCGAGAACCTCCTCCAAGCGCACGACATCGCGTTCTATGCCAAGCATCGAGCTGTTGTGGAAACAGCAATACAAGGCCAGATCGGATTGCAGGAACGCCAGCAGAAATAGCAACAGATCCTCCTCTCCGGCGGGGGCGTGGATGGCTTGAATGGCATCGCGAAAGAGAACCGGGAAGTCGGTATAGACGAACTTCGTGAACCCTTGGTTGAAAAGAATCGCGGGCGGCAGGAACAACTCCCTGTCTGGCGAACGATACAGCACCTCAAACTGGTGGCCTACCTGTTCACAATCCTGCTCAAACAGGATGTTGTCTGTTCCGAACCGACGGGATTTTGCATTGAGAAAAAGATGACTATCCTCCCACCAGCGACGTGGCAGAACACCCTTCCTGTCGCGTTTGTCCGGGATGAATCCTTGTCCCTTTATCCAGCCAGACTTTCGATCAGCAAACCGCTCACGTAAGCGAGGGAATGTATCCAGATGGTTGAGAAAACGCTGGTCGCGCGGGGTGCCCCAGAAAAGGCGTTTCCAAGTGATGGGCGCCATTCCCTGTTCGGCAGCCTGCCGCAGCCTGGCCTGCGGAACGCTCTTGCGATCCCCTTCGCTGATTAGCACTAGTCCCTGCCGCCGTGAGGCGATGTTGAACTTGGGGGCGTCGTACAGGAACTCATGCGTTGACTTGGCTGGCGGTTCGGGACTGAACGCTATAATCATGCAGGGGCACTGCGCCTCGGAGAAGAGGACAAATCTATAGTCCGCCAACTGGACGACGCGATGCAACGTGTTTCTGGCAAGCCATTGCGCCTGAAAGTCATTGCTGCTGAGGTTGAGAAAGAGGCGCGAGGGGAGCAATAGACAGGCGCTGCCGCCGTGTTTGGTAAACGGCTTTACGCCTTCAAGAAATTGGAACGCGATATCCCCCGAACCCCGTGCCTTACCACCCCATGGAGGGTTGCCGATAACCACATCGAATCTGTTCCTGAAAGCCTCGTCATTACCCGTCTGAAGATTGAGGGTGTCACGCGTGTGGATGACCGGGAGATAGTTTTCGTCGTCCGCATGAGCCGGGGGGCTTTCCATAAGCTTGGGAAGCTTACGGAACTTCGATTGCTTAATGTATTCACTGATCGTCGCCGGACTAAAGGCGTCGAGCAATGCCACATGGAGGCTGAAGCATGCCAGCATGCCGGCTTGCTCATTACGGTCGATGCCGCAGATTTGGTTGCGCAGGATTTTTCGCAGGGCATCATCCTTCCTCTCATTGTAGTTGGCATCCTCCTCCTGGTCACGGTGCTCGATCTCCCACCAGGTGGCTAGGCGGTTGAACAGCGTCACGAGGAAGACACCGGATCCGCAGGAGGGATCCAGATAGCGGAGCTTATGCCAATCCTTATTGTCGCCAATGGCGACATCGATGGCAAACTCGGCTAGAAAGCGCGGCGTGTAATAGACGCCCTGATCCCTTTTGCCGCGTCTTGGCAGTAGCCCCTCGTAGATGCCGCTGATCGTTTCAATTGGGATGAACTTGAAGTCGTAGGCCCAGAAACCCAGTGATGGCTGGCGGGTGTCCGGTTCGTCTCCTCGAAGCAAGTCAATGACGGCTTTGATACGCTCTGCAGTAAGATATTCCTTCTCGGCGTCGAGATCGGCGTCAAACATGCTGCCATTGAACTCGTGCTTGAGCCGTTTGAACAATTTATATAAGTAATCGCGCGCGCGTGCCGCATCTCCAATCTTGAACAGGGCTTCGTGCAAATGCAAGCCGGGGTAACGATCAAGCGTAACAATGCCCCGATCCACGAGATAGCAGACAAACAACAAGCGGCAGATAAAATTATGGGCGATATTATCCGGCAACTTCGGCCCGCCTTCGGAACGGATCAGGTGGTTGCGCAGGCTCATCAGGTTCTCGGTTAAGGACTGATCTACAGCCAGCGTCTGTTTAAACTTATCTTTGTAAACCCGGTAGAAATCGCCCGTGCGGACTGATTCGATGATTGTCTGTTCCTGTTCCGAGAATGTGGCAAGCTCTAGAAAATCCAGCAGCGGTGAGTCGGCGTCATCCGGATCGGTAATCTTGGGGTGGCCTCCTTGAAGTGGCCATTGGAGCCCGGAAAGGAGATAGGCGGTTTTCGGGTCAACTACGAGCAGGACACGAGCAACACCCTGATTCCAGAACCGCCGATGCAGCTTAATAAGCGTATCGGGCTCTACAATACTCTTGCTGTCAATGCGGTAGAGCGTTGGAACATGATTGACGCAGAGCACAGACGAGAGATCGAGCTCGCTCCAGGCTCGTTCCAGAACGCGAATGTAGCCGGCGAGTCGGGGCTGGGCATACACAGCGTCCAGACTCTTGTATATTTCCATGTTCGCGCCCATGCTAATAATACCCTCGAAACACGATTGTGTCACTCTTGTGGCATCAATTCAGACCGATTATAGGCAATCTGAAGGCGAGTCTCAAACACATAGTTGTGGTTGACGGTAATCGGCCAGTGGACAGGGGAGGCGCGCGGATGGTGCATGGAGAGCGAGTGAGACCGCAGCCCCTACTTTGTCGCGAGCTTTGTCGGTCACTTTGTCGAAAACGAAAGAGTAGGCGTAAGGCGACTAAGTGTGCAGTCGCTTCCTCACGCGCCCTTGGCGCACCTCTCCAGCACGCGCCGCGGATTGATGCAGGTCAGCCGCCTCACATCCTCTTCGGCAAGGCCCATCTTGTCGCGCAGGTTGGCGGCGGTGCGCTTCATCGTGCCGGCCGAGCCGACAAGATGCGAGCGGTCCGGTGCCCAGGCGGCCAGATCCTCGCCTACCAGCACCTGGAAGGCGCCGATACCGTAGAGCCCCGGTCCCATGCCGGCCGCCTGCATGGCGTCGGTGACGACAACGGCGTTTTCAATGCCGCAGGCGCGCAGGTAGTTGCCCAGTGCGAAGAAGGGGATGTGTACGCCGTCGGCAATGAAGCAGAGGGTCAGCCGGTCGTGCAGCGCGAGCGCGCGCTGGATGACGTTGTCGTGGCGGTGCATCAGCATGGGACAGCCGTTGCCCGTGTGGGTGAAGAGCGTGAGGCCGGCATCGGCCGCGCCCTGCAGCGTCTCGAGCGATGGGTCGCAGTGGCCGGCCGAGACCACCACGCCCTGACCGGCCAGCCAGCGGGTGGCCGCGAAGCCCTCGTCGCATTCGGGTGCCAGCGTCAGGATGCGCAACAGGCCGCCGCAGGCGTCGTGGAGGCGCTTGACCTCGTCCAGCGCGGGCGGAATGATCGCCTGCGCATCGTGGGCGCCGCGGTAGCCGGCCGCCGGGTTGATGAAGGGTCCCTCGATGTGGATGCCGGCGATGCGCTGACGGATGGCGGGGCGCGCCTCGCGGGCGGCCACGACTCTGGCAATGCGCCGTACCATGTCGGGAACCGGGGCGGTGATGATGGTAGCCAGGATGCCGTCCACTCCGTCATCCGCGAGGTGCGCGCACATCTGCTCGATCTCGTCGTCGGTGATGCCGTCACTATTGAGATCGACGCCGCCGTAGCCGTTTACCTGAAGGTCGAAGTAGCCGTTTTCCACCCTTTACTCCCGAGTTGGTTTTGCCGCCGGCAGGGGCTGGCGGCGGCAGACAAAGATCAGGCCGCCGAACGAGACGTAGAGCAGCGTGGCGGCGACATAGAGTATGGAGAGCGCGGCCGCCTCGTTAGCCCCGCGTCCGACGGCCTGCATGAACCAGCCGTAGCCGGTGTCGCGCAGCCCGATGCCGAAGATCGAGATGGGGATCATCTCCATCAGCGTGATAATGGGGACGAAGAAGCAGAAGGGGGCCAGCGGCACGCCGAGCCCGAGGGCCTGTCCCAGCGAGAAGATGGCGAGGATGGCGCAGCCCTGGAAGACGAAGGAGATCAGAAGCGCCTGGAACCATACGGCTGGGCGCTGCGAGTAGGCCTGGAACGAGTCGAGGATCTTGTCTGTCACGGACAGCACCGGTGCGCGGAGACGCCGGGGAAGCCGCGTGACGATGCGGCGGAGCCACTTCTGCTGGATCAGCGCCGCAAAGAGGACGATGAGCCCCGCAAGGGCGGCAGCGGGCAGCAGCAGGAAGCGGTCGTTCCAGTTGGGAATGGAGCCGCGCGCCACGAAGGCGGAGACCAGCCCGTAGATGGCGAGGGCCAGGAAGCCGGTCAGGCGGTCGGCCAGGATCGAGGCGGCGGTACGGGCGGTGCCCGAGGTGTGCCGCCCGATATCCGCGATGCGGTAGGCGTCGCCGCCGATGCTCGAGGGCAGGAAGAGGTTGAAGAAGGAACCGGTCAGGTGGCTGGCGAAGAGACGTCCCAGGGGCTGGACAAGGTTGTCGGCGGCCAGCAGCAGGCGCCACTTGATGGAGCTGATCAGCGTATTGGCCGCCAGCAGCACGAAGAAGAGCGCCAGCCAGAGGGGGTTCGCGTGGCGGAGATGTTCGCGCAGTGCGGCGAGATCGACGCGGCGGTAGAGCAGGAATATTAGCCCCGCGCTGACGGCGGCCTTGGCCAGGAACTGTAGGGTACGCTTCATGTCTTCATTAACGCCACCGCCCCCGCGGGGCGGCTGGAAAGGGTGAGAGACGCCACTTTGTCGCGAGCTTTCTCGGTAACTTTGTCGTAAACTGATTCATCAGACAGGTCGGTTCTTTACTAGCGCGTGGTATCCCCGGCTATATCTCACGTATGACTCGGGCCGGCACGCCCATGGCAAGCCGGCGGTCGGGCACCGGCCTGGTGACCACCGCGCCGGCCGCGATGACGCAGCGCTTGCCGACCGAGGCGGCATCCAGCAGCGTCACGCGGGTACCGAACCAGCAGTCGTCGCCGATGGTGAGCTCGCCGCGTGTGCCCATGCCAAGCTGATCGGCGAAGGGGGTGGCGTCCTTGTAGTCGTACTCGCCGCCGCTGAGGAAGTAGCAGTAGGCGCCGATCATGCAGCCTTCCCCCACCTGCAGGCGGTTGGAGGAGAAGAGCGTGCAGTGGGAGGAGATGTTGACGCGGTCGCCCAGCACGATGTCGCCGTTCTTGCAGTAGACCGACGAGTGGCGTCCGACATAGACACCCGCGCCCAGCGACAAGCCGTTGTTGGTCTCGCCCTTGGCGTCGAGCAGGGAGAAGTCGTCTATGATGCAGCCGCGTCCCAGGTCGATCTTGTGCGTGTGGCGCAGGGTGACGCTGCGCCCGAAGACCACCCCGCCGCCGCAGGAGCGGAACATGCAGGGGTAGAAGATGCGCCGCAGGACGATGCCCAGCGCGCCGGGAATGTTGGAGAAGAGCAGCACCAGCAGCTCGTTGCGGAAGACGCGCCAGAGCGCCACGTCGCCATGCACCAGACGGCAGTACTTGCGGAAGGCGCCGCCGCCCGCTCCGATGTCCTTGACTTTGACAGCCTCTGCCATGGTCGAATTCCTTGTTCGCTGGATCTAGCGCAACGCCTCGAGCAGCCGCGCCTGCACGGCGGCGGGTGCGTACTCGCGCAGTGTGAATTCGCGGCCGCCGGCGCCCAGGGCCGCTGCAAGTTCCGGCTGGTCGAGCAGCAGGTTCAGGCACTCCTGGAACTCCGGGTAGTCGCGGAACCAGAGGCCGCCGCGTGCCCGGCGCGTCTGCTCGCGGAGCACCACGCCGCGGTCATGCACCAGCACGGGGCGTCCCGCGAGCCAGCTCTCCAGCAGCACGATGCCGAGGCTCTCGTTGACCGAGGCGTGGCAAAAGGCCACGGCCCCGGCCATGAGGTCGTGCTTCGCCTGCTCGCTGACAAACCCCAGGTCGATCAGGTGCGCGTTGAGTCCATTGGGCACATCAACGGTACCGCTGCCGGTCAGCACCAGCTTGATGTCGCGCCCCGTGATGCGCCGGAAGGCGGCCCAGTAGTCGACCAGCAGCGGGGTGCCCTTCAGCAGTTCGCGGCGTCCGCAGTAGAGGATGTAGGGCGCGGTCACCCCCAGCCGTGCGGCGCCCGCCGGGTCGCAGTTGAACGGCTCAAGCGCGAAGCCGACGATTTCGGCGGAACGTCCGGGGGCGGTCAGTTCCGCCCCGAAGAGCCGTACCGCCAGCTCGCGTTCGGGCTCCGTGTTGAAGATGCAGCCGCGCACCTCGCGGAAGAGACGCGCAATGCGCCGCACGCGCGCGAAGGGCTCGTCGTGCAGACAGGGCACCAGCAGCGTGCGTTCCGGCGCCACCGCCGCTGCCGCGACGGTGAGGCCGAAGAGGTAGGGGCCGGTGACGATGCGGTCGTAGGCGGCCGTGTTTGTGCGCAGGTGCTCCTCGAGCGCGCGGCTGTTGACGCTGTTGGCCAGCCACAGCTCCTCGTCGGCATCGCTCACCGCCGTACCGGTGCAGATGGCCTCTTGTATGCGCAGGAAGGTCTCGATGTCGCGGTCCGTATTGACCGGAAAGCGGATCACGCGCACACCCTCGTGCCGCGTCTCGCCGGGCGGCAGGAGATTCTCCCAGGTGTGGTGGTCGCGGGCGCAGGTGGTCAGGAAGGTGACGTCGCAGCCGGCATCGCGGGCCAGTTGTGCCAGATTGAAGAGGAGCGTCTCGGCCCCGCCCACTGCGCCGTCCACTGCGAGGCGCGGCGCGACAAAGGCGATCCGCGGCAGTTGCCGGCGGGCGGTGTCATGCGGGGCGGTGTTCATGAGGACTTGCCGGCGGCGTCGAGGCGTGCCTCTATCTCGCTGAGACGCGCCTCGATCCGGTCCAGCCGCTCCTGGTCGCGCGTGGCGATGATCTCGGTGGCGGCCAGCAGCATGCCGTTGATCTGGTTCTGCTGCGACCAGAGGCGGTAGGTATAGAAGCGCAGCAGGCACCAGATGCCGCGCTTGAGGCGCTTCAGCAGCGGGGCGAGGCGCGCGCGGCGCTCGACGATATCGAAGTCGTCGATGTCCACCTGCACCGCCTGCCGCAGGCAGGTCAGGTAGCGCTCCAGAAACTGGGCATCGTCCTTGAGGTTGGCGAGGTTGAAGCGCTCGGCACGGGCCACGGTGGCCTCGTCGTACTCGCCGCGCGCGCGGCGTTCCGCCACGCGTTCCCGCAGCTCGCGGACGATGGCATCGACATCGACCCCCTCGGCGCCGATCTGGAGTGGAGTGGTTTCTGACATGGTTACGGCTCTGGAGGTTGCACGCCACTGGGGCGGATTTATGGCTGCAGTGCCAGCGAGGTGTCGCAGAGTTCACCCGGATTGCGGACGGTCACTCCGAGCAGCAGGCTGATTTCGCTGTTGGCAGGCAGTTCGAAGGTCTCCGTGATGCGGCCGCGCGGCCAGAGCAGCGCGCAGCGGTCCGAACGGGGATCCTTGACCACCCGCAGCGTGGTCTCGCGTTCGAAGAGATTGACATTGATGGCGCGCAGCACCGTGCCGTTGGCCAGTACCGCAAGCTGGGCGGCGGGGCCGTGATCCTGGCCGGCCGAGAGATGCTGTGAGGTGAGCACAAAAGAGGCGGTCATCGTGCTGGTGTCGGGCACCTTCCAGACGAGCGCCTTGCCGAACCAGTTGCAGATGCCTATGCCGACCTGCCGCGGGCCGTAATTGCAGCGTCCCCAGAAGCGTCCCCTTCCCGTGCGCTCGGTGAAGGTGACGTTCAGTTCGTCGGGTAGATCGGGGTTGGTATACTGGGTACGCTCGCGTGCGAAGCGGTTGCTGCCGACATAGTTCCAGCGTGCCCAGTTCGGTACACTGCCGTAAACGGGTGTTGCATCCGACGAGGTGGTGGATCCCGGCCTGGTGACGCCATCGCTGCTCCCCGCCTGGTTCCCCAGCGCCCTCTGCTCCACGATCTGCAGCAGGTTGCCAGTCTCGACGCCCTTTTGCAGACGATCCGCCTCCTGCTTGACGGCCACGGCCTCCGCGATGCGTCCGGCGCGGGTCAGATCCACCTGAAGCTTTTGCAGGCCGCCGAGATACTTGGTGGCGAGATCGCGGATTTCACGCAGCCGGTGCGTTGCGGCGGCCTTGAAGCGGCCGACGTACTGCTCCTGCAACTGGCGCAGCTCCGCCGGGGCCGCAACGATCGCCTCGGCCGGCATTTCGGGAGTCAGCTCGAAGGGGTCGTGCTCGGCCGTGAGGGCGGCCGCGAAGCGTTTCATCTCCTTGTCCGTTGCCAGCACGCCATCGAGGTTGCCCTGCTTGCGGAAATGATCGTGCAGCACCTGGATGTCGCGCTGATACTGCTGGGGCAATGTCTTGATCGACTCTTCGTACTGTGCCGAGAGCTCGCGGGTGCGCTGGTAGAAGGCGCGGGCCATCTCGGCCATTTCTGGCGGGGGAGTCGCTGCCTGCTGGGCGCGCGCCGGCACCGGCAGCAGCCCGGCGGCCAGCAGTAGCAGCAGGGGGAGCCATATGGTTCGCATGGTAGAGAGCAGATTCATTCAGATGCCTTCAGCTTACATCCTAAAAACCCGTGCTAGGCGCTTTGCGGGGTGATGACGCACATCCACTCGGCCTCCGCCGCCAGCTCGTCGCCGACGTAGCAGTGTCCCTGCTGACGCAGCATCTTATGTGATACCCGCAGAGTGCGTATCTCGAAGCGTACTGTCTCGTCCGGAACTACCTTGCGCCGGAACTTGATATCCTTCATCGTTGCCATGAAAAAGTGATACTTGTAGGGGATGGCGCCCGACTGCACCAGTCCGGCACCGCCGCACTGCGCCATCGCCTCGACCAGGATCACGCCGGGCACGACCGGAAAGCCCGGGAAGTGGCCGGCAAAGAAAAACTCCGATGATGTGAAACGGTAGGATCCCACGATCACGCCATCGTCACGCGTCTCGACCTCATCCACGAAGAGGAAGGGTTTGCGATGCGGCAGAAACTTTGTAATTTCCGTACTCATGCCACGTATTTCCTGATAACCACCACGGCGTTGTGCCCGCCAAAGCCCAGCGAGCCCGAGACGGCGACATCAATCGCGCCCCGGACGCCGGTGTTCGGTACATAGTCCAGATCGCAGCCACCCTCGATGTCCTGGTTGTCGAGGTTGATGGTCGGCGGGTAGAAGCCGTCTCGGATGGCCAGCGTGCAGGCGATGGCCTCGACCCCGCCCGCGGCGGCGATCAGGTGCCCGGTCATGCTTTTGGTGCTGGAGATCTTCATCTTCCGGGCATGATCGCCGAACGCGCCCTTGATCATCCTGGTCTCCAGCGGATCGTTGAGCGGCGTGGAGGTGCCGTGGGCGTTGTAGTACTGCACCTCCTCCGGAGCGACTCCCGCGTCCTGCAGGGCCAGCCTGATCGCGCGCGCGCCACCCTCGCCCTCGGGATCGGGCGCCGTCAGGTGGTAGGCATCGCACGAGACGCCGTAGCCGGCCAGCTCGGCGTAGATCCTGGCGCCGCGCGCCAATGCATGTTCGAGGGTCTCGAGAATCAGGATGCCGGCGCCTTCGCCCATAATGAAGCCGTCGCGGTCGCGGTCGAAGGGGCGGCTGGCCTTCTCCGGTGCGTCGTTGTACTTGGTCGATAGCGCACGGATGATCTGGAAGCCGCCGATGCCGAAGCCGGTGATGGCCGATTCCGTGCCGCCCGAGACGCAGACGTCGCAGCGGCCGGCGCGCAGCATGTCGAGCGCCGCCCCCAGGGCGTCCGTGCCCGAGGCGCAGGCGGTCACGCTGGTCAGCGCGAAGCCCTTGATGCCGAAGGCCATGGCGATGTTGCCGGCGGCCTCGTTGGAGATGATCTGCGGCACGGTCAGGGGCAGGATGCGCCGCGGACCCTGGGCGAAGTACTTGCCCATCGACTCCTCGATGCTCTCGTAGCCGCCGATGCCGTTGCCGATGTAGATGCCGGTGCGGTAGGGATCGATCGACTCGCGGTCAAGTCCGGCATCCTGCAGTGCCTGGGCCGTCGCGGCCACCGCGTATTGCGAGAAGAGCGCCATCTTGCGGGCGGCCTTGGGATCCATCCACTGGTTAGGGTCGAAGTCCTTGACCTCGGCGGCGATCTTGACCTCCAGGGCGGAGGGGTCGAAACGCGTGATGCGGCCCACGCCGCTGCGTCCCTGCTGAATGCCTTCCCAGAAGGAGGCAATGTCGTTGCCGACCGGATTGACCGTTCCCAGCCCCGTGATGACAACCCTGCGCTGCATGTTCTTATCTGTCATGCCTGAACCTCACCAGCCCTTACCAGCGGAGCAGGGCGGCGCCAAGCGTCAGTCCCCCGCCGAAACCGACAATCAATACGAGGTCGCCCTTCTCCAGACCACCTTCGGCCTCCAGATCGTAGAGGGCGATGGGGATCGATGCGCTTGATGTGTTGGCGCGCTGCTCCAGATTCATGTAGAAGCGGCTCTCGGGCAACTTCATCTGGTTGGCAGCCGCCTGGATGATGCGGCCGTTGGCCTGGTGCGGCACGATCCACTTTACGTCGTCCAGTGTGATGCCCGCATTGTCGACCAGTTGCTGAATGACCTCGGGCAGGGCCTTGATGGCAAAGGCATAGACCTTCTTGCCCTTCATCTCGATGATGGGCGGTTCGCTGTGTGCCATGTTTTCGCGGGTGAAGGGGTGGGTGCTTCCGCCATTGCGCGTCACAATGTGCTCCCATCCGCTGCCATCCGCCCGCATCAGGAAGTCGAGCAGGCCACGCTCCGTGTCGTCGGAAAGCTCCAGCAGTGTGGCTCCGGCACCATCGCCGAAAAGCACGCAGGTGTTGCGGTCAGTCCAGTCGGTATAGCACGAGAGAATCTCGGCGCTGATCATCAATGTCCGCCGTGCCATGCCGTTGAGCATCATGCTCTTGGCCACTGCCAGGCCATAGACGTAGCCCGAGCAGGCCGCCGTGATGTCGAAGGCCATCGCGTTGACCGCCCCGATCTTGTCCTGGATCATGCAGGCCGTCGAGGGGCAGCCGATATAGTCGGGCGTGGTCGTCGAGACGATGATCATGTCGACCGATTCCGGATCGACATTGGCACGCTCCAGCGCCTCCCGTGCAGCGGCCGCCCCCAGGTCGGAAGCGGGTTGGCCGGGTGCGGCGATGTGACGCCAGCCGATACCCGTATGCGAACGGATCCACTCATCAGAGGTATCCACATGCAACTG
>JAAYLN010000073.1 GCA_012521875.1 Lentisphaerota bacterium | reverse complement strand
GAATCGGCTCTGGTCGTATTCGTACGCACCGATGTCGATGCCGGCTCCGGACGGACGCGCCAGCCCCGGCAGGTCGCGCACGTTGTCGTTCGCGACGCCCGCGTCAATGGCCGGGGACGACGGATAGGCCGAGTAGTCCAGACAGCCGGGATCGACAAATTGAGGTTCTCCCGTGATGCACGAACTGTTGGGAGGAACGGCGGCAAGGCAGTTGCTGAACCGGTTCGTCATCGCGGCGTTGCTGACCATCCAGTTCGGGTAGCCGTATGAGATCGTACCGCCGGAACAGAGGTTGTTGACGATAATCGTATTCTCGACAACAACGTTGGTGACATCGTTGGCGCTCTGCGAACTTATACGCAGAGCGTTGTAGCCGGTCTTGCCGGCCGAGGCCCGGTTGTCCGCGATGGTGCAGTTGCTGATGAGCGTTCTGAATTTGCAGTCGCCGGCGACAAAGACGGCGTCGGCGCTGTTCTGGTTGTGGGCGACGAGGCAGTTGCGCATCTCGACGGGTGCCGAGCCTCCATCGAGATAGACCGGCGCGTGGCTGTTGGCGGATGTGTTGCTGACGATGACGCAACTGTCCATGACGCCGCCGTAGAGCATCACGGCGGTGCCGCGCGCGTAGTAGGTGCTCGACCTGTTTCCCTTGATGACACAGTCCGCGAGCGTGCCGCCCGCCGACGTGATTTTGACCATGCCGACACCGAAACTCTTTTTTTGCTAATATAGTATATGCGGTATCTCTTCGGAGTCGTCGCGTTTCCGAAGATACCGGAGTTCGCCGTCGGAAGCGTTGTGTAGGCGAACTCGACACGTGTTGTCATGTCGTTCGCGCCTATTATACCGGTGTCGAAATATGCCCCACTGTCCTTTCCGGTGGCGATATATTCGACAATCTGGGCACCGCCGGGCACTTCCGGCAGCACCCAGAATTCGGCATGGACAACTACCGCGGCTCCGAAAACAAGAGCCGGGATGGCACGAGTGATTTTGCCTGCGATTCGCATGATATATCTCCTGTCAGTCAAAATAAGGCCATTAGCATCCCACAGGCCTGCCCCGTGACACACCGATACCCATGATAGGCTCCTATTATACGGGGAGACGGCAGGGCCGTCAACCCTCACAATCGATCTTAAAATCTGATTGCGCCCCTGCGGTTCACTGTACCGTGAGCTTGTTCTGGCGTAGGTGCGAAGCCCCCACTCTAAACCCTCTCTTAAACTCGCTCTTAATCGGCACGCTTCATACATCCGCTTAATCGTTCGCCGTTGGCACAGCGTGTGATACAGCTAATGTAGCGTCAACATCAAAACCGGGCTGGATAACGGGGCGAAAACTCATTTAAATCGCTGATTGCCAATAGTTTATGCGGTTTCGGAGGCAGAGGGCGGTTTTTGATGGTTTCCGTCTCCCTCCGAAAATCCACCAACCATCAACCACCAACCACCAACCATCCCCACGCTCCATCACTGCGGCTAGACGGGGACGCCTTCGCCCTGTACGGTGCTGATATGACGTAAGCGTATACACCGCGTATATGGCATGGTCTCATTACAAGTGCCGGCCAGACCATAGAACTTCCCTGACCCTGCATCGCGAATGTGCCGGCGCGAAACACTACCCCTCTGCGCCTCCGTGCCTCCGTGAGAGAATATCCCGCAGCTTCCGCATCGCTCATGATGCCGCGCGCAGCATTCCGCGCACTTCCGCGTCATCCGTAGCTAAAAAACCAGCCGCGACCAATGCATCGCGAATGTGCCGGCGCGAAGCTCATGATGCCGCGCGCAGCATTCCGCGCACTTCCGCGTCATCCGTAGCTAAAAAACCAGCCGCGACCCTGCATCGCGAATGTGCTGGCGCGAAGCACACCCCTCTGCGCCTCCGTGCCTCCGTGAGAGAATATTCCGTAGCTTCCGCATCGCCCATGCTTCAGCGCGCATCTCCACCCAATCACAAATCTAAGAGTTGCCACCCGTCCAGGACATGCGCTATCATTTGGCGTATGGGAAAAATCCTCAAAGGCCACTACACCTGCACCGTCGAGGACGGCAAGGCCATCATCACCGGCTATGGCGGCATGATCTACGCCGGTCGCCCCACCGCAGTCCGGCAAAGAGAAGCCCCTGAATTGACAGGAGCGTGAAGTATATGTTCCGGAGGATGTTTATGAAGAAAAAGGCTCCAAAACGGATGCCGCTAGCGACCATCACCAACGAACTCTTTTTACCCACCCGGATGGTCTACGAGGTGTACGACGCGCGCCGGTTGAATTCGTGGCTCGTCAATACCTCCTGCATGGCATGGGATGAGAGGCTGGAACGCTGGGTCTGGCTTCACTGCGACGCCGCGCTGGATCTGGATTTTGCGCCGGCTTACGACAAAGTGCCGAAGAAAAGCCGCCCTGTGGTATTGGCCACCTGCTATCTGGTAGACGACCAGACCTTCCACGTCTACACCCGGTGCGGACTGCGCGCGGCAAAGTTCCTGACCTTCTTTGACCGGGCGGTGCTCCGCACTGTCGCAATGGGCAAGTTCATCGATCAGTACAACCTGGTCACCGATATGGAACCGGGCGAGGTGCCTCCCATTCCCGAAGACTACTTCCAGGACGAGGACAAGATTTATTTCTTCGATCTGGCCGCCCTGATTGACTCACCGGATTCCCCGGCCAGAACGGCCGCGATCGAGGCCGCCTTGGAAACCAGCACATTGCGCCCCCTGGAGCGACACCGTCTGGAAGATTTCTACGAGGACGGCCCCGAGGCAATGGAAATGTCGAATGTTTTCCGCGAGTATATGGCCGGGATCCAGTACCACTCGGACAAACCGATTTGCCTCGCCGAAGAATTTCGGCGCCTCATCGCCCAACTGAAGAAGTGAAACGAGGGATGAAGGCCCGGGCTATCATCCGGCGTACACCCCTTCTTACCCGAACTATATCCCGCCCCTTCAGGGATGGCATTAGCTTTGGCACAAGCTGCCCCTGTCACCGGACACGGAGGTCCGGTGCTACGATAATGGCCCGGCAGAGTCGGGAACGAAGCCGGGCAGGGAGTAAGCGGGTGAAGTAAGCGTGAGTTTAAGAGTGGGTTTAAGTGTGCGCTCCGCGCTTCCGCTTTGTCTTCACACTTTGTCCCCACGCTTTGTCGGCTACGCTTCGTCCAATCACTTTGTCCCTACGCTTTGTCGGACTCACTTCAGCAGCTTAACTTTCCGACAAAGTGCGGAGACAAAGTGCAAGGACGAAGCGTAAAGGGACAAAGTGCGGAGATAAAGTGCGGAGACAAAGTGTATTGTTGCACCCCTGTCACCAACCGATTACACCACCGATTACCCCCCCCCTTTTCCATCCTTGCCCCACGCCCCCTGTCGTGCTAAATTGTTATTAATCTCCGTGTCTACGTCACAGCCGCCATGGAACCATAGGACTCCCGCATGCCGCTCAGTTGGAATGAAATCC
Source organism: Lentisphaerota bacterium (assembly GCA_012521875.1). Lineage (GTDB taxonomy): Bacteria > Verrucomicrobiota > Kiritimatiellia > RFP12 > JAAYLN01 > JAAYLN01. The sequence continues at coordinate 22,005 of JAAYLN010000073.1, read as the reverse complement.
GCCAGAATGCCATCCGCTTCTCGCGCGAATGGTCTGCCGAAGGCCGCGAGGTGGCCGAGGCGAAATCCTTCTGGGATGAGGATCCCATCAACATCAAGGCGGTGGAAATCCTGGGTAACCTGCACGACGCGCATGCCGACCTCGACCGCGCCGTGGACCGCTGCTACCGCTCCCAGCCCTTCACCTCCGAACGCCAGCGCGTGGAGTTCCTCTTCGCCCTCTACCAACGCTTCACCGCGCCGCTGCTCCCCGCCACCGAAACAAGGCGCAAGCGCTCTATGAAAGCATAATCCGATGCAGATCATTGTCGGCTTGAGCGGCGGTGTCGATTCCTCGGTCGCCGCGCTGCTGTTGAAAGACGAGGGACACGACGTCACGGGCGTCATGATGCGGCGCTGGCGCGAGGGCCGCTATGCCGGCGGCGGACGTGATGCCTGCTTCGGCGCGGGCGAGGCGGACAGCGTGCGCGCCGCCGAGGCCTTCTGCCGGCGCTTCGGCCTGCCCTTCCGCACCTTCGACTGCGGCGAGGCCTTTGAACAGGAGGTTGTCGCCAACTTCCGCACCGAATATCTCGCCGGACGCACCCCCAATCCCTGTGTGCGCTGCAACGCGCTGCTCAAGTTCGGCCTGCTGCCGGAACTGGCACGGGCTTCGGGACTGGCCTGCGGCGCCTTTGCCACGGGCCACTACGCCCGCATCGATCAGGCCGGGGGACGCCACCGGCTGCTGCGCGCCAGCGAAACCGCCCGCGATCAATCCTACTTCCTCTACCGCCTCTCGCAGGAGCAGTTGCGGCGTCAGCTCTTCCCGCTGGGCGGCATGACCAAGTCCGAGGTGCGTGACCACGCGCGCCGTTACGGCCTCGCGGTGGCGGAAGCACCCGACAGCCAGGACTTCTACAGCGGCGACCATAGGGAACTGGTCGGCGCGCCGGATCAGCCCGGCGACATCGTCGACGAGTCGGGAATGGTACTGGGCCGCCATACCGGCTTCTGGAAATTCACCATCGGCCAGCGCAAGGGACTCGGTGTGGCCCACCCCCACCCGCTCTATGTGATCCGCGTGGATGCCTGCCGCAACGCCGTGGTTGTCGGCCCCGCCGAGAGCACGCGCAGACACGCACTCGTCGCCGGCGACTGCCACTGGGTCTCCATCGCCCCTCCCGCGGCACCGCTGGCGGCGCAGATCAAGATCCGCTCGACCGGCGAGCCCGTGCCGGGCGCCACACTACACCCGCGCGAGGATGGGCGCATCGCGGTTCGCATGGATGGTGATGGCCTTGCCGGAGTCGCCCCGGGGCAGTCGGCGGTCTTCTATCAAGGCGACGTGCTGCTTGGCGGCGGAATCATCGAGAGTGGCGCATGAGTAGGATTACGGAAATTCTGGCACGGGCAGTGCGCGAGCCCCATGCCCTGACACGCGACGAGCTCGCCCTGCTGCTGGCACAGCGCGACCCCGGCGCTCAGCGCGAAATCTATGCCGCCGCCTACGAGGTGAAGGTGCGCCACGTAGGCAGGGTGGTGAGTCTGCGCGGCATCGTCGAGATGGGCAACGTCTGCGCCAAGAACTGCTTCTACTGCGGCATACGCCGCGACAACCGCGTCCTCGAGCGCTACCAGCTCGATGAGCCGGAGATTCTCGAAGCTGTACAACGCAACATCGCCCTGCAATACGGCTCCATCGTGCTGCAGTCCGGCGAGATTGAGTCCGAGGCGCATACGCTCTTTATCGAGCAGTTGCTGCGCAAGATCACCGCGATGACCGATGGCACCCTCGGCATCACACTCTCGCTGGGCGAGCAGACGGCCGATACCTTCAGGCGCTGGCGCAGTGCCGGCGCCCACCGCTACCTGCTGCGCATCGAGACCTCCAACCCGCGCCTATACGCCCGCTTCCACCCCGCCGACCACTCGCTGGAGCGGCGGCGCGAATGCCTGCGCCACCTGCGCACGTACGACTACCAGGTGGGCAGCGGCGTGATGAGCGGACTCCCCGGACAGACCTGCGGGGATCTGGCTGACGACATTCTCTTCTTTCACGAGATGGATGTGGACATGATCGGGATGGGGCCCTACATTCCGCACCACGACACGCCTCTCGGGCGCGACATCCCCTTCACAAAGGAATATGCCGCCTCGCACCTGAACATAGGCCTCAACGTGATCGCCGCGACGCGCCTCTATCTGCACAACGTCAACATCGCCGCGACCACCGCGCTGCATGCGCTGGCGGACGATGGACGCGAGCAGGGCGTCCTGGCGGGTGCCAATGTCATCATGCCCAACGTCTCCGACGTGGCCTACCGCCGCCGCTACCAACTCTACGAGAACAAACCCGCCTTTGACGAGAGCGCCGAGGAATCACGGGATGAGCTGGCGCGACGCCTGCAAGGCATCGGCGAGACGATCAACTGGAACAAGCGCGGCGACTCGCCGCGTTATGCCGCGCGCAAGTTGGTGAGTGGGGAGTAGTGAGTAGTGAGTGGGGAGCGAGTGCTCCTCCTCGTCCTCGTCCTCGATATGGCCGGTACTGCCGGTACTGCCGTGTCTACCGGTACTGCCGGTGGCTGGCGCCCTGTGTACCCCCTCCCACCCCGGCTTATGACTGGCGGCTACATTGCATGCGCGGCGTCCCCGCCGCGTGGCAGTCCTGTGCCCGCCCACCGTGACACTCTTGCGGTAGGTCTTGGCCGTACAGCTCCCGCATGGGTCGCAGTCGGGCCGGAGTACCGGCTTCAGCCGGAAGCCAACAAGGGCCTTCAGGCCCGAATGCCCTTTTTTCTTGAAAAAAAGGGGTCATGAGAACGGGGCTGAAGCCCCTGAACCACTTCCGCCTGAAGGCGGTACTCCGACCACCGCACAGGGCGCTTTTATATCAGCGCCAGGCCTTCGTGCATGCGCGGCGAGAACGCCGCGTCTACCATGCCGCCACCGCTTCTACCTGCTGCCACATCCCCGTGTTTCCTCTCTCCTTTTACACTCCTCGATCATACGACTGGGTCGTATGATCAACATCAGAGCAGAGGCGCTCGGGCAGCGCAGCGCCCCGAGTGCGGCCAGTTGGGACGGCTACGCCCTACCCCAGCCACGCATCCAGCTCTTCCATGTTGCAGCGGACGCAGACCACGGAGTGCCTGTTCTCTCCCGGCTCGTACTTGATATACGTGGTGGCCAGAAGTGTACCGTCAGGCAGGCGCTCGACACCCGGATAGCCGCAATCCCCGCCCGCATGGCTGTGCAGCAGCTTGACCCGGTACTGTCCGGCAGCGCCGGCCCTGATGTCGTCGTAGGTTCCCACCCAGGCCACAAAGTGCCCCAGCGTGGGGCTTTCCGGTGCCTGGTCGCGGAACGCGATGAAGAGCCGCCCATCATCCGTATAGACGCCCATATGCCGGTCGCCTGTCAGCCCCCAGCATGTATCCCGGGGCTCGCTCCACGTCCGACCCTCGTCGGTACTGAACATCACCAGGCTGTTGCCGGCGTGGGTATTCTCGCGCATAAGGCAGCACAACTCACCGCCATCGGGCGAGCGGAAGGCAAACGGCTCGCACGGCATCTTGCCGGCCACGGCGGCAACGACGCGCGGGGCCGACCACGTCACGCCGCCGTCGGCCGTCTCCGTCTGCACCACGTTGAGCGGTACCGTGCGATCCTCCTCGCCCTGCACCTCGTCCATGCGCCGGTGGTACAGCCCGAGGTAGTTCCCATTCTTGAGCCGAACCACGCTGCTGAAGGTCATCACGCAAGGCAGCCCCAGCGGCTCCATCTCCCGCCAACTCTCGCCGCCATCCTCGCTGACAATGCGCGGCATATACGGCTGGCCGGCGAAGACCCACAGCCGCTCCTTGCCGCCGGGATCGACCATGCGGTAGATGCTGGGACAGTTGCGATGCTGCTGAAAGCCCTCAGGCAGGCGGTCGTCGATCCTGATCCAGATGCGTCCGCCATCGTTGCTGCGCGCCATGGGGCCGCAGCGGCCGCCGTGGTCGTAGTTCCAGACGCAGAAGAGCGTTCTGCCATCCGGCATCAGCAGCGTCGTGGGATGGCCCTGGTAGATGGCCGGGGTTCCCTGCGCTATAACGACGTGCCGCCGGGTCTCCATGGAGATGTCGATTAGAGGTAGTTCGTTATTCATGGCGTTTCAACTATCAGGGCATCCGGCAGGGGGTGGAGTGTGACGCGCGGCAGGGGGTCGGAGTGGGCGCGCAAGCCGCGGAAGAGCACCGCCCGCGCGGCGAACTGGTTCTGGCCCTCATCGTCCACGCGCCAGCGGCAGACCTCCAGCCGCCAGGGCTGGGTGCGCGCGCCGCCCAGCGTGGTCGCGCCCGCGCGGGAGAAGAGTACCAGCGCAAGTACCGTAGCGGACGGGGTGCCGTTCGTCGATACGCCCAGCAGCTCGCGCTGGTCGAAGAAGTCGCGCAGGTCGTCGGTCAGCGCCTTCCGGAGACGCTCGCGCAGGGCGGGCGTGGCGGCATCCTGCCAGGCGACGTCGATAGCTGGGTCATCGCGCACGGCCCAGACGCAGCCAGTACCGGCGACCTCGCACTCGAAGACGCCATCAGGCAGCCGCCTGACGGGCATGGCCGTGGTGGCCGGCAGGGCGGTGACCAGCGCGACCTCCGCGCCCTTGCCGCGGTCTCCGGCCAGAGAGACTCGAAGGGTGCGCCGTACCGTCTGCTCTGCCGAGTCGACGATCAGGCGGGAGGGGTAGCGCACGTCCCCGAAGGTCTGGCCGGGGGGTCCGCGCAGCTTGCGGCGCACGACGATCTTGCGCGTCTCCGCGCCCTGTTCGAGGTAGAAGACGGTGGTCAGCAGGTGGCCTGTGAAGGCGCGGCCATCCGCCAGCGTGACGGTACAGTCGAGTTCCAGCGTGGGATACGGCTCGCCGGTCTCCTCGCGCGCCGTCTGTCCCGCCTCCAGGAAGCGCCAGGCACGCTCCATGCGCTGCGTGGCGGGATGCCAGTCGAACGCGAGCACCTGATCGAGCCGCCATTGCCAGAGGCGCTGTCCGTCGTGGAAGCGCAGGTCACCCTGCCCCGATGGCTGCAGGCGGCCATGCCAGCTCTCGCCATCAGACCAGACCACCTGATCGGCCAGCGCCGGCATCGGCAGGCCTGCCGCCAGCAGAGCGACTGCGAACAGCAGGGCGGCGGGGCGTATCCCGACCGCCCTTTTGCATCCGGTGGGCGCGCACTGCATCGGGCAACCAGCGGTTTCCGATACGAGGCGCCTCCCTCGGCCGTCGCTGGCGCTTACCGCGTCCATTACATCATGCGGTCGGCCGCGTCAGCAGATAGTCGCCGAGGATTTCGCCCAGCGGATCCGTGCCCGGCTCGCAAAAGCCGAGATGGTTATGGCGGCGCCACCCCTCGGCAAATGTGCAGCGCCCCGAGAGCGTGCCCATCTCACGGCAGAGATCCTGCATGGTTTGCAGGTATTCATTCATCGCCTGGCTCGCATCGAGCCAGGCCTGCTGGCTCTTGTGCTCCGCCAGCGCCGCGGTCTTCTCCTCGATAACGGAGCCGATATCAATGAAGAAGTCCGGCTCGCAGAAGCGGTTGAGCTGGTCGCGGTGGCCGTGCGGCTGGGCGTGGTAGAGGGTGACGGGACGGTCGATAGCCGGCCGTGGGGGTATAACCGGGAAGTTGGGCATACCGCGGCAGAAGGCTCCCATCACTGCCAGACGGCAAGTGTTGACATGATCCTCCATGTAGTCGAAGGGCGAAGGCACCAGCAGGATGTCCGGTGCCACCGCACGGATAACCGAGGCCACGCGTGCCAGCAGCGTCTTCTCGTAGAAGACCTCGACGTCGGCGGCGATCGGCGGGTGGTAGACGGCGCCGAGGCGCTCGGCCGAGTTGCGCGCCTCCTGCGTGCGCACGCGTACCGTGGTTTCAGCATCCATGGCGGCCGAGCCGCAGGATCCGTTGGCCACAGTCATGTAGTGCAGCTTGCATCCTGCCCGTCCGAGCAGGATGAACGTTCCGGCCATGCCGAACTCGATATCGTCCGGATGGGCCCCGATGGCAAGCACACAATGGCTCATACTAGTGCATCTCCACGTCGCAGGTACCGAAGCCCGGCCGCAGGAAGCTGAACCGGACATTGGGATGGTCGGCCAGCAGCGACATCGGCACGGAGGCATCCGGCAGACGCTTGGCGATCATGAGGGTGGTCAGGCGCATGCCGAAGGGGTTGTCGTGGTGGCCGGGGTGCCAGATCGAGACCGTCTCGGCACGCCAGGTCTCGGCGGGGCCGACCGTGACGGCCTCATGCGGCACGTTCTGTACCGTGCCGCCGCCTGAGGTGCGGGCGTTCTGCATGAGGGTCATGGGGTGCAGATCGACAACGCGCGTGGTCAGCTTGCGGTAGACTTCCGGCGGTGGCGGGGCATCGGCATAGTCACCCTCGCGCTTCGGCGGATCGTTGAAGGCCCAGTGCTTCACCTCGCCCTGGCCGCCCTGCATCAGGACACAGCGCGCCTTGTTCCAGCTCTTGATGAAGGGGGCGGTATCAACATCGGGGAAATGTATCTGCGTATCGGGCATGCGCAGTTCGGGACGGATACGGTCGAAACAGAGGTCGTAGGCCGCACGGGCGAAACCGAGCGGGAAATCACGCGAGACCGTCTTGCCATCGACAACCCACTCATCCATGCCCCAGAAGTGGCAATGATCCAGCCGCATGCCGAGGGCATTGACGAGCTGCGCCACGAGCGGCAACTGCTCCGTGGGGCCGATCGGGCCGCAAATGCCGGCCGGTGAGTCCGGCGTGGCCTGCTTCCAGGCCTCGATATACTCGAGGGCTTCCGCCAGATAGAACTCCTGAGGCGTATCGTAGAACCGCACCTGGAAACCCGGACGCTGCAGCTTGAGTACGTCCTTCTCGCTCAGGCGCGCGGCCTCATCGAGTAGTTCCTTATCAAGGGTGGTATAGTCCCACCAGCCCGGTGCGACCTTGCTCATCTTGCGCATGCTCATAACTCCCTATTGAGGTTTAAGAAAACTTTGGACATCATGCCCACAGGCAACACGACAACTATAGCAAAAGATTCCGTCCGACTAAAGGAAGGAAAACGAGGCTTGTACCGTCAAAGGGGCTTTGTTATAAATGATGCGTATTGCAATCATTGTCTGCTAGCCGTTTGAAGACGACTTTATCGTTTGCCGTGTTGCTCGCGTTATCCGCGGGGACGTTCATGTCCGCCGCGCAAACGAATTGTGCCAACACGGAAATCACGGTGGAAGTGGCAGGCGAACCTGAATTGGAGCCGGAACAGGAATCAGGCGAGCTTCCCCCGCCACCGCAATCAGCGCACGAGGTGCTGCATGGCACGCTGTCACGCTTTCCCATCGAGACCCTTTCACTCACTGGCGAGCTGATTGTGCGCCGTCGACGCGGAATTGTGCTGCACGAGGCGGGCTTTGCCATTGAACTGGCCTGGGGCGAGGAGCCCCCGCGGGCCAGATACAACCTGCGGGACTCCTTCGGGCGCGACCTTGAAAGCCTGACGGTACGGCGCCTGGCAGACGGCACCTCCGAACTGACCTGGCATGATGCCGACGGGCTTGTGCGCGACACCCCGCCTGCGCTCACCGACTATGTCCAGAAGACCGACATCACCTGGCTGGATCTCTCGTTCGCCTACCTCTGGTGGCCCGATGCGCATCTTGAGGGCGAGGACAAGTTCCGCGGCAGCACCTGCGACCTGGTGCGCGTAGTTCCGCCGGAGCCGATTCCGGGATGCGCCGCGATCCGCCTGTGGGTCGATCGCCGCCTGCGCTTCCTGCGGCAGGTCGAGCAGCTTGACGAGAAAGGCAAACGCGTGCGCCGCATGTGGGTCAGCAGTGTCGGCAAGATCGGTGATCGTTGGATGATCCGCGATATGGAGGTAGAGCGTCCCGGCAGTGGACAGCGGACAAAACTGCATGTTGAGCGGCTCGTTACACCCTAATGAATACCTACGTGCTCATCATCGAAGGCATTATCCTGCTCCTTCTCCTGTCGATGTCGGCCTTCTTCTCCGGCTCCGAAACCGCCTTCTTCTCGCTCAACGCCATGCAGTTGCAGCGCGTCAAGAGCCGCTACCCGCGCCACGCTGCGTGGATCAGCCTGCAGATACGGAATCCATCACGCCTGCTCTCAACCCTTTTGATTGGCAACACGCTGGTCAACATAGCCGTCTCCAACATCGGCTATTCCCTGATCGACGCCATCCCAGGGATTGGCCATTACAGCGCCGTCATCTCCATTGTCGTGGTGACCATCGTCCTGCTGATCTTCGGCGAGGTGGCCCCAAAGCGCTATGCCATCGTGCATGCCGAGCGCCTGCTGCCGATCTTCACGCCGATTGTCCGCTTCTGGATGGTAGTACTACGCCCCCTTGAAATTCTCATGACCACGCTGACCAAGCGAATCGAGCACACGCTCAAACCCGAGCGCAAGTCGCTCTCCGACGAGGAGTTGCTGACAGCCGTCGAGCTCGGGGCCGAAACCGGCGTGCTCGACGAGGAGGAGCGCTCCATGGTCGACGGCATCATGCGCCTTTCCGAGATGAGCGCCAGCGACGTGATGATCCCGCGTGTCGATATCGAGGGGCTCGACCTTGATGATCCCCCCGGGGAGCACCTGGAGACCGCCCGGCGCACGCAATACCACTACCTGCCGGTGTACCGCGAGACCCCCGACGCCATCGAGGGATTTCTGGATGTGCCCCGCTACCTGCTCGACCCCCAGCACAATCTCCGCAGGGCCACCATGGCCGCCCTCTTTGTCCCCGAGACGGTCACGCTGGACGACCTGCTGATCACCCTGCAGCGCAACCAGCTCCACATCGCCTGCGTGCTTGATGAGTACGGCGGCACGGCAGGACTGATCAGCCGCGGCGACATCCTGGAGACGATCACCGGCGAAATCCTGCTGGCAAATGAACAGGAGACGCCCGAGATCCAGCCGCTGGGCGAGAACCGCTGGCTGATCGACGGCAGCACGAGCCTCGACGAGATCAACCACGAGCTGGATCTCGACCTGGATGCGGAGGGCGTCGACCGCATCGCCGGCTGGGTGACGGCACAGGCGGGACGCTTCCTGCGCGCGGGCGAGGCCGTCGAGGCCCAGGGCTGCCGCGTGCAGGTGCGCCGCCTGCGCAAGCTGCGCATCGAGCAGGTGATTCTGGAACGCCTGCCCCACCCCACCCCCGATCAGATTGTTGATGCGGATTCCGACGAGGTGGAGAGCGACACGGACGAGACCTACATGGAAACAGATGAGACCTACGCCGGGGAGGAAGCCTGATGATACTCCCCAAGCTCATCCTGATTCTCATCTGCCTCCTCGGTCTGGCCTTCTTCGCCGGCATCGAGACCGGTATCATAGCCATCGACCGCCTGCGCCTGATGCACCGTGCGCGCAACGGCTCCAAATCAGCGCGCATCATCGAGGGGTTCCTGCGCCAGAGCGACCGCCTGCTCGGCACGACGCTCGTCGGCACCAACATAACCAGCACCGTCATTGCAACCCTCGCCGCCTCAGTGTCGCAGGCCTACTGGGGCCACCGTGGACAGGCCATCGTGGGCTTCGTGGTGGTCATTGTCATCCTGATATGCGGCGAATACATTCCCAAGGCATGGTTCCTGAGCCGGCCACTGGAGCGTTGCCTGCCCTTCGCGCGCATCCTGCGGACGCTTGAGACCATCCTCAAGCCGCTCGCCTCCTTCATCATGATGGCCACGCAGTGGGTGGTGCCATCGCGCGACAACGGTCCCAAGCGCACCGTTTTTGTCACCCGCGAGCATCTGCATCTGCTGACGCGCGATAGCGAGGCCGGCGGGCAGATCTCGACCTTCGAGCGTCTGATGATCGGACGCGTGCTCGACTTGCAGGTCAAGACCGCCGCCGAGGTGATGACCCCCATCGGCAAGGTGGCTAAAGTAAGCGAGTCGGCCACACTGGCCGATGCCGTCGAGTGCCTGCGGCAACGTGGCCACATGAAGCTCCCTGTTTTATCGGAGGATGGCTCCCGTTGCATTGGCGTGCTCTACACGCAGGAGGTGCTCGGCAACATGCCGGAAGCGGGGCCCGAGCCCGTGACACGTCACATGCACCCGCCCTTCTTCCTTGCTGACAACGTGCGGGCCGACGACGTGCTGCCGCTGCTGCGGCGCAACCGCCAGCATCTGGCCATCATCCGTGATGCCGCCGGCAAGGTGCTCGGTATCGTCACCGTCGAGAACATCCTCACAATCCTCGTCGGCAATCTGCCGGCCTCGGCCACGGGCGACCGCAAGACCGAACCCTCGCCGGCCATTGTGGTACCGCCGAAAGCTTGACTTTTGCCGCCATGCGGACCGTCTGTCCAGCCTGTGAACGCCCGGTAGGCCGGCAGGCCTTCCGCTGCCCCTACTGCGACGAGAAGATCCCCATGCCGCGCACACGGCGGCAGATGGTGGTTGTCCTCATGATCGTAACGCTTTCAGTACTCGTTTGGGGATGGACGCGGGCCAGTTCTGCCATACCGTCATCCGCAAATGTGATAGCGGCTCTGCTTGCCGATCGGCTAGCCGCCATACTGCTGGCCCTGGCCACGATGCTGCTGGTAATGCCGACTGCCTGCCGCCCCTCCCTGCCGGGTGCCGCCACGCGCAACGGCGTCCTGCAGGTCCTGCACGATGCCATGCTAACGCTGCTTTGCGGTGCAGGACTGCTTGCTGCCGCCTTGCTGCTCAACTGGCCTGCGGCACGCCTGCCGGGCTGCCTGGCGCTTCTGGCACTCGCGGCGCTATCGTGGCTGCTGCGCCGTCCCGCCTACCCGCTGCTGGCGGTTCCGCTCGTTTCGCTGGCCTGCCGGCTGGCCTCCTTCTGATCTGCCGCCGCCTCAAGCGCCTCGATCCGGCGCTCAAGCTCATGGATGCGGGCCTCATGAATCGCGCTGCGCGCGGCTGTCCCCGCCGCCTTGTCGTTCAAGGCCGAGAGGGCGATCGAGAAGTGGAACGAGACAAGCACAAGAAAGACAAAGATCACCGCCACCAGCGAGGTGACATACTGCATGCCGAACCAGTGACGCACCCGTTCGACCAGTTCCGGAAAGCAGGCCACCAGGAAGATCATGCCCGCCGTGGCCAGCCACAGGAAGGCATACTTCTCGCGCAGCTTGTAGCCGCGGATGGCCAGGATGGTGATGATGAAGACTCCCACGCTCACCCCGGCCATCAGCATGCGGATACGCGTCATCTGCGAGGCCTGCATCAGCCCCGGCACCGCCAGGAGCAGCGCCATCACGATACACCCCGCCACCAGCCACCTACGCATGATCCGCCTCCAGCATCCGCTTGATGTAGCCTGCCGAGCCGCGCACATCCACCCGGCGCAGCCGATCCACAAAGAGCGCCAGGAAGACCTTCAGCGCGAAGATTATACTGGCCCAGGCGTTGATGGTGGTCTCCCCCGCCGCGCGGGGACGGAAGGCCACCGGCACCTCGTCGTAGGAGAAGCCCTGCCGTCGCAGCAGGGCCAGCGCCTCGGCCTCGGGGTAGTCGTTCGGGAAGTGGATCGCGAAGCCATAGAGCAGCGGACGCGAGATGAGCCAGAAGCCCGAGGTTGGGTCCGTGCTGCGCTTGCGGCAGATCAGCGAGACGAAGGCCGCTAGAATCTTGAGCGTGAAACGCCGGAAGGGCGTACCGTGATAGCTGCTGCCCTCGCCATAGCGCGTACCGATCACTAGGTCGGTCGGGTTATCAGCCATGAAGCGGATGAGTCTAAGAGCCTCGCCTGGTGGGTGCTGGCCATCGCCATCCAGCCGCAGCAGGTAGCCGTAGCCACGCTCGATGGCATCTATGAACCCCGCCCGCAGCGCCACACCCACACCACAGTTGCAGGGCAGGCGCAGCACCCTGGCACCAGCGGCACCGGCAACCTCGGCGGTACGGTCCGACGAGCCGTCATCAACCACGCACACGTCGCACCCCGGCAGACTGGCGGCAATCTCCTGCAGCAGGCCCGGCAGCGCGGCCTCCTCGTTAAAGGCCGGCACCAGCACTACCAGACGCTTCAGGATCTCCTGAATACGCGGATCAGATGGCATGGGGGAGTCAGACATGGCGTGTAGGGTTGCCGTTATGTTAGCAAAGTAGGCCGCCGGTACCAATGTAAAACCGGCACCGCAACTTTGTCGCGAGCCTTGTCGGTGACTTTGTCGAAGGCGAAAGGAACCACGAAAGGCGAAAGAAGTTCTAAAGTTCTAAAGTTCGGGAGTTCTAAAGTTTGGCTGGTGCCTGTACCGAAGCACCCCGCAGGTTATAAACCGCCAAGACGCCAAGGACGCCAAGGGGAACCGCGAATAGACGAATGGGCGCGATTGGATGGTGTTTTTTTTAACCGCGAAAAACGCGAAAAGCGCGAAAGGGGAGCTGCAAATGGACGAATGGGCGCGAATATGGAGTAAGCGGGTGGAGCGTGCCGTTTTAAGTGCTTCGCACTGGCATTTGAGCGGCTCTTGGTGCCCTCGTGGCATGGGCGTCCCGCCCATGGAAGATTCACGGGCAGGATGCCCGTGCCACGCGCGCCAGCACGGTGTTTTGCAAGAAATCCGGGAATTACTGTCGAGCGAATCGAATCTATCGAATCTATCGAATCCATCGATTCCATCGAAGGCACTGCCCTGCCCACCCTACCGTATCTCCGCCGCCAGAGCGTCGAAGCCCTCGCGTGTGCCGACCATCTGCACACCAAGGAAGACCTGTAACCTACACGCATTGTGAAAGATAGGTACTGTTGAAGTCGCGCCAGTTGTATTCGGTCGCGAGTTTCTGGATATCCGAGTAATCCCGCGGCGGCTCCTCGCCGGGGAGTTCCTCTTCAACATCGCGGACGATGGAGTCGAAGATTGCGCTATCCCTCTTCTGCCAGTGTAGCGGCAGCCCCGGGTTATAGTTGTTGACCTTGCCGTCTGTTCCCCAGAGCACGTTTCTCTTCACGTGGTATCCGGTGAGGTAGAGCTTGCGCAGCGCCGGCTTGCGGTAGATCCCCGGCGTGCCGGGAGTGAGGTCGAAGAACAGCCTGTTGCCGAACTCCCGATCATATGTGAAGGCGGCCTTGGCGACCATGGCCATGTAATCGTCCACCCAAGGCCAGCCGAGGTGCGCCATGGAGAAGCGCAAGCCGCGTATCGAAAACATGCATTCGAACTCGATGGGCCTGTTGAACTTGGCGCAGAGACGGTCGCGCCCGCCGGCCAGAAGACCACTGTGGAACATGAGCGGCAGGCCGGTCTCGGCCACGGCACGGCAGGCGTCGAGGCCCTCGCTGGGATAGCAGCGCTCGAGGATGATCTTAAAGCCGGCGATTCCGCGCTCAACTGCGGTAGCGATCTGCTCGCCGACGTTCGGTTCCTGCGGGTCGATGCGCAAATAGGGGATGAAGCCGGGGGTGCGGGATGTATATTCGAGAACCCGTTCGAGACGGTATTCCCAGCGGTAGTCGCCATCGGGGCTGCCGAGACTCTGGTGCGGCTGGATGCTGAAGATCGTGCCTCCGCCGACGCCGCCGGCCGCGGCTTTTTGAAGGAAGGTTTCAGGCTCGTCGCACGGGCCCTGGTACATGTGGATGTGGGTGTCTATGATCATGGTTATGTTCCTTTATCACTATTCTTCGTCCGACAGAATCTCGCACCAGAGGCGGGCGGCCTCGCGGTCGGCGGGCGCTGCCGCCTCATCCGCGGCCACTGCGGCAAAGGCGTGGCGCGCCTTCTCCAAATCGCGGTCGATGCGGAAATAGCTCTCAGCCAGACGCAGCCGGATAGAGTGCTGCGCGCGCGGGGTGCCTGCCAGACTCAACTGCTTCTCGATCACCGACGACACCCGCGACCGCAGACCCGCATCCTTGCCGGAACGGCAGATCAACTCGGCCTGAACGAGCACGCTGTTCAGAATCGGGCGTACCGCCGGATCGTCACGCATCTCGAACATGCGCTCCGCCAGAGCCAATGCACGACGACATCCCTCGGCCGTATTGCGTAGAATCTGAACCGCCTGGAGCGGGGCCACGGCTTCCACCCAGGCGTTGGTCGGCAATCCCTCGGCCTCTTCGAGGATCCTGACATACCCGGCCACGGCCTGCTCCTCCGACGCCTGCGCCTCCTCGTGTCGTCCCAGCAGCCTCTGGAGTGCCGCCTGTGCCGCGAGCACCTGCGTGCCGGGGCGCGGCTCCAATCCCGGCAGTGCCTTCTGGTAGAGGCCCAGCGCCTCCTCGAGGAGTGGAACGGCCTTCTCACGCTCGCGAGTGTGGCGCTGATAGATATCGGCAATCGCCGTGAGGCGACCGGCCTTGGCAACCGGATCATCGAGCGCATCGGCCGCCTTCCGCAGCAGCGGAATCGCCTCGTGGTAGTAGGTGCGCCCCTCATTGGGGCGGCGCAACTGATGAATGCAGATCTGGGCCAGTCCCGACAGCACGTGTATCCGCTGCGGCTCCGTTAGCTTAAGTTCGAGCATGCGCTTGCGGACAGCCGCCGCCTGCCCGGGATTCCGCGTGCGCGCATAGGTTCCCTCGATCCCCTCCAGCATCCTGTACTTGCCGGCGTCATCCAGCGGCACCTTTACCAGCGCCTTCTCGAGCGTCTCGCGAAGCAGCGGGTAGGCGCTGTGGGCGGCAGAGTGGATCATGTCGGCCGCCCGGAAGGCGAGCGCGCGGCGCTGCTCGCCGGTCAGGTCATCGCGAGCCAGCGCATCACCTACAAGGCCAAGCGCCTCGCCGTGCTGCCGTGCGCCTGCAAGCCCTTGCACCTTCTGGACGAGGTCGTTGTATTCCAGAGCCTTGGCCGGTGCCCCGGCAGCGGCTACCGGCAGCGGCGAGAGAAGGAGCAGTATCGCGAATAGCCTGATCGTCCTCATCACTTCATCTCCAGTACAAGCGTTTGAAAGCCGGTGGGACTATGCCACTGACCACCGTTCCAGGCACCATCATTCGCGACGATCATCGCGCCCAGTTTGTTGCCCTGTGTGATGTTGACACCGATGTCCGCCAGCGGGATAACCACACGCGCCGTCCAATAGCCGGGCCGGGCCTGGCAGACGGCAGTCCATTGTGGTGGCTTGGGATTGGCTGTCGCCCCGATGCCATTGTGTTTCCGTCCATTGAGGGCAAAGGCGAGGTGGTAGTAGGAGCCTGCCGCACGCAGGTCGCCGTCTATGAAGAGCTCGACATACGGACCATCCGTCCCGCCCCAGCCGAATCCGGAATCTTCATTGTACTTGAATTTGCCGGCCTGATAGTCGGCAAAATAACCGGGATCCTCGAAGCGCGCGGCAAGGTAGAGATTCTGCTTGTCGTGCAGAATACGGATCGTGCTCTTGCGCCTGGCCGGTGTCCTGGCGTCGCTGATTCTGGTGAAGCCGTCAATCAGCGCCCCGTCGGCCCACCCGGTGGCGTTCACATCGTCGCCCGCCGGCGGGGTCTCGGCAAACGGCACTTGCAGCGTCACCCGCGGTGGCAGTTTCTCGGCCTGCCCGATCAGGCCCAGCATGCGGTTGCGGTGCAGTTCAATCAGGCGACGCGATCCGGGATGCACGGCCTGGTCCAGCGCCTTGGCGAGCGTATCCCTGACGAAGCCCGTCAACTCCTTATCTACCAGGTAGTGCTTGCAAGCCGAGACGGGATCGTCGTTCCAGAAGCAGCCCGCCGGATCCTCGTTGTAGTTGCGCGCCAGCCGCTCGTAGTAGGCGATCATCGGCTCCGCCGCCTCGCGGTAGGCGCGGCGGCAGAACTCGCGGCGCGCCTCCCGGACATCGGTTTCAGGATTCCACATCAGCCGCGACATAACCCAGAACTCGATGGCCGAGATGTCGTAAACCTTGTCGCCGCCGTGCCCCACCGTGTCGCCGTACACCACATCGAGATAGACACCCTTGAGGTGGGGGCGGTAGTAGTTGAAGTCCTCCTGTGCCACCTCGCAGACGGCGTGGTAGAACTGCGGCGTGGAGCTGCACAGGTAGTACTCATAGAGCCCCGCGATCGGCATGCTGGCCTGCTTGAAGCGCTCGGCCTTGTCATGCCAGACGGCGTTGACCTTGTCGTCGAAGACTGGCTTCTTATGGTTCTTGATATAGGGACAGTACTGGGGACCGCCACCGCGGGCCGGGACGGCGGGTGCCTCGGCCGTGAAGAGATAGGCCTGCCCCGGGATCGGTTTCACGTGCGGGAAGCGTGCCGTCAGGTAGTCGGAGACCGCGTTGACGAAGAGTGTGTACTGCGTGGAGCGGAAGTTGCGGTCGCCCATCCTGACCACCCCGCCGCCGGGCAGCTCGATCGGCGCCAGGCAGAGGGGGCATTGGCAGACATCCCAGTTGTCGCCCAGCCCCACGCTGTAGGAGGTGACGCGCTTAGGGTTGCCGCCCACGACCCTGGCGGCCTCCTCGCAGAAGGCCGCGATCAGCTTGGGATTCATGAAGCAGAGCTGGCAGTCGTGGTAGCGGACACGCTGTCCCTTGATCAGCGGGAAGAAGTCGGGATACTCATCGTAGTACTTCTGCGGATCGATGAGACCGAGCCCCAGCGAGCCGCTCATGGACGAGACATCCTGATAGGTGCTGATGCGCTTGTAGATCGCGGGCGACATGTTGCCGTCCAGCGGACGGGTGAAGGTATTGAGCAGCCGCGCCTGCCAGATGATATTGCCATCGGTGTGTCCCGTCCAGAAGCGGTAATCCGGAAAGACCGGCACATCCACGAGATCATCGAGTTTCACGTCGATCGTGGGGTGGTGCCCGTAGATCGTGCCGCACCCCTCCTCCGCCTCGAACTCGCGCACGAAGATGATGTCGGTGTTGCGTTCCAGAAAGCGGTAGACGCTGTTCAGCACCCCCTTGGTCTTCGAGGCCGCCAGATAGATGGTGTCGCCCTGCCGGCGGATGATGAAGCCGTCATTGCCCTCGAGCCGCTTGAAGTCAGCGGGACACCCCCTGGCGAAGGCGGCGATGGCCGGCGAGTGTGACGGAGTTCCCGGCACGAGCTTCACGGGCTGCGTGCCGGGCACCCTGACGATGGGAATCGCCGCCCCCGAAATCCTTCCCAGCCAGTTGGTCAGCTCCTGGGCGGCATACTCCAGTTGACGCTGCGGGCGGGCAATATCGAGCACCACCTCCGCGTTGGGCTTTCCCTCGAGTGTCAGGGCCAAGGGGGCGGCAACCGCCGCATGTACCGCCAGTAGCAGCACGGTACATATCAGACGCCTTATTACTCTCTTCATGCTCATGCCGACATTCTGCTCCGCGTTTCGCATCAGATTTCTACCGCACCATCAAAACCGTTCCGTCCGCCATCCAGACGATCTCGCCGTAGTCGGTGATGGTTCCCAATCCCAAGTCGTGCCGACGCGCACGGATCGTCAGGGTCTTGGAGTTGAGATTCAGGCGCGTCGTGACGGGCTCGATCCAGAGATCCCCCACCCTCACATCATCCACGATACGCACCATGCCGCAGTTGAGCACGCGTACCGTGGCATAGTAGGTCTCGCGTGCCGGTGCCAGCAGCGGGGAAGGCAGGTCGGTATAACGCTGGTTGCCGCTATGATTGACGTCGTTATCAATAATGATCGTTCCCCGTCCAGGCAAATCGGAGCCCTTCTGCCAATAGACGGTGCCAGCCCCGGCCAGAACCTTGCCGGTGCCGGCTTGTCGCCCACCACAGGCCATGACCGCGCCCGAAAAGGCCGAGAAATCACTGCCGGGACGGGTCAGCACGAGCGCAATTCGTCCGCCTCCGCCACAAGAGTGGTTGTTGACCGATCCGCCATCGGCCTGCAAGCTCCCCCTGCCCTTCAAGGTGCCAGCCGTCAGGAAGATGCTCCCGCCGGCGCCGGAATTGAAGTGCTGCCAAAGGCCATTGGCACGCATGTCCCCATCGAGGGTCAACGCTCCCCGCACCTTCAGGATAATGGCACCGCCTCCCTCGCTGGCCGAACCTCCGCTGCCGCAGTTGGTCGGGGCGCAGATAGAGCCGTAGCAACTGCCGGTATAGTCGGCGGTGGAAGGATATGCGGTCGAATTGAAGTCGCCGCGTCCACCATGACAGGGACCGCTGTCCTTAGCCTGCGTCTTAACTCCGGGTCCCTGGTTCTTGCCATATCCCTTGCCGGAGACATCAACCAGACTGCCGCTGTTGAAGGTTGCATCCCCATAGACGGTAAGGTTGAGCTTGTTCTTTTCGCTATCGCTGTTGGCGGTATGCGTCAGGGAGCCACCCGACATCACGGTCAGACTATTGCTCACAACACTGGGGGAGTCGATAATGACCACGCCCTTGTCCAGCACATTCAGCGCATCGCCAATCGTGACCGGTGCCGCGAAGCGCACCGTACCGGAGCCGACGCTCAGATTGCGCAGGGAGACCGGTGTTGTGATGGTGAGCTGACGCATTGGTGCCTGGATGACGATGCGGGCATCCGCGCCGGGCACAACGGCCGGCAGCCAGTTCGCGGCATTATCAAAAGCGGTGCTGGCGGTGCCCCGCCATTGCGCGACAACGCCGCTGAAATCCCAGTTGAGCGTGTTGCCGCTGTTCTTGGAAAAGTCGGCCGGCACCGTGCCGCCGGACGAGGCGTCGCAGTCGCAGACATCCACCCCCGTGACCGCACGGTAGCCCGTGACCTTCAGCAACCAGTGCGACCCGGCCACGGTGCTGCGCAGCAGCAGATTGGTCGCGGCACCGTCACCGGTCAGCAGCAGCCGCTGCAGCGTCAACGTGGCGCCCGCCTCGAATGCGATCTGCTGCACGCCGGACGGCGCCTCGCTTGCAAACTCATCCGCCGTGCAGCCGCCAAGCAAGGTCACCACGCCGCTGCTGTTGCCGACCCATATTTTGTAGAAGATTGCCCCACCCAGATCAACCGTCTGCGCGGTATCGCCTGCCATGGCGAGCGTCGAATACGCCGGCGAGACCGTAGCTCCGCTAAAATCGGCGCTACCCACCAGCGTCACCACCTCCGACGCCGCGGCCGATAGCGTACCGGCGACCCGCAGGGTCTCCTGTACCGTGAGGTCGGAACCGTTCAGCGACAGCATGGCATCGGTACGGACTTCAAGATTACGTACCGTGACCGCCGAGCCGGACATCACGGGGTAGCGGGCGGCGCCCGTCGGGATAATCACTGTATCGGTCGTCAGCGGCGGACGGCCGAGATCCCAGTTGCCGCCAACACCCCAGACCGTGCCGGCGTTGCCTGTCCAGGTGATGACCTCGTTATCAGCCGCAGTTAAAAAGCGCCAATTCAGGTTGTTGGCAGCCGCACCCGTGCTGTTGACCGCCACAAGCTCCGCACCCGAGGCGGCATCGCTGTCGGAAACCGTCACCGCCTCGATGGCTTGTCCGGCCAGGGCATCGACCGTGATTCCCCAGGTCTCCCCTGCCACTGTCGAGCGCAGCACAACCGGATTGTCGGTGGTTCCCTGCAAGATGACCTCGCCCTGGGCGGCCACGATGTTGGTCTTTCCAGCCTCGAATTCCAGAATCTTGCCAGGCGCGCGGCACTCCAGAATGCAGAAGGAGGTCGTTCCCGTGATGCGCGAGACCGCCCCCGGTTCCCCTATGAAGCGTACCGTGGCGCCATTGGAGGCGATCAGCATGCCGGTGTTGTGGAAATCGCCACTGACCTCGATGGTCTCGCCATCGTCCAGCCAGAGTTTGGCACCGTTGCGGATAATGACATTCTTGAAGCGCCGCCCAGTCACGGCCCCATTGATCTCCGTGAGGCGTCTGGCACGGTCATCGGCATTATCAATGATCAGCGTGCCCTCGTCGAGGGCCTCGCCGCCGGCGCGCAGGTAGATTGTGCCGGCGCCGGCACGCGGATATTCATTGACGCCACGATTGTCCGCGTTATTCCCCAGCCAGCCGCCATAGGCGGTGATGACTCCGGTATAGGCATTAAACGTGGCGTCTGAATCGGTCAGCGTAACCGCGATGCGTCCACCTCCGCCGGTACCCTCGGCATGCCAGACGGGACCGCCGTTGGCATTGATCTCGCCGCCACCCGCGATGTTTCCGGTCGTGATCCAGATGCTGCCGCCCGATGCGTTATTATAGTGGTCGGCCGGCACATTGGCTAGAATCCTGCCATTATTGGCAAGTGTACCGGCAATGTTCATGCGTATTGCGCCGCCACCGGCATAGATGTAGCGCCCCCCGCTGCCGAGATCGCCAGGCTCGTAGATGGAACCATAGCAAGGCACCGTGGTGTCGATTGTTCGTCCACCCTCCAGATAGAGTCCGCCACGACCGCCGTAACTGGCACCGTCGGTTCCCATGGCACAACCGATGCCGGTTTTGGTCGCATAGCCCTTGTCTGCCACAGTGATCATTCCGCCTGCGGCGATGGTCAAGTCGCCGCCCACCGTCAGGTTAAACTTATAGGTGTCACCTGATGGGTTGGCAGGACAGGTCATGCTCGCTCCGGCCGCCAGATTCAAATCGCCCGGCAACTCAAAGGGAGCATAACACACCATCTCCGTCCCTTCCCCGAGGGTCAGCGAGGATGAGGGATGGATACGTCCCGTCGAGGTGCGCAGCAGAATTTGAAGGTTGGAGATGCCGAATTCCGGCAACACCTCCAGCCTGCCGGCACCATCAATATTGATGCCATCGCGCGTTGACGACGGATCACCGCGAAGCACCGTGTTTGTCAGCACCAGCGTATCGTCGGAGCCGACCGAGAGAAAGCCGCCATTAGTGAGGGTGATGCTGGCGAAGTCGAAGGTGCCTGCCTCACGGTCGTCCAGCGGTGTGTAGTGGCCGTCAGTAGCCAGAAAACCGGTTCCCTTGATGAGCAGGTCGCCGCCGCTGGGGCGGTGCGCCGGAGTCTCGAAATAGATCGTTCCTGCTCCCGAGAAATTCTCCTGAACATTCCAGGAAGCTGGCCCGGTCTGTGAGCCGAAGGCCTGGCACTCCGTCTGGAAGGCGGCAAAATCGGACGTGGCGTTCGTGACGACCAGCGCAATGCGTCCCCCGCCGCCGGGACTATGGAAATTTGTCAGGAGGCTGCTGTTGGCCTGGATGAGGCCGCTAGAGTGGCCGATAATCGCGCCGGCCGTGATGAAGACCGCGCCCCCCGAACCGCCATAGTGTTGCGTTGGCTCGCCATTGGCACGCATCTGGCCACCCAGAACAGCCGTGCCGCCCACCGTGAGGTGGATGATGCCCCCGCCGCTGGCGCCGTTGCCGCCGCTACCGGGATTTACGGGTGCCGAGATAGACCCGTAGCATTTGGTCTTGTTGCGCCCCGTGCCGCCGTAGGCGCCGCCATGCTCGCCTTGGGACAACGATCCGGGGCCCTTGCACATGGCAAAGCCTTTCGCGTTTACATCAAGCGCGGCAGCCGGCCCCAGATGGAAGTCTCCACCGACCGAGACGCGCAGGCGGTAGAGTTCCGTGGCCTGCGCGGCGGGGTGCGGCAGATGGGTCCAGATGCCGTTGCTGATGACACAGTCGCCCGTGATGACGAAGTTGGTCAACCCTACATTGCCGTAGGTGGTGGCGATGGTGACCGTGCCGGTGTAGCCCGTCTGGATCCATGACTGGACCGGCAGGTCGAGATCCCACGTCATGTGCTTGTTGGTGACAGTGGAGAGGACTATCTCATCCCCCGCCCCGGGCGCGACTCCGCCAGCCCAGTTGGCGCCGGTACTGGCCAGATTGTCATCACCCATGCCATTCCATAGCCGCACCGCTCCGGCCTGAGTCGTCATGGGCAGCGTCAGCACGAGCCCCGCCAACAAAAGCCACATCCGAACAGATTTACGAGACGACCCTAGCCCACTGTGTGTCTGCCTGCGCATTGTTGCCCCTCCGCTGGTTGAAACTCACTCGTGTACCTCTGTGAGGCTCTTGCAAACCCCCCCCCGCTCCGCAGCGCCTGCCGGCCTGCGCGCGGGGCCTTTTTGTAAGTGAACCGTCCCGCGCCGCCCAGCGGGCAGGCATGACGCTTCAGCTTACGCCACATCGCTTTCCGCGCAGCACCATG
>JAAYLN010000072.1 GCA_012521875.1 Lentisphaerota bacterium | reverse complement strand
TCGCCAAGGCTACGTAGCACAGGCGGCGGGCTCCAGCGTTCCGGCTTTTCCGTTCACATTCGCTGGCGCCTGTACCGAACCACCCCGCCCGCCGCCCAGGTGCAAGCTCACGCTCATCTTCAATGCATGGCATCCAGTTCGTGGCATAGTTCCGGTAGCGACACGGCCTCGACCCCTTTGGCGAGCGGGAAACGCTCCGTGCCGTTATAGACCACAAAGCACCGTTCCGGTTTGACCACATCGCAGGCGAGATGGAAACCGTGCTCCAGATGTGGTGCCTGGCCCCGCTTGACCTCGATTGCCCATGGCCTGGCTCCATGCGGCAGTTTCAGGAGCAGGTCAATCTCGTCGCCGGTAGCGCTCCTGTAAAAATAGGGTTCGCTTTCAGGCGGTGCCATGGCGATCAGCGACTCGATGACGAGCCCCTCCCAACTGGTGCCGCCAACGGGGTGCGCCAGCAAGGCCTCGAGGTCGGGGATTTGCAGCAGGGCATGCGTCAGACCGCTGTCGCGCACATAGATTTTCGGGGATTTGACAAGCCGCTTGCGCGTGTTGCTGTGCCATGGTAGGAGCCGCCGTACCAGCAGGAGATCCACCAGAAGGTCGATGTAGGCGGCCACCGTCTTGCCGTCCACCGCCAGGGAGCGCGCCAGGGCGGCGGCATTCAGCAAGCCGCCCTGCTGGTGCGCCAGCATGATCCATAAGCGCCGCAGGGTCTCGGCGGGAATGCGCGGCCCGAGCTGCGGGATGTCGCGCTCAAGGCAGGTGCGGATGAAGTCGTGCCGCCATCGCAGGCTGGCGGTGTCGTTCCGGGCCAGCAGGCTCATGGGGAACCCGCCGCGCAGCCAGAGGGCGGGCAATTCCCCCGGCTCGATCTCGCCAGCGTGCAGCGGCATTAGCTCCATATAGCGGATGCGTCCGGCAAGGGATTCGCTCGACTGGCGCAGCAGATCCATCGACGCCGAACCCAGCACCAGAAAGCGTCCCGTACCGCGTCCGCGCCGCCGTCCCTCATCAATGAGCCCGCGCAGCAGGCGGAAGATGTGCGGCTTGCGTTGAACCTCATCAAGGATGACGAGCTTATCCTCATGATGCTTGAGATAGAGTTCCGGATCGGCGAGCTTGGCCAGATCGGCATCCGATTCGAGATCCAGATATATGGCCTCGCGTTGCCTGGCCACCTCCAGCGCAAGGGTGGTCTTGCCTGCCTGCCGCGGCCCCAGCAGTGCCACGGCGGGCATCTCGTCGAGCGCCGTCAGCAGGGACGGCAGAATGTGCCTCTTAATCATGTGTGCAATTATGGAATTATGTTCCAGATTTGCAAGAACAATCGGTATGCGTTCCCAATTGCCAGCGACAGGAGGGCGCAGGCAGCGCATGAAACACCAACACCTTGTCTCAACACCTTGTCTCCACACCTTGTCCCTTTACGCTTCGTCGCCGCACTTTGTCCCTACGCTTTGTCGAAAGCGAAAGAGCAAGCGACAGTTCCGGCACCCCGTTCACTTCAGATGCGCTATGGAGCCCGCGGTCTCCGCGGTGTATTGATGCGGCGCATGAATAGCGAACGATACCGCCGGGGACGGCGGGCTCCAGCGTTCCGGCCTTTCCGTTCATCCAACTGCGGCTGTACCGTCAGCCGCAGCAGCAAGCTTCCGCATAGGCTCACGGTACAGCATCCTCTCGTCCTCGTACTCGTCCTCGTCCTCGCTCGAGCCCCGGTACTGCCGTGACTGCCGGAACTGCCGGAACTGCCGGTGGCTGGCGCCCCATACCACCTACCACCCCGGCGAGTAACTGGCGGGGCATGTAGATGCGGCGTCCCCGCCGCGTGTATCACCACACCTTTTACACTCTTCGATCATACGACTGAGTCGTATGATCAACATGTGAGCGGGATAGAGCATCGCGCATGATGCAGCGCGCAGCATTCCGCGCCATCCGCGAAATCCGCGAAATCCGTAGCTCCCCTCCCCCAGCTTCCCATCCGCGCCATCCGCGCCATCCGTAGCTCCCCTCCCGCAACACACCAACATAAATCATGTAAATCCTGTCATCCTGTCAAAAAAGCAATCGGGGGTGGCGCTTACGAGGACGCTCACGATGCCGCGCGCAGCACCCAATCACAAATCACAAATCTAAAATCACAAATCCCGTCCCGCTGTCCCCGCCGCTCCACAGGAGCGCGTCTCAAACCGTTTATGATAAACTGTTTATGATTGACCCCGCCCCCGCTTTTCGCGATGGTATCGCCATGACCTCTTCAGCCGAAAAGCCCGCCGCCTACCAGCATCTGGATCACGCCCGCCGCGTGCTCGACGTCGAGATCGAGGCCCTGCAACGCACCCGTGACGCGCTGGGCGACGCCTTCGAGCAGGCCATCGTGCTGATGCTGGAGACCATCGCGCGCCCCGCCAAGATCGTCGTCACCGGCGTCGGCAAGAACCTCTCCATCGCCGAGAAGATCTCGGCCACGCTCGCCAGCACCGGCTCCACCAGCGTGGTCCTCAACCCCGTGCAGGCCATGCACGGCGACCTCGGCATCCTCGCCGCCGGCGATGTGCTGCTGGCGCTCAGCTTCTCCGGAACCTCGGAGGAGATCCTGACGCTGATCCCCGCCGTGCGCCGCCTCGGCGTCCCGGTCATCTCCATGACCGGCTGCCCCGACAGCCCGCTGGCCGCCTGCAGCGAGATCGTCCTGCCCGTGGTTGTCGACCGCGAGGCCTGCCCCTTCAACATGGCACCCACCGCCAGCACCACCGCCACCCTGGCACTGGGCGACGCCCTGGCCATGGTGCTGCTCGAGGCGCGCGGCTTCAAGCGCGACGACTACGCCAAACTCCATCCGGCCGGCGCCATCGGACGCACGCTGCTGACCAGGGTAGCCGATATCATGCGCAAACCGCCGCATATCGCGGTGGTTTCGATCGACGCCACCGTCCAGGACGCCATACTAGCCATGACCCACGCCAAGAGCGGCTCGGCCTGCGTCGTGGACGATGCCAACCAACTGAAGGGGATATTCACCGATGGCGACCTGCGGCGCCACCTGACCGGCACGCCGGATCTGCTGACGCGCCCCATCACCTCCGTCATGACCCGCGACCCTATCCGCGTCGCGGACGATCAGCTTGCGGTGGATGTGCTGAAGCTCTTCGAGCGGCACCAGATAGACGATCTGCCGGTGGTCAACGCCCAGGGCAACCTCGCCGGCTGCGTCGATATCCAGGATCTGCCGCGCCTCAAGATCCTTTAAACTACGGCATCCCGACCGGGCGCGAGTTCAGGTCGCGGCGGCGCTCGCTCCACAACGGCAGGACGCGATCCAGGATCGCGTAGAAGCCCGCATTATGCGGCGGTACTATCAGGTGTACCAGCTCATGCACCACCACATACTCCAGCGCAGTCGGTGCGCGCCGGATCAGCTCCAGATTGAAGGTGAGCGTCCGCGTGCGCAAACTGCAACTCCCCCAGCGGCTCTTCATTTTACGGATGCGGTAGCGCGGCACCTCCAGCCCCAGACGCTCCGACCAAGTCTCCAGAAGCGGCTCGATGGCCTCCGCCAACTGCCCGCGCAACCACTCCTCGATCACCGCCCCGCACTCATCCGGGGTGGCATCCGCCGCAATTTGCAACCGCAGGCCGCTTTCGCCGACAGGCGTCACGCATGGGGGCATGGCGTCCACACGTTCGATAACCAGGCGCCGCCCCCACATCCAGATCGTCTCGCCTTCGGCATAGGTCGGCGGCGGCACTAGCTCGCGCTCCTTATGCCGTTGCTGCTGCTTCCGTATCCAGGGAATCTGCTTCTGCAAAAACTCTTTTACCGTCTGCCGCGATACGCGGCTGGGTACCGTCATCTGCACCGGACCGTCACTACTTTTCACGCGCAGCGTGAGCCGCCGCACTCTCTTGTAGGCGACCTCGGCGACGATCCCGTCAACCTCGATCCGTTCCTGTCTGACAACCCGTCTATTCATATCCCGACCAGCAGAACCAGACCACCGACCAGCAGACAGTATACACCAAAGAGCCAGAATCGACCACCAGACAACACGCGTATCAGGAAACTGATCGACGCATATCCTACCAGGGCGGCCACGAGCGTACCGAGCCAGATAAGCCCCCACCCCACGGTACAGGATCCGGCGGACGGCTCCGGACGGATCACGTGCAGCAGCGTGGCGCCCAGCAGCAGCGGCACGCTCATCAGAAAGGAGAACTCGGCCGCCCGCCTGGGCGCAACACCCAGGTGACGTGCCGTTGCGATCGTCGAGCCGGAACGGCTGATACCCGGCAGAATGGCCACCGCCTGCGCCAGCCCAATGACCAGCGCGCGCCACCAGCCCAGCGGCGCCGCCTCCGACTCAGCCCTGCGGGAGGTATCCTGCCGGCGGAACGCCAGCGACAGCAGCAGCAGGCCGGTCACCATCAGAATGGCCGCCGCCAGACGGGGATCCTCATAATAGGACTCCAGCCGCTCATGCGCCACCGCATAGACCACGACGATCGGCAGCGAGGCCAGCAACAGCAGACCGGTCTCACGCCACGCCGCGCGCTCCCCGCGCGTCACGCCCCTGATGAGGCTCCAGAGACGCTGACGGTAGTAGAGGCAGACGGCGACCAGTGTACCGAAGTGCAGCATGGTCTCGAGCCGCACCCCCGGCTGTTCGATACCAAGCAGCCGCCCTGCGATGACCAGGTGCCCCGAGCTGCTGAC
This sequence comes from Lentisphaerota bacterium, assembly GCA_012521875.1. Lineage (GTDB taxonomy): Bacteria > Verrucomicrobiota > Kiritimatiellia > RFP12 > JAAYLN01 > JAAYLN01. The sequence goes on along the minus strand of JAAYLN010000072.1, from coordinate 4,878 downwards.
AGGAAGAAATTCCGTCACTCCTTGCAGAATCGCCAGCAGGATTACTTTGAGCACGTGCATGCAGAAGGGTTCCGTATAGAAAAAAAGCCGGTTTCACCCGAAACCGGCTACTCAAAGAAAGGATGGCGGGAGAGACGGGGCTCGAACCCGCAACCACCGGATCGACAGTCCGGAGCGCTAACCAATTGCGCCACTCCCCCGCAAAAACAAGCCCACTATACAGAAACTTCCCCCCGTCTGCAACATCAAAAACGCTTTTTGCGAAAATGCGCGAGAACCGGCGCTTTCTTGGCGCCTGCGGCGCCGGGGGTCAGGGGTCAGGGTTCGGGGTTCAGTAACGCCGACCGCCCCTGTGGGGGCGGCGGCAGTAGGCAGTGGCAGTGGGCAGGGACGATTATTGCGACCACACAGTGGCTCGCAATTAGAGGGTAAAAGCGCTGCGCCGCCCTTTCGCCGCCCGGTGGCACACCTTGTCTCCACACCTTGTCCCTCACACCTTGTCCCCACACCTTGTCCCCACACCTTGTCTCCACACTTTGTCGGATACACTTCGTCCCCTGACTTCGTCCCTACGCTTTGTCGAAAGCTAACGATGGGGCGGCTGGTGGTGTCTCAGCCCAGACTATTTCATCCTCGTCCTCGATCCCCGGTACTGCCGGAACTGCCGGAACTGCCGGGACTACCGGTGGCTGCCGCCCCCATAGCCACTACCATGTCTTATTACTGGCGTGAGCTGGCAGCAGACGCCGCGTCTATCACCACCTTTTACACTCTTCGATCATACGACTGAGTCGTATGATCAGGCCCGCGCCCCCGCCCTTACCTCAACTGTATAATCAGCCCACCGCCAACATGGCACTCGTAGCAGCCGAGATCGACGATCTTGCGGTGGATGCGCGCGTTGCCGTCGAGATCGACCGGCTCGACAAAGCCGTCCCATACGCCGTTATCCCCGGCGTTGACGGCCGGGTAGGCCGAGACGAGCCGGTAGTTGCCGGCGGCACGGCGCACGAAGCGCGGATCGGCGACGATGTTGCCGGTGCCGATCGCGGCGGCGACATCCACAAGGTTGGTGTTGAAGATGCCGTCCGTCAGGTATGTGCTGCCGAGCACCGCGCTGTCGGGACCGTTGCCCCACACGATGTTGTTGACGGCACGGCCGCCCTTCATGCGGAGGCCGGAACAGCCTGTAGTGTCGTTGCTCAGCACGTTGCCGGTGATGGTGCAGTTGATCACCACACTACTATTCAGCATGCAAACCCCCGCAAAGGCCTCGACGCTGGTCGAGGCGCTTCCTGCGCCGTGGCCGCGGACAAGGCAGTTGCGCAGCGTGCCGTTCTCCATATAGACGCCGTTGATGCCGTTGGTGGCAATCAGGCAGTTCTCAACCGTGCCGCCCGTCATGTGTACCGCGCCGAAGATCTGATCCGTGTTGACGTGGGGGTTGCCTACGATGCGGCAGCCGGCAAGCGTGCCGCCGGAGATGTAGAGCGCCGTGCCCTTGATCTGGTTGCGGGCGCAACTGTTGCCGAAGATGTCGCAGTCCTCGACTGTGCCGCCCGACATGTAGAGGCCAGTGCCCAGCGTGTAGCCATAGTTGGAGACGGGCTTGTTGTGGTCAAGCGTGCAGCGCAGGAGCGTGCCGCCCGTAATCTGGACGCCGCATGCCAGCATATTGCGGCCCATCAGGGTTCCATTGCGTGAAATGCGGCAGTCACGCATCAGGCCTTTGTCGATACGTACCGTGCCGACGTTGTTGGCGTTGGTGAAGCCCGTGAGGGTCAGACCCCAGACGGCGGCGTCATCATGGTTGAGATAGATGGCGCGCCAGGTGCCACCGGTGTCGCACCGCCATCAAGGTACCAGGTGTAGGTCAGGCCATCGAGGTTGGCGCCCTCGGCAGTCCCCTGAATGACGGGATCGGCGCCCGCGGGATGGCTGTACTGCGCAACGAGGATGCCGCAGACGAGAGGGCCGCCCGCGGCGGAACGCTCATAGGCGCCGATGTCGTAGTAGTCGCCCTGCGGACGCTCCGTGCCCTCGATGTCAACCGTGTACGCGGCAATGGTCGCCCCCGCATCAATCGCGGGCGAGCCAAGCTGCAGGTGGAAGTCATAGCCCGCGGCATCGGCGAAAAGCGGAACGGCGACGATATTGCCCACGCCGAGCGCGACAGCCTTGTCGATGAGGTTCGTGTTGAAGGTGCCACCCGAGACGGCGCAACTGCCGAGCGCTCCGCCTGCGGGGCCGTTGCCGTGGATGATGTTGTTGACGGCCAGCCCGCCCGTCATCTCGAGCCCCGAACGCCCCTTGGAGTCGCCGGCGGCGGTGTTGCCGGAGATGGTGCAGTTTTGCAGCCTGCCGTTTTTCAGATAGACCCCGGCATAGGAATCGCCGGAGTGGGAGTAGCCATAGACGGTGCAGTTGCGCACTGTTCCGTTGTCGATATAGACGCCGTTCATGCCGTTCGAGTAGATGCAGGTGTTCTCGAGGAGACCGGAACCCGTTATCCAGACGGCGTGGCTGTCGTCGGAATTGCGCTCGGTGTTGCCGTGGATGCGGCAGTTGCGCACCGTGCCCGATCCCTCGATGTAGAGCCCGCGGCCGCGCACCTGGTTGCGGTTGCAGTTGTTGGCCTCGATATCGCAATCCTCGAGCACCCCGCCCGAGATGTAGACGCCGCAGCCGAGGGTGTGGCCGTAGTTGGGGTTCGGAACGTTGTTGTCGATCCTGCAGCGCAGGACGCTTCCGCCCTGGATGCGGACGCCTGTGCCGGAAGGCGTGGACATGGATGGCGTCGAGTTGGCCGTCATGCGGCTATCGCGCAGTGTGCCGGCCAGCACCAGGGCTGCCGCGCCGTGATGGGTGTTCGTGAAGCCGGTCAGCGTGATGCCCGAGACTTCGGCGGCACTGTTTGCAAGATAGAGGCCGCGCCCGGAGAAGCCGCCGCCCGAAAGGATGGTCACATCGGCCCCCGCACCGTTGAGGCGCACGGGCATGTCGAGCATCAGCAAACCCGAAACCTCATAGGTGCCGGCAGCCACGATGACGGAACTCGTCACGTCGTTGGCCTTCCAGACGGTGTTGAACGCATCGTTGATCGAGTGGGCGGCCTTGGCTGAGGTGTCGTAGGGGAAGGTGTCGGAGCCGGACGGATCGGCGTAGACCGTCAGCGGCAGCAGGGTGATCGCGTCCGCCGCGGTATATGTGGCGGTTTGACTGCGGGCATTCTCGACGTCGAGCCGGAGCGTGTGCCTGCCGGGGGCGAGATCGGTGAGCGTGAGCGATGCGGCATCAGCACCGCTCGCGCAGGGCGTGTCGCTACCGTCAAGGTACCAGGTGTAGATGAGCCCCGTCGTGTCGGCGCCCTCGACGGTGGACGAGACGGTCACGGTGGCGCCCGCCGCGAATTGGTTTTGCGGGATGACGATGGCACAGGCGAGGTCGCCGGTCGTGGCGGCGGAGCGCTCGTAGGCGCCGATATCGTAGGCGGCACCCTGCGGGCGCGCGGCACCCTCGATATCGGTCTCCACACCGGCAAGTGCTGCGCCTGCATCGACGGCGGGGGAACCGAGCCGCAGATGGAAATCGCAGGCGGCGGCATCCGCGAAAAGCGGATCGGCGACGATATTGCCCACGCCGAGCGCGACAGCCTTGTCGATGAGGTTCGTGTTGAAGGTGCCGCCAGTCACATAGAAACTGCCCAGGCCGCCCCCCGCAGGGCCGTTGCCGTAGATGATGTTGTTGACGGCGGTACCGCCGGCCATCCGCAGCCCCGAGCTGCCATCGCCATCGGTGGCGGCGACATTGCCCGCGATCGTGCAGTTCTGCAGCACGCTGGCATTCTTCATATAGACGCCCGCGAAGCCGGCGCCGGAATGGGAGTGGCCGTAGATGAGACTGTTGCGCAGCGTGCCGTTCTCCATATAGACGCCGTTGATGCCGTTGGAGTAGATGCAGGAGGACTCGACCACGCCGCTGCCTGCCAGATAGACGCCGCAACCGTAGATCTCGCCCGAGGATATGTTGTTGTTTTCATAGATGCGGCAGTCCCGTACCGTGCCGCCCTGAATATAGACACCATAGCCCTTCTGCTGGTGGCGGGTGCAGGTGTTGCCGAAGATGTCGCAGTCTTCAACCAGACCGCCCGACATCCAGATGCCGCACCCCGTCGTGTAGTCCCCGTTCGAGACGGGCACGTTGTTGTCAACCGAGCAGCGCAGGAGCGTGCCGCCCGTAACCTGGATGCCGCACCCCTTCGGCGCGGCGGTCGAGACGGTTCCATTGCGTGAAATGCGGCAGTCACGCATCGTGCCCTTGGCGAGAAGCACCGTGCCGACGTTGTTGGCGTTGGTGAAGCCGGTCACAAGCAGCTTCTCGACAATCGCGAAATCGTTGTTCAGATGGAGGCCGCGCCCCGAAAACCCGGGGCCCGTGATGGCCGTCTGGCCGGCACCCAGCCCCGTGATGACGACCGCATTGGTAAGCTGGATCGTGGCGGCTACCGGACAGGTCGCGGAGACAATGTGGATCGTGGTCCAGTCCGCCGCCAGAGCATTGGCACGCTCGAGCGTCTTGAAGGGGGTGGCAAGGCTGCCGTCATTGCTGTCGGAACCGTTCACGGCATCGACGTAGTAGTCGGTCGTCGCCGTGAAATTCGCCGTCACGGAGAGCGGTGTGGTAAGCGCAAGGGTGATGGTCGCGGAAGAGGAGGTCACATCGCCCGTCCACCCTGTAAAGACGTAGCCCGAATCGGGCTGGGCCGAGAGCGTGGCGCTCTTGCCGCGCTCGACCCACTCGCTGGCGGCGGCGGCAGTGCCGTTGCCGGCCGAGTCGACCGTCACCTTGTACTCGATCTTCCATTGCCACTCGAGCATG
>JAAYLN010000071.1 GCA_012521875.1 Lentisphaerota bacterium | reverse complement strand
TCACGCCGCGTAGCGACGTGACGGGGACGGCTCGCCCTACCCTTCGGTGGCTTCTCCCGGCACACTCATGACGCTCCGGTGAAGTCGGACGAGTCGGACTTGTCTGACCTGTCGGACTCGTCCGACCATCAGCTCGCAACAAAGCTCGCGACAAAGTAGCTAACGTGCTAGTCCTTATCCTCGCCGTTCTCGTCCGCGTCAGCGTCCGTCTTGTCCTGCTGCTTGCGGGGTTTGCGGTGGGCGGTGCCCTTTGCCGCCGGGCGTTTCCTGGCCGGTGCGGCCGCTTCGGCGGGCGGCTCGACCGGTGCGGCCTCTTCGGCGGCTGGCTCGCTGTCGGACGGCCCGGCTGGAGCCAGTGGCTCGCTCTCCGATACAGTCTCCCCCTGCGGCAGGAAGACGAGTTCGCCTTCACGCACCACGGCATTCAACTGCACCGGGCCGGCGGCATGCTCGCGCAGGACGGCCTCGGCCAGCGGATCCTCGAGGTGCTGCTCGATCGCGCGGCGCAGGGGACGCGCACCCAGATCGGGCGCAAAGCCCTTGTCCACCAGAAACTCGATGGCCTCCTCGTCGAGCTCGACGCCGATACCGCGCGCCTCAAGGCGCTCCTTGACCCTCTTCAGTTCAATGTCGAGAATCCGAACCACATCCTCGCGCTCAAGCGCCCGGAAGACGATGATGTCGTCGAAGCGGTTGAGCAGCTCGGGCTTGAAGACCTGGCGCGCCTCGCTCATCAACTGCTCCTTGAGCTGCGCATAGTCCTGGCGCGCCTCGCCCGGGGAGAATCCCAGCCCGCGCCCGCGACGGTTGAAGTCGAAGCCGAGGTTGGAGGTGAGGATGACCACGGTGTTGCGGAAGTCGACATGGCGACCCAGCGAGTCGGTCAGGCGTCCCTCCTCGAGGATCTGCAACAGCATGTGCATGACATCGGGATGGGCCTTCTCGACCTCGTCGAAGAGCACGACGCTGTAGGGACGGCGGCGCACGCGCTCCGTGAGCTGGCCGCCCTCGTCGTGGCCCACGTAGCCCGGCGGCGAGCCGATCAGCCGCGAGGTGGTGAACTTCTCCATGTACTCGGACATGTCGATCTGGATCAGGGCCTTCTCGTCGCCGAACATGCGCGCCGTGAGCACCTTGGCCAGCAGCGTCTTGCCGACGCCCGTCGGGCCGAGGAAGAGGAATGAGCCGATGGGACGGCGGGGATCCTTGAGGTTGGCGCGCGAGCGCCGCAGGGCGCGGGAGACAGCGCTGATCGCCTGCGGCTGGCCGATGACCGCCTCGCCCAGTTCCTGCTCGAGGTTGAGCAGGCGCGCCATCTCGTTCTGGCTCATGCGCTCGATCGGAACGCCGGTGATGTGCGCCACCGTGGCGGCGATATCCTCGGCAGTGACGACAAGCTGCTTCTGGCTGTTCTCCTGCTGCCAGTTGGCGACGTAGGTTTCAAGGGCCTCCTTGGCCTGCCGCTCCTCGTCGCGGTAGTTCGCCGCCTGTTCGAACTGCTGGGCGCGGATGGCATCCTCCTTGAGCCTGGCGAGCTCGCGGATACGGGCCTCCTGGTTGCGCAGATCCGGCGGGCGGACGCTGCTGCGGATGCGGGCGCGCGCGCCGGCCTCGTCCATGGCGTCGATCGCCTTGTCGGGCAGGTAGCGTCCCGGCTGGTAGCGCGCGGTCAGCGTGACGGCGGCCTCGAGGGCGTCCCTCTCGTAGGTTACACCGTGGTGCTCGGCATAGCGCTGGCTGATGCCCTGGAGAATCGTGATGGCCTCGTCGCTGCCGGGCTCGTCGACGCGCACGGTCTGGAAGCGGCGCTCGAGCGCCGCATCCTTCTCGATGTACTTGCGGTACTCGGTGAGCGTGGTGGCCCCGACGCACTGCAGCTCGCCGCGCGCCAGCGCCGGCTTGATGATGTTGGCGGCATCCATCGTCCCCTCGGCGCTGCCCGCGCCGACGATGGTGTGGAGCTCGTCGAGGAAGAGGATGACGTTGCCGCTGCGGCGCACCTCGTCCATGATGGCCTTGAGGCGCTCCTCGAACTGGCCGCGGTACTTCGTGCCGGCCACGAGCAGGGCCATGTCCAGCGCGATCACGCGGCGGTCGCGCAGACGCTCGGGCACATCGCCGTGGGCGATGGCCTGCGCCAGGCCCTCGACGCCGGCCGTCTTGCCGACACCCGCCTCGCCCAGCAGCGCGGCGTTGTTCTTGGTGCGGCGGCAGAGGATCTGGATCACCCGCTCCAGCTCGGCCTTGCGGCCGATAACCGGATCGAGATCGCCGCGCCGGGCCAGCTCGACCAGATCGCGGCCGAAGGCCGCCAGCGCGGGCGTGCGCGAGCCGCCCCCCTCCCGCTGGCGGCGCTGCGGCATGGCTCCCGGCGGCAATGGCGCGCCGGAGGGTCCGGGGATCTCATCGGGCATGCCATCCGGCACATCCATATCGTCCCCGTCCTCGTCGCCCTCCTCGCCGCCGAAGTTCTCGAAGAGGTATTTGCGGACAGCCTCCTGGGCATCCTCGAGGCTGACGTTGAGCCCCAGCAGCACCTGGGCGGCCACGCCCTCGGCCTCGCGCAGGAGGGCCAGAAGCAGGTGCTCGGTACCGACCAGCTCCTGCTGCATGGCGCGTGCCTCGGCCAGTGCCAGTTGGAAGATCTTCTTCGTGCGCGGGGTGTAGGTGCGCGCGCCGAGAACCTGCGTCTGGCCATCGCCCTGTCCCACCACCCGCTCGACGGCAATGCGGATATCCTCGAGGGAGACGCCCATGGAGTCGAGCACCTCGACGGCCACGCCCTCGCCGAGGGCGACAAGCCCCAGCAGGATGTGCTCGGTGCCGATGTAGGGATGGTTGAAGCGCTCGGCCTCCTTGGCCGCCAGCCGGATCGCTTTCTGTGCGCGTGGGGTGAAGTTCTGCATGGTGATTAACGGTCAAAAATGGGTTCAGGGAAGAAAGATCACGTCCGCCAGCTCCTGTCGCAGCCAGTCGGCCCGTTGCCGGTCGCGCTGATCCTGGTCGGCGGTATCCAGTTGGAAGCGGCGTGTCAGATGCACCGGTTGCACGCCCAGCAGCAAGGCATCAATCCGCGCCACGTCCAGATTCCTCACGAGGCGCAGTTGCCGTCCCAGGCGCAGGGCGGAGAGGTAGTCCATGGCCTCTTCCGAGGCGATCATGCGCGCGTTCTGCAGCAGGGCGAGGGCCCGCGCCACGCAGTCGTGTACGATGACAGGGGCATTGCGCATCAGGCGCCGGCGCGCGAAGTGCTCCTGGCGGATCAGCTCGCCGACCTTGTCCATCAGCGTCAGGATCACCTCGTCCTCGCGCTCGCCCAGTGTGCCCTGGTTGGAAATCTGGAACAGGTGCCCGGCGGCGTCGGTTCCCTCGCCATCAACGCCGCGGACGGTCAGCCGCAGCGCGGACAAGGCGCGCAGGGCCGCATCGAGATCCTCCGCCAGCCGCAATCCCAGCAGGTTGACCATGAGGCTGGCGCGCAGCCCGGTGCCGACATTGCTCGGACAGGCCGTGAGGTAGCCTATGCGCGGCGAGAAGGCATATTCCAGTTCCGACTCCAGACTGGTGTCGATCCGATCCGCCAGACTCCAGGCCGAGGCCAGGTCGAGACCGGGGCGCATCACCTGAATGCGCAGGTGATCCTCCTCGTTGACCATGATGCTGGCGCCGGGATCGTCGCAACGGATCAGCGCGCCGCCGCGTCCGCGCTCAATGAGTTCCCGGCTGACGATATGCTGCTCGTGCAGCAGTTCCAGCTCCTGCGGATCGGCAGGGCGGTCACGTGTGCCGAGAACCGACACACCAGAGAGCGCATCGCTCTTCCCGACGGCGGCGACAACCTTGTCGAGCACGGCAAAGTGGCCTTCCTCGTCATTCCAGTCGGGAAACCGCATGCCCGCGAGGTTGCGCGCAAGACGCACGCGGCAGCTAAGGATGACTTCCTCCTCCTGCAGGCGTGACGAATATGGACGGCGGCGGGACTGGAGCAATCTACGCATCTCCCCCCCGCACAGCATCCACCGGTTTTTCCGGCACCGGTCCGAGTTCATTGAGCTGATCCCGCAGGCGTGCCGCCTGCTCGAACTGCTGCTGCCCGACGGCCTCGGCCAATGCCGCCTCGAGGCGCTGGCGCATGGTGGCGTGGCGCGCACGCTCCGGCACCTTGCCGGCATGACGCTCACCGCAGTGCATGTCGCGCAGCACAGGCTGCAGTTCGCGCTCGAAATGGTCGTAGCATCCCGCGCAGCCGAGCCGCGAGCGCTTGCGGTACTCCTGGCGGGTCATGCCGCAGGCTGGGCAGGGCTTCTCCCCCGCAATGCGGGAGACGCGATCCGGATCATCCGCCAGGGCCAGGGCGGCATCCAGCAGGATCTCGACCATCATGGACGATGCATCGGAGACATCGGGGGAATCATCATCCTCACGCCGCGCGCATGCCTCGCAGACAAAACGTTCGCACACCTCGCCATCCACCGTCTCATGGATGACGGTTACAGCTTCGGCTTGATGGCAGATTTCACACTTCATGGCAACTTCCGGTAATCTGCGTAGTATAGCAAAGCGCGGGTAATGGGGATAGTACTTTCGGAACAGGTGAGAGACGCCACTTTGTCGCGAGCTTTGTAGGTAACTTTGTCGCCTTTGTCGAAAGCGACAGGGAACGCTCACGCGAAGGCGCAAGCCGCGCAGCCGCGAGAAATAGGAACCGCTAAAATCGCGAAAATCGCGAAACATTGGAGTAAGCGGGTGGAGTAAGCGTGCCGATTAAGTGTGGGATTAAGTGTGAGTTTAAGTGAGGGTTTAGAGTGGGTGCTTTGCGCTTGCGCCTTGTCTCCCGCACCTACGTCCCATTCGTCCCCTTCGTCCCCTTCGTCCCATCATTGGCGAAAGCGACAGGGTAGCTGATGGGTGGATTTTCATCCTCGTCCTCGTCCTCGTCCTCGTCCTCGTCCTCGTCCTCGAGCCCCAGTACTGCCGCTACTGCCGATCCTGCCGGAACTGCCGACGGGTATCGACAGGTATCGACAGGTATCGACAGGTATCGACAGGTGGCGACAGGATCGATAGCCATCTACGATTGGTGCCCCAGTGTGGCGCGGACATTCCTGTCTGCGCGCGTCGCCGAGGGCAGACAGGAATGTCTGCCCCACAATGCCGCGCTCCATCGCTGCGACTAGCCGGGACGGCGTCGCCCCACCTGTGCTTGCGCGCCTTTGCCAATGCGTCCCCGGTACTCGACGACAGCCGACGACAAGCAACAACAAGCGACAACGGATTGCATCTGGGAAATAGACGCCCTGTTTCAGGACTATGTCACGCGCCTTGAGGGCTAGTCAATCTTTGGCCCTTTCCCCAGGGCGCTGCCCTGGGCTGGTATATCGCGCCCCTTCAGGGCTTTCATCAACTTTGTCGCGCGCTTTGTCGGTAACTTTGTCGCCTTTGCCGAGAGCTGCTGGTTGTCTCTCACGGAGGCACGGAGGCGCGGAGATAGAGAACCGCGAATGGACGCTAATTCACGCGAATGAGTTCGATGGTGCTGCATGGAGGGGAAC
>JAAYLN010000070.1 GCA_012521875.1 Lentisphaerota bacterium | reverse complement strand
TGGTAGTGCCGCCGCCCCTGCGGCAGCAGTAGTAGTAGGCAGTGGCAGTAGGCAGTTATTGCGACCACACAGTGGCTCGCAATTTAGAGGGTAAACGCGCTGCGCTGCCCTTTTGCCGCCCGGTGGCACACCTTGTCTCCACACCTTGTCTCCACATCTTGTCCCTACGCTTTGTCGGCTACGCTTCGTCTCCACACTTTGTCTCTACGCTTTGTCAAAAGCTGATGAGGGTGCAGACGGGGGTGTTTCGGACTAGTCCGCTCACCCCGCGCGGCGCACTGCGTGCGCGAGCGGTTTTTGAGAAGTTTTAGATTTGTGATTTCAGATTTGTGATTGGTTGTGCTTCGCTCTTCCTTGTTTGCTCATCTTCGACAAGCCCGCTGTTGTCGGCTGTTGTCGGCTGTCGTCGCCCGTCGTCGGCTGTCGTCGAGCGCCAGGAACGCATCTGCAAAGGCGCGCCAGCACAGGTGGGGCGACGCCGTCCCGGCTAGCCGCACACCGGTATATTCTGCCCAACTGTCCATGCCTGTGCTTATCCGTTGTTTCGGCCACCCCGCGCAGCGCATTTCATGCGCCAGCGGTTTTGTGCGCGGCCCTGGACGCGCTTTCCATCGCGGGATCTGGCCCGCGTACCCATCCGTCCAGATCAGCCGTGCCTATTTGGTCGCATCCGCCCGCCGTACCGTGACACCCTCGCGGTTGGTTATGGCGGCATGAGCGGTTATGACGGTACATCAGTCACGGCCGTGCCGGCCGCGACTGCATCTGCCGCTGCAGGCGGCGGGAAAGAAAGCGCGTCCAGGTCCGCGCACTCAAAACCGCTTGCGCACGTAGTGCGCCGCGCGGGGTGGCCAAACGGACCGTTTTGTATCAGTACCGGGCGTTTGCCTAGCACACGCGGCATTCTCGCCGCGTGGCCGCCGCCCCACCCGCACGCGTCTGGGTCGCCGCGTCCATCACCTCTCCTTTTACACTCTCCGATCATACGACTGAGTCGTATGATCAACGAAAGCGCGGAGCACACACTTAAACCCACACTTAAACCCACTCTTAAACGGCACACTCCATCCGCTTAATCTTTCGTTTTCGCCAAAGTCGACAAAGTTACCGACATAGCTCGCAACAAAGCGCGGGTGGGCGGCACGCCCACTCGCCATGCGCCTTCCGCACGCCTCCCCTGTCCCCTGTCCCCTATCACTCACCACTAACCGATTACCCGTAATACGGCTTGCATTTCTCCCCGCTAAGTCTCACACTGCCTCATACCTTGCGCCTGCCCTGCATCTGGTTACTGCCGGCATGGGCGCAAGGGGGGGAAGAGGGTAAGAGGGGATGAAGATGCTGGCCAACAAGGGCAACGGCAACTACATCTACATCGACTCCATGCAGGAGGCGCGCCATGCGCTGGTCAACGAGATGAGCGGCAGGATGTTCACGCTGGCGCGCGACGTCAAGTTCCAGGTCGAATTCAACCCGGCCCGTGTCTTCGCCTACCGTCTGGTGGGCTACGAGTTCCGCAAGCTCGAGGATCGCGACTTCAACGACGACACCAGGGACTCCGGCGAGGTTGGGGTGGGGCACCAGGTCAGCGTGCTCTACGAACTGGTGATGGCCGACGCGCCCG
>JAAYLN010000069.1 GCA_012521875.1 Lentisphaerota bacterium | reverse complement strand
CCCATGGACGGAACACGGGCAGGATGCCCGTGCCACGCGCTTGCGGGCAGGGTGTCTGGCAGATGCGCCCGTGGCATGGGCGTCTCGCCCATGGACGGAACACGGGCAGGATGCCCGTGCCACGCGCAAGCAAGGGGTTTTGCAAGAGCTTTGTATTGAAAGGAATAGCATGATGAAGATTTTGCAGATCATGGCACCGCAGGAGACCGTGGTGCGCGAGGTGGATATCCCGCAGCCGGGTGCCGGCGAGGTGCTCATGCGCGTGAATGCCGTGACCACCTGTCCCCAGTGGGACTTGCACCTGTGGCACAATGAGCCGATGTTTGCGGGGGGCACCCTCGAGCTTCCCTACACGCCCGGCCAGCCGGGGCATGAGGCCACCGGGGTGATCGAGGCTGTCGGGGAGGGGGTTGAAGGACTGGCGCCCGGCGACCGCGTGAGCGCCTGGCGTGATCCGGGCCACAACCTGCCGGGGTGCTATGCGCAGTATGTGGTACACCGCGCGGAGAACGTCATCCGGGTTCCCGGCGGTCTCTCCGATGAGGCGCTGGCACCGGTCGAGCTGGCGATGTGCGTGGGTACCGTGTTCCGCATGTTGAAGTCGATGGATGCGATACGCGGACGCAGTTTCGGGGTCAGCGGCCTCGGGCCTGCGGGGCTGGTGGCGCTGCAGATGGCCAGGGCCGAGGGTGCCGGCGAGGTTATCGGGTTTGATCTGAATCCCGGGCGGCGTGCGGTGGCGTGCCGGCTTGGCGCCAAGACGTGCCATGATCCGCGCGAATTTGCGGAAGACGCGGCGTCTCCGCGCTTCGAGACCTCCGTGGACTGCGTGGGTGCCAAGGGCAGCGTCGAGTTCCTGATGGATCGGACGAATGATGCCGTGGGGCTGTTCGGTGTGCAGCGCGAGGATTATACCTACCGGCCGCGCCACAACCGCCTGCGCCTGTGCGGCTACAAGGGACATTGCCGCGAGTCGGCCGAATATGCGGTGGATCTGATCCGCAGGGGCCAGCTCGACCTCGCCCCGCTGACCACCCACCGCCTGCCGCTCGAGCGCTATGCCGAGGGCATCAGGCTGCTCGAGAAACAGCAGGCGCTGAAGATCTGTTTCCTGCCGTGGGCTTGAGGCCGCCGGAGGCGGCCTCAAGCTGCCAGGGGGCAGGGTTCAGTAACGCCACCGCCCCTGCGGGGCGGTTGGAACAGGCGAGAGACACGATTTTCAGGATTTTCAGGGGCTGCTCCGCTGTTTTTTTTTGACAGGATTTCAGGATGTGCAGGATTTACAGGATTTTTTGGATGGCCGCTACGCGGCGGGAAGAAGCTACGGATTGCGCGGATTTCGCGGATTGCCATGGGGTGTCTCAGGCTAGTGGGGCAGTAGGCAGTGGCAGTAGGCAGTGTCGATTCTGTCGTTCATAAGCCTCGCAGGGCGTCGATGGGGGTTGACGGGGTCGATGGGGGTCGATGGGGGTCGAGTGTCCGGGAAGTTTCAGCAAAAGCGCGCAAGCACAGGTAGGGCTAGCCGTCCCCGTCACGCCGCTACGCGGTGTGACCGGCGAGCCGCAAGCAGGGCACCGTACCGACAACCCCGCCCGTTCCACCACCTATCCGCCTTTGCAGGAGCTGCCCCGCCCAGAGTGGCGCGGACATTCCTGTCTGCGCACTTCCACGCGGGCAGACAGGAATGTCTGCCCCACAATCACACGCTCCATCGCTGCGGCTGCCGGGACGGCGTCGCGCCGCGATTGACCCCGCACGCGGCGGGGACGCCGCGTATCACCCTTCTTTTACACTCTTCGATCATACCTATGTATCCTGCGTAGTCATCAGTGCCTTGACCTCGCGGCCGGAGAGATCGCGCCATTCGCCGGGGGCGAGGTCGTCGGGGAGCTGGAGATTGTCTATCGCGATGCGGGTGAGGCTGATGATGTTGAGCCCCACCTGCGCGCACATCTTGCGGATCTGGCGGTTGCGTCCCTCGAAAAGGACAAAGCGCAGCCAGGTGTGTCCGCCCTGCTTGCGGAGCTGCGTGACCTGTACCGGGCGGATGGTGTAGCCGTCGATCTCCATCGGCTCGCGCAGGCGGGCGAGCGTGGCGGCATTGCAGGGGCCGCTCACCTCGACGCGGTAGATCTTGCGGTGTCCGTAGCGCGGGTGCGTCAGGTGCGCGATTAGGGCGCCGTCGTTCGAGAGCAGCAGCAGCCCGCCGCTGTCGCGGTCGAGCCGTCCGACCGGCACCAGCCGTCCGGGCACATCGGCGATGAGGTCGCAGACGGTTCTGCCCTGCGCGCCGTCGGCGCTGCAGACCAGACCGACGGGCTTGTTCATCATGATGGTGCGCTTCTTCTCGGGCGCGGGGATGGGCTGGTTGTCGAAATTGACCTGGTCGCGTCCAAGCACGACCGGATGGCCGGGCTCCCTCACGACTTTGGCATTCACGCGCACACGCCCGGCGCGGATCATGTCCGCCGCGCGGCGGCGCGAGGCGATGCCCGCCTGGGCCAGCACCAGTTGCAGGCGCAGGGTGGCCTCGCTGCTGCCGTCGCCGGCCGGTTTGGCCGACTTGGGCGCGGCCTGGCGGGGCTTGCGATGGGCAGGCGCGGGGCGCTGTTGGTTTGACGCGGCACGCCCGTCCGGGTATGATGAGCGCTTCGGTTGGCGTGAGCCTCGTGGTTCGCGCGCCGGACGCGCGGATGGGTGTTCGGTTTTCACGGTTGGTAATAGTAGCGAGGGTGAAGAATGGGGCTGATGGATCGTTCCTACATGCGGCCGGACTTCAGCGGCAGGCCGCGGGCCGGGTTGCTGAACCGGCTCCGCTTTGCCCTCTGGCTGCTGGTCAAGCGCCTGCGGAGCCTGTGGCGCTAAGTATAGCCGTTATGGAGTCTGGTATAAAGTGAGAAGTCGCGGTTTGATCCTCTACGATCTGGATGGAACGCTGATTGATTCGCGCGCCGATCTGGCCGGAGCCGTCAATGCCATGCGCGAGTCTTATGGTGCCGCGCCCGTTCCGCTGGATTTCGTGGTCGCGCGCATTGGCAATGGCCAGCGTTTGCTGGTCGAGCGCAGCTCGGAGGATATCGATGCGCCGCTGGACGAGCGTGTGGCGCGGATGCGGTCGGCCTATGCCGCCGGCCTGCTGCGCGAGACGCGCCTCTATCCCGGCGTGGCCGAGGTGCTGGCCGCCCTGCAGAAGGCGGGCTGGTGCCAGGGGGTGCTGACCAACAAGCACCACGAGGCGACGCTCACGATCCTCGAGGGGCTGGGTGTGCGCTCCTTGTTGAACGGGGTGACCGGCGTCGAGCCAGGCCAGCCCCTCAAGCCGGATCCGGCCGCGGTAGAACTGGCGATCAAACGCACGGGGTGGGATCGGAACGGTCCGGCGTGGATGGTGGGCGACCACTACACCGATCTGGAGGCCGGCAGGCGTGCCGGGCTGCGGCGCTGCTTCTGCCGCTATGGCTTCGGACGGCCTGGCGGGGAGACCTGGGATCTGGCTATCGACAGCATTTATGAGCTGGCAAGGCACCTGGGGGTGGAAGTGGGAGATCAATGTGGAAGGCGCAGCCGCCTTGCTCGAGATTCTCGAAGCTGACGGCGCCGCGGTGGACGCGGACGACGTGCTTGACGACGGCCAGCCCCAGTCCGCTGCCGCCGCGGTCGCGGCTGCGTCCCGCGTCGAGCCGGTAGAAGCGCTCGAAGACGCGTTCGGCCTGCGCCGGATCGATACCTGAACCCTGATCCTGTACCGTGATGCGGAGGGTCTGGTTGCGCGCCGCGGCACGTACCGTGACGGTACGGCCGCTGCCACCGTGCTTGATGGCATTGTCGATCAGGTTGACGAGCGCCTGCTCGAGCAGGTGGGCGTGGCCGGGAACGCTTAGGCCTTCGGGCGCCTCCCGGTGCAGCGTCACCTGGCGGGCGGTGGCACGCGATTCGCACAGCTCGCAGGAGTGCTCGACCAGTTGCCGCACATCAACGGGCTCGACGGCCAGCTCGATCCCGGTCTCCTCCAGCCGTGCCAGCAGCAGCATGTCGGAGAGGATCTTCTCGATCTG
>JAAYLN010000068.1 GCA_012521875.1 Lentisphaerota bacterium | reverse complement strand
GCTATCGGAATACGAAGTTCTTATGATGATAGCAAATGCAGGGAGGCCGGACAATTTGATTCTAGATTCTTTTGATTTGTGATTTGGCAGTGGCATCCCGTTCGCTTCAGATGCGCACTGACGCCCCTTCAGGGCTGGCATCAACTTTGTCACGAGCTGTGTCGGTAACTTTGTCGCCTTCGTCTCAGACCTGTCGGACTCGTTAGACCGGATACAAAAGCGCCAACGGCGCGCCCTATCCCAGCCTAGGGCAACGCCCTAGGAAAAAACGGTAAAGGAAAACAAGGGCTGAAAGCCCGGCCTATCATCCGGCAGATAACCCCATGTCCTTGGACTATATCCCGCCCCTTCAGGGCTAGTCATTATTTGGCCCATTTCCCAGGGCGTTGCCCTGGGCTGGTATGTTACGCCCCTTCAGGGCTTTCATGAACTATGTCCGTTGCCTTGTCATACGCTTAAGAGTAAGCGGGTGGAGTAAGTGTATCGTTTAAGAGCGGGTTTAAGTGTGAGTTTAAGTGGGTGCTTCGCACTTACACTTTGTCCCCACACCTTGTCTCCACACTTTGTCCCCCACACCTTGTCCCCACACCTTGTCCCCACACCTTGTCTCTTTACGCTTCATCTCCGCACTTTGTCACTACGCCTTGTCGAAAGCAGCAGGAAAGCTGATGGGCGGATTTTCGTCCTCGTCCGCGATTCCTCGTCCTCGTCCTCGTCCTCGAGCCAGGCACTGCCGGCACTGCCGGAACTGCCGGGACTGCCGGAACTGCCGGCGGGTATCGACAGGTATCGACAGGCAGCGACAGGATCGCCGAATGGTGCCCCAGTGTGGCGCGGACATTCCTGTCTGCGCACGTCCACGAGGGCAGACAGGAATGTCTGCCCCACACTGCCACGCTCCATCGCCGCGGCCAGCCGGGGACGCCCCCCCCCTGCGGGCTGGCGCGCCTCTGCGGGGACTTCCCCTGCACCAGACCCCCATCGACCACTGCCGACCCCCATCGACCCCCGTCGAGGCTGGCTGTCGAGGGTGTCGCCCCCAACACCATCCCGCCTATGCCACCCGATCAAATCTGCGGACATCTGCGAGGACATATGCGCCTGCGAAGCAGGACATCTGCGGTTAAACCAATTTTCCCTCTTGGCGTCCTCCCCTTGGCGTCCTTGGCGCCTTGGCGGCTCAAAAGACACACGGGAACGATAACGAGAACGAAGATGAAGAAGCCGCCCCAATCACAAATCTGAAATCACAAATCTAAAATCGTCTAAAACCCGGTGGGTTTCACCTTTTTTGCCGCGTGACCTTTTGTTATGCTTGTGCGCGTAGGGGACGCTTGGCGCAAAACATGCTGTTGAGTCTCTTGCAAAACCCCTCGTGGCATGGGCGTCCCGCCCATGACGGATCACGGGCAGGATGCCCGTGCCACGTGTGCCTGCAAGGGTTTTGCAAGAACCTCTGTTGTATGCACCAAAGACAAGTCCTAACGAAGGGAGTTCCCGATGAGGCTGAAACCCGCATTTATCTCTCTATCCCTGGCGGCGGCAATGGCGGCCGCCCTGATGTTCGCGGTCACCGGCTGCGAGGATGACCATGACCTGCGCGGGGACGAGATGTATATCTCGCCCTCGTCCTATACTTTTAGACGTTCCTCCGACGTTGTGGCCACCTTTAGCGTGCATGGCGCGAAACTGCCGGTGCAGTGGAGCGTCGCCGACCCCGTGCTGGGAAATGTTACCGGCGTCGAGGCGGACAAGGACGTGACGGTGACTACGGCCAACTACCAGCGCGAGCCGGGACAATACGGCGCAAACACCGTGATCGTGCGCGATGCACGGGGCTGGCAGGCTTCGGCCAGGGTAAGTGTCAGGGAAGGCCTTGATGACGTCGATGTCGGCGGCGAATGAACAAGAGCCCACTTTGTCGCGAGCCTTGTCGGGAGCTTTGTCGATCACTGTCTTAGTCGGCGGACACGGCGATCTGCCCCAACGATAATGATCCGGGCGGAGCCGGACGGGGAACGGATGTTTTTTAACACCAGGAGTATCAAACTGTGAGTTTCATGATGTGGCAAGGGGAGCCGGCCTGCTCCCCGTTCCGACTCGAAGCGCTGCGCGAAGGCCTCGCCCGCGCACTACCCGAACTGGGTGACAAGGTCTCCCTCACGGCCGACTTCGTCTACCTGCTTGATATGCAGTCACCGCTCCCGCCCCAGCAGGAGCAGCGTGCCTGCGAGCTGCTGAAGGCCGCGGCGCAGCCGCCGCCGGCCGGCGGCTTCTTCGTGACCCCGCGCAAGGGAACGATCTCGCCGTGGTCGTCGAAGGCCACGGTCATTCTGCATAACTGCGGCATCAGCGAGGTGCGCAGGGTCGAGCGCGGCATCCGCTACGTTGTGACCGACTCCGCAGGCGCCGTGGTGGCCGCCAGAACACTGGGCCCGGCACTGCGCGTGCTGCACGACCGCATGATCGAGGGCGTCTATGTGTCGCTCGACGACCACTTCCACCAGACTCCCCCCGCGCCGGGCCATACTTTCGATGTGCTGGCGAAGGGGCGCAAGGCGCTGGACGAGGCCAACGCGGAGATGGGGCTGGCCCTGAGCGATGAGGAAGTCCTCTACCTCACCCAGGCCTTCACCCAGGCCGGGCGCAACCCGACCGATACCGAGCTGGTGATGTTCGCGCAGGTCAACTCCGAGCACTGCCGCCACAAGATCTTCAACGCCTCGTGGACGATCGACGGCGAGCCGCAGGCGGAGTCGCTCTTCGGCATGATCCGCCACACGCACGCCTGCCACCCCGAGCACACCCTCTCGGCCTACAGCGACAACGCCGCCGTGGCCGAGGGCCATGCCGTGCCGGCCTTCCGCATCGATCCGGCCACGCGCACCTACCGTTTCGAGGATGACCAGCTCGACCTCGTGATGAAGGTCGAGACCCACAACCATCCCACGGCCATCGCCCCCTTCCCCGGCGCCTCGACCGGCGTAGGCGGTGAAATCCGCGACGAGAGCGCCACGGGGCGCGGCGGATACAGCCAGGCCGGACTCTCCGGCCTGATCGTCTCGAACCTCCGCATTCCGGGCTACGCGCTGCCCTGGGAGCGCGAACTGGCTCCCTTCCCCGACCGCCTGGCCACCCCACTCTCGATCATGATCGAGGCGCCCCTCGGCGGCGCGGCCTTCGGCAACGAGTTCGGCCGGCCGCAGCTCTGCGGTCTCTTCCGCACCTACGAGGAGCAGGTGGACGGCGCGCTGCGCGGCTACCACAAGCCGATCATGATCGCCGGCGGCATGGGCGCGATCCGCCGCGACCTGATCCACAAGCAGCCGGTGGTGCCGGGCGCGCTGCTGGTGCAGCTCGGCGGCCCCGCCATGCGCATCGGACTCGGCGGCGGCGCCGCCTCCTCGATGGACACGGGCGGCAGCACCGAGGGTCTCGACTTCAACTCCGTGCAGCGCGGCAACCCCGAGATGCAGCGGCGCTGCCAGGAGGTCATCGACACCTGCGTGGCCCTCGGCAGGGACAACCCGATCCTCAGCATCCACGACGTCGGCGCGGGCGGTCTCTCGAACGCCTTCCCGGAGCTGGTGGAGAAGTGCGGGGCCACCTTCCAACTGCGGCTGGTGCCGAACGACGAGCCCTCCATGAACCCCATGGAGATCTGGTGCTGCGAGGCGCAGGAGCGCTACGTCCTGGCCATCCGGCCCGAAGCCCGCGAGGCCTTTGCCGCCATCTGCGCCCGCGAGCGCTGCCCGGTCGCCTTCGTCGGCGAGGCCCGCGATGACCGCCGCCTCGTGCTCGAGGACGAGCATTTCGGCGACCGCCCGATCGACGCCGATATCGGCGTCTTCCTGGGCAAGCCGCCGCGCATGCAGCGGGATGTCACGCGCCTTGCGCGCAGGCTGGCGCCGCTCGATCTCGCGGGCGTGACGCCCGGCGCGGCGCTCGAGCGCGTCCTGCGCCTGCCCGCCGTGGCCTCGAAGCAGTTCCTGATCACCATCGGCGACCGCAGCACGACCGGCCTGGTACACCGCGACCAGCTCGTCGGCCCCTACCAACTGCCGGTGGCCGACTGCGGCATCACCCTTACCGGCTACCGGACCGCCACGGGCAGCGCCATGGCCATGGGCGAGCGCACGCCGATCGCCGTGATTGATGCCCCCGCCTCGGGCCGGATGGCCGTCGGCGAGGCGATCACCAACCTGATGGGCGCCCCGATCGGCGCGATCAACCGCATCAAGCTCTCGGCCAACTGGATGTGCGCCTGCGGCGAGGAGGGCGAGGATGCCGCGCTCTTCGATACGGTCAAGTCCGTGGGCCACGATCTCTGTCCGCGTCTGGGCGTCGCCATTCCCGTCGGCAAGGACTCGCTCTCGATGCGCACACGCTGGGCCGGCAGTGACGGTACGGACTACAGCCAGCATGCGCCGCTGAGCCTGATCGTGACGGCCTTCGCGCCGGTCACGGACGCGCGCCTGACGGTCACGCCCGACCTGAAGCCAGGCGCCTCGGCCCTGCTGCTGATCGACCTCGGCGGCGGACGCAACCGCCTCGGCGGCAGCGCGCTGGCGCAGGTCTTCAACCAGACGGGCAGTGAGTGCGCCGATCTGGACGACCCCGAGCGCTTCGGGCGCGCCTTCGCGGCCCTGCAGGTGCTCGTCGCCAACGGCAAGCTGCTGGCCTGCCACGACCGCTCGGACGGCGGCGCGGTCGTCACCCTGGCCGAGATGGCCATGGCCGGCGGACGCGGCGTGACGGTCAACCTGCCCGGCACCGCCGGCAACCCCCTGCCACCGCTCTTCAGCGAGGAGCTGGGGATTGTGCTGCAGGTGCGCGACAAGGATCTCGAGGAGGTGCATGTCTGCCTCGAGGAGTACGGTCTGCTCGACTGCACGCGCCTGATCGGCACGGTGCGCGACGACCGCGACTTCATCGTGCAGGTAGGCGGCGCCGATGCCATCAGAAGCGACATCACCGCCCTGCGCGCCATCTGGTCGGAGCTGAGCTGGCAGATGCAGCGTCTGCGCGACAACCCGGCCTGCGCCGACATGGAGTTTGAGAACGCCAAGGCGACCGACGACCCCGGCCTGCAGTGCCACCTGACCTTCGATCCGGAAGCTCTGCCCGGCGGCACCGCCGGCCTCTCGACCACCGCGCGGCCGCGCGTGGCGCTCCTGCGCGAGCAGGGCATCAACGGCTACGCCGAGATGGCCGCCGCCATGTCGCTGGCGGGCTTCGATGTGGTTGATGTCCACATGACCGACCTGATCGAGGGACGCGCCGATCTGGCCGCCTTCGCCGGACTGGTCGCCTGCGGCGGCTCCTCCTACGGCGATGTGCTGGGCGCGGGGGCGGGGTGGGCGCGCGGCATCCTCTACCGCGAGCCGCTGGCGGCAATGTTCAGGACCTTCTTCCACCGCCCCGACACCTTCTCGCTCGGCGTCGGCAACGGCTGCCAGATGCTCGCGCATCTCAGCGGGCTGATTCCCGGCGCCGATCACTGGCCGCGCTTCAAGCGCAACGCCAGCGGGCAGTTCGAGGGACGCCTGACGACCGTCGAGGTGCTCGATTCGCCCTCGGTCCTGCTCAAGGGCATGGCCGGCTCGCGCCTGCCAGTGGTCTCCGCGCACGGCGAGGGCCGCGTGGCCTTCGCGAACGAGGCCGACCTCGGCGCCGCGACCGGACAAAAGCTCGGCGTGGTGCGCTATGTTGACAACCACGGGGCGGCCACCGAGCGTTATCCGTGGAATCCGAACGGTTCCGCGGGCGGCCTCGCGGGCTTCACCAGCCGCGACGGCCGGGCGACGATCATGATGCCGCACCCCGAACGCGGCTTCCGTGCGCTCCAGCTCTCCTACCGGCCCTCCGGCTGCTTCAAAGGCGAGGTAGGCCCCTGGGCACGGCTCTTCCACAACGCGCGCGCCTTCTGCCGCGCCTGAGGCGACGAGGTAACAACAACTTGAGGATCTTGCAACAACACCCTCGCGGCATGGGCGTTCCGCCCATGAAACACGGGCAGGATGCCCGTGCCACGTGCCTGCGGGCAAGGGATTTTGCAAAAGCCTCGACATTGATCTTTTCAAACGAAAGGTGTATTGACCATGAAGCAAACCAAGATGCGTGTAGTGCAGTGCTGGGACGACGGCCATGAGAACGACATCCCCCTCTGCGATGTGCTGCGCCGCCACGGCGCCAAGGCCTCCTTCAACCTGAATGCCTCCAACATGGAGCAGCCGGGCAAGGCCCTGCCGAAGAAGCCCGACGTCTTCGACGGCTTCACCGTCGCCAACCACAGCCTGACGCATCCGCACCTGGAGCAGATGACGATCGAGGCGGCACGGGCTGACATCATCGACGGCCGCAAGCGGCTACAGGACCGCTTCGGCACGCCGGTGCTGGGCTTCGCCTACCCCTTCGGCACGTACTCACCCGCCGTGATGGAACTGCTGCGCGAGGCGGGACACGTCTATGCACGCACGACGGTCAACGTGGAGCAGTGCTTCCCGCCGCAGGATGCGATGGCCTTCCATCCCAACTGCCACTTCCTCGCGCCCGACTTCTGGGAGCGCTACGAGCGTGCGCGCGCCTGCGGCGTCTTCTACTTCTGGGGCCACTCCTACGAGATCAGGACGCCCGAGATGTGGGAGGCCTTCGACGCCCAGATCGCGCGCATCACCGCCGATCCGGCGGCAGAGTGGGTGGAGCTGCTGGATCTGTTCTGAGGCTCCCTCCGGCGCCTCACGCCGCCGCCCTGCGGGGCGGCGGCAGTGGCAGTAGGCAGTAGGCAGTGGCTGGGACGATTATTGCGACCACACAGTGGCTCGCAATTTAGAGGGTAAAACGCGCTGCGCTGCCCTTTCGCCGCCCAGTGGCAAAACATCTCCCGCACCTTGTTTCCACACCTTGTCTCCACACCTTGTCTCCACACCTTGTCCCCACACTTTGTCGGATACGATTCGTCGCCGCACTTTGTCCCTACGCTTTGTCAAAAGCTGAAGAGGGTGCGAACGGGATGTCTTAGACTAGGGTTCAGGAAATCCTTAACTTTGTCGCGAGCTTTGTCGCCTTTGTCGAAAGAATCGATAGAGTCGATGGATTCGAATGATTCGATTCTTTCGGATTGCTCGATTCTTTCGATTCGCTCGACCACCCCACCTCGAGACGCCGTCGGCGCCGTCGACACTACCCACTGCCCCTTGTCTCCTGTCCCCCGCCTGTACCGAACCACCCAGCCCGCTGTCCCGGCACAAGCTCACGGTACATCAACCGAAAGGTAGGGCGAGCCGTCCCCGTCACGCCGCTACGCGGCGTGACCGGCGAGCCGCACAGTTGATGAACCGCCAAGACGCCAGGAGCGCCAAGTTATAAGTCAATATTCCGACTAGCCGCCCCAGCACACGAGTACCGCCTTCAGGCGGAAGTGGTTCAGGGGCTTCAGCCCCGTTCCCATGGCCCCTTTTTTCAAGAAAAAAGGGCATCGCGGGCCTGAAGGCCCTTATTGACTTCCGGCTGAAGGGAGTGTTGATTTATTGCAAATCCCTGCTGCATTATTATCAGGAACTCATGAAATCAGGAATTTGTTTGTGGAAAACGCGCATTCTTGCACTTTTCTTGAGTTCTTGAGTTCCTGATTAATCCGCGCGGCGAATTAATCAAC
Organism: Lentisphaerota bacterium; assembly: GCA_012521875.1. Lineage (GTDB taxonomy): Bacteria > Verrucomicrobiota > Kiritimatiellia > RFP12 > JAAYLN01 > JAAYLN01. Next base: position 3,922 of record JAAYLN010000068.1, on the reverse strand, counting down.
AGTCCCGGAAGCCGATACTCCGACCCGACTGCGCCCACCATACAGGGACTGTACCGCCAGCCGCGCAAAGACCAACCACAAAGGCAACACGGTACGGCGGGCACGCGGCGGGGACGCCGCATCTACCATGCTGCCCCTTCAGCCTCCCCGCGTCCCCCTCTCCCTTTTACACTTTCCGATCATACGACTGAGTCGTATGATCAACAAGCGCGACAAACAACAGGCGACAACGGCTTGCATCCGGCATACATACGTCTTTTTCCCCGAACTATGTCCCGCCCCTACAGGGCTAGTCATTTTTTCCCCCATTCCCCAAAGCGTTGCCCTGGGCTGGTATACGCGCCCCTTCAGGGCTGGTATCAACTTTGTCGCGAGCCTTGCCGGTAACTTTGTCGCCTTTGTCGAAGGCGACAGGGAAGCTGACGGGTGAAAATTCGTCCTCGTCCTCGTCCTCGTCCTCGTCCTCGTCCTCGAGCCCGGTACTGCCGATCCTGCCGGTACTGCCGGCGGCTGGCGCCCCGTATAGCACCCACCATCCCGGCGTAGGACTGGCGCGGCTGTGTGGATGCGGCGTCCCCGCCGCGTTTGACCCCGCACGCGGCGGGTTCGCCGCGTCTATCACCACACCTTTTACACTCTTCGATCATACGACTGAGTCGTATGATCAACATGTGAGCAAGATAGAGATCCCTACAGGGCTAGTCATTTTTTGGCTCATTCCCCAGGGCGTTGCCCTGGGCTGGTATATCACGCCCCTTCAGGGCTTTCATCAGCTTTGTCGCGAGCCTTGTCGGTAACTTTGTCGCCTTCGGCGCCTGCTGCCGGTTTTTTCTCACAGAGGCACGGAGAACAGGAACCGCGAATGGACGAATGCACGCAAATGCAGGCAAATGCAGGCAAAAATGGATTAAGCGGGTTGAGTGTGCCGTTTTAGAGTGAGTTTAAGAGTGGGATTAAGTGGGTGCTCCGCTCCAACACTTTGTCCCCACACTTTGTCTCCACGCTTTGTCGGCTACGCTTCGTCTTCACACTCCGTCCCTACGCTTTGTCGAAAGCGAAAGACGGGTGACTGGCGAGTGTCTCAGACCAGCATCCAGAATATTGCACGGCAACCAATTGAGTGTTTTGCCGTCCATCCGGGATGTAGTCTCAATTGCGCGGACATGCAAGAAGAGGCGAAAGGAGGGCTTTTTCATTCTGAATTCTGAATTCTGGCTTCTGAATTCTGGATGCGCATCCACTATTGTGGATCGCACCCGCAATGCCGCAATCACTAGATACGGCTAGACGTTTCTAGGTTTGTTTTCTATCATCCTCTTGTTTCTCGTCACCTTCATCACTGCAAGACATTGAACCATGAATGAACACCGAGAGGCGGCAACCGACAAGCAGTCTCCGCAGACAGCGCCAGACGTGTCGGTGATCATTCCTGCATACAACGAGGAGACAACTATCGGGCCGGTGCTGGACGAGGTGGCCGGGGTTCTGGCCGGGCTGCCCTTGCCGCATGAGATCATCGTGGTTGACGACGGCTCCACCGACAACACCGCCGGCGTCCTCGCACAGGCCGCCCGCCGCCTTCCCGCTGTCCGCATCCTGACCCTTGCACCCAACTCCGGCCAGAGCGCGGCCTTCGGCGCGGGCTTTGCCGCCTGCCGCGGACGCATCGCCGTTCTGATGGACGGCGACGGCCAGAACGACCCCCACGACATTCCCTCGCTCCTGAAGGAACTGGAGAACTGCGACGTCTGCTGCGGCTACCGGCAGGTGCGGCGTGACAGCATGAGCAAGCGGCTGGGGAGCCGCATCGCCAACCGCATCCGGCAATCTGTGCTGCACGACGGCATCCGTGACACGGGCTGCAGTCTCAAGGCGGTGAAGTCGGAATTCATCCGCGGCCTGCCTATGTGCTTCCGCGGCATGCACCGCTTCCTGCCGGCCCTGTGGCAGATGCGGGGAGCCGAGGTCAGCCAGAGGGCCGTCAACCACCGTCCGCGCGCCGGAGGCCGGAGCAAGTACACCAACTGGGGACGTCTGAAGGAGACCTGCTGGGATCTCTGGGCGGTGCGGTGGATGCAGAAGCGGCACCGCCGCTTCCGCGTGACGACCAACGGAGAAGAGTCATGAAGGAACTCCTCGATTTCCTGGCCAGTCCGATGGCCGTTCTGGGTCTGCTTGGGCAAGCCTGCTTCTTCTCGCGCTTCCTTGTGCAATGGGTGGCGTCCGAGAAGAGGAAATGTTCCGTCGTCCCGACCTCCTTCTGGTATCTCTCGATCATCGGCAGCCTGCTGGTGCTGATCTACGCCATCTGGCGGCGGGATCCCATCTTTGTCCTGGGCCAATCCGTCGGCCTGTTCGTCTACGTGCGCAACCTCATCCTGATCCATGCCGGGAAGGGACGGAAGGCCGGGGCGTAGAAGGCAGGCGCGGAAAAGTTGGAGTTAGCCATAGCCCCCGCTTTGTCGCTTTGTCGGTAACTTTGTCGAAATCGAAAGATTAAGCGGGTTGAGTGTGCCGTTTAAGAGTGGGATTAAGTGTGGGTTTAAGTGTGCGCTCCGCGCTTACACCTTGTCTCCACACCTTGTCGAAAGAATCGATAAAGTCGATGGATTCGAATGATTCGATTCGATTCGCTCACCCAGACAGTACAGGCCTCCCATTAGGGTTTTCATGCCGGATTCCATATCCCACCCTTCGGGACTGGTCACTTTTTAGCTCGTTCCCCAGGCGTGGCCTCTGGCGTGGCACATTTCGCCCTTTCAGTGCTGCCATCCGCACCCGGCAACGCCGTCCATTTATGTCCCCCCGCCGCCCGCTAAACCCTCCTCAAGCTTCTTGATTTTCCCGTAGTCCACAAAGTCATCGGCGAAGATACGAATGACCTTGTCCTTGTCAAAGACAAGGACAAGCCACATCAGGTTCCGGTTCCCCATCAGACCATGCTCAACGGAACCGTAATATCGCATTTCGCAATCAGCATCCAGTCGTGCTGTAATAGCGGGTGGCCCCAGACGCGCCTCAACCGCCTTCAAAGTTGCGCCAAGTTCAAGCCCGAAAGGATCGTACTTTTCAAGAAGTGCCCGGTACGTGCGTTCTCTCCGCGCCTCACGGGCTTTAGTTTCATTCGCAGCAGGAACATGTAACAAGGCGGGGCCGCCAAGAATGGTCAGCACGATAGCCGCCGCCATGCCAATGTTTCCGGGTCTAGTGCTCATTATGATGCTTCTCGCCTTGGCAGTTTTAGCCTGTTTGCGGCTGACGGTACAGATGGCGAGTGGTGAACGTGAGCCCGGGACGTGGAGCCCGCCGCCTGTGCTACGTAGCCTTGGCGAAGTAGTATCCCCGGCGGTACCGTTCGCCAATCATGCGCCGCATCAATACACCGCGGAGACCGCGGGCACATAGCGTATCTGGAGCGAACGGGAAGCCACTGCCAAATCACAAATCTAAAATCACAAATTGCCTTGGCGCTCTTGGCGTCTTGGCGGTTCATCACCTGTGTGCGGCTCGCCGGCCATGCCGCGTGGCGGCGTGACGGGGACGGCTCGCCCTGCCCTGCGGTGCGCTGTACCGTGAGCTTGTGCCGGTGCGGCGGTCGGGGTGCTTCGGTACAGGCGGTGGGCAGGAGACAGGAGACAGGGGGCAGTAGCAGTAGGCAGTAGGCATTTGCGTCCTTTCGCGGTTCATGTTTCCCGCACCTCCGCACCTCCGCGTCTTCGCGCCTTCGCGTGGGCTTTCTTTGCCGCTTTCGACGAAGGCGACAAAGTATCGCGGTAGGGGACGCCCGTTGCCGGACGCCCCCCCGCACAGATCCCGGCGTGCGGGATTACCGCACCGGGCTCTTCGGAACTGCTCGCTTTGCACTCGGTCGTCATTGAACTCCCCCGAAGGTGGGGGTGCTGCAACTGACTTCCGACCCGCT
>JAAYLN010000067.1 GCA_012521875.1 Lentisphaerota bacterium | reverse complement strand
CGGCCCACGGCCCCGCCACGCGCCGGGCAAGGTGAGCAAGCGCCACCACCATGACAAAGGACAGGAGCGCGGTACCGAGGCAGATGACAAAGGGCGAGTCGCCGAAGAGGCGCGCCAGCACCGCGCTTAGCATGGGCTCGAATGACCCCATGTAGGGCTGGCCATAGAAGAAGACTGGGAAATCCACCCCGCGCGCGATGTTGCGCGCCATCAGCACAACGATGCCGTAGTCCGGGTTCGCGTCGTGGGCATACCACCAGGCACCGGCAATACGCGCGAGCAGGGCCAGAGACAGAAGCACAACGGCCGGCAGCAGCCTGGCGAGGCGTTGGCGTGCCGTATGCCAAGGGGAGCGTGTCGCGGCGGTATTCATCAGAAGCGGCTCCGGTAGCGGATGTTGATCGTCTTTTCACCATTGGGCCGGATGCCGATGAAGACGACTCCCGGCTCGACCTCGACGGGCTCGATCTGCGCGGGTGGCGCGACCGATAGGCGCTCGTCCCAATTGTAGGCAATCACCGCCCGCGGCACGCCGGGATCATCGAGCGTGACCGTGAGGCGGTTGAATCCGGCCTGCACGCTGCCAGCACCCTCGCGGAAGCGCCCGCCGGAATCGCGGACCTTGAAGACGGTATAGACGTTGTGCCGCTGCTCGAGCGGATCCCTGAAGACGGCCACCTCCTCGTAGTCTTCCGGGTGGTTGCGGAAATGCTCGATGTAGTTGTCGCGGAAAGTGATCGCGTGGGTCACGCCGTGCAGCCGCATGAAGCGCTCCATGCCGCCGGGCCGGCGGCGGAACGTCTCGGGCGGATAGCCGGACTCGACCATCCCCGCCGGGAAGCCGTAGTAGTCGCACGCCATTATCTCGCGCCCGGCCAGCAGCGGCAGGTAGGCGATGTGGCCGCGGCCATAGGCATGCACCACCGATCCGGCGAAGAGCAGCCGGCCATCCGCCGGCACCTGCTCGCGAACCCAGGCCGTCAGCTCCCGTATGCTGGGCCGGATTCCCGTGTAGGTGGCGGGGGTGCGGCTCTTGTAGACGCGCGCCAGGTTTGTCAGACTGCATACCAGCAGCGCCAGGATGACAGCCCTGGCCACCAGCAGCCGCGGCGAACGGTTGTCGAGCGCCACGCGCAGCCAGGCGGCGGCGGGCAGCACCAGCAGGCCGGCCGCCATGATCGCCATGCGCTCGAGCTGCATGTTGGGCAGGCAGACCGGCGCCACGCTGAAGAGGAGCACCAGGAAGAGCAGCACGCCGGCCACCCAGCGCCGCAGCCATTTCCACGGCATCACCCACACCCCGGCCGCGCCGGCTACCAGCACCAGCGGATTCACGTTCATCAGCAGCCCGGAGGTCTGCGAGAGGAAATTGGTCCGGAGACGTGCCGCGAGACCGCCCTGTCCGGCCGGGGTCTCGAGCACGTGCTCCATTACCGTCTTGCCAAGCAGCGAGCCGGCCACGGTCGGCAGCAGCGCGAGAACCACCAGCACCCCCGTCCAGATAAGGCGGCCGCGCACAACCGGCCGCCACCAGTGCCGCCATGCGCAGAGTGCCAGCAGTACCAGCGGCACCGCCAGCAGCATCATGGGCGGCCACTGGCACATCAGGAAGAGCGCCACGAAGAGTCCCGCGAAAACACGCCGCGGCGCTGCCGGACGCCGGTGGATCGCCGCGTAGAGGAAGGCCAGCGCCGCAGGCAGCATGGCACCGGCGAGCGAGGCCCCGACCGTGCCGAAGTGGAGCATCCAGACGAAGTAGAGCCGGCTGCCGCAGAGCATCAGCAGCGCGCCTATCAGCGCGCCCGTCCACGAGATTCCCGCCGCACGGAAGGCGCAGGCGGTGAACCACGGCACAAAGATCACGAAGGCGAAGAGCAGCACGTAGGGCGCGGCGAGGTGCGGCTCCGCCAGCAGCCACAACGGTGCCCCCAGCAGCGCATACCCGGCCACCCCCGACGAGGTGATCACGCTGTTGACGACCCCCGCATTCCAGTGCGGCACGTAGTTCTCGCGCCACGGGAAGGCACCGAAGAACTCCGCGATGCGGAAAAGGAACGAGGGATGATCGTCCGAATATGGCGCGGTGAATCCGGTATGCCGCAGCAGCAGGACGATGCACATAACCTGGCCGCCTGCCAGCAGCGCGGCCAGCAGTTGACGCATGCGGCGCACCGAAGGCTGCAAGAGGCCCAGCAGCACAAAGCTCCAGGTGAGCAGGAGAAAATGCCAGGCCACCTGCCGCGGCCAAAGCTTGAACGAGCGGAACCCGATCGGCCACGAATAGAAGTAGAAGCGCCCGCTATGCCCCAGCGCGGCCAGCGTGACGAGCACAAGCCCCGCGCCCAGCACCAGGATCAGACGCTCGCGGCCGCTCCAGCCTGCGGAGGCGGGCGCGGCGGCGCCTGCCATGCCACGTGCCAGCCGCCGGCGCACGAGGCGGTACGCCGCCAGACAGCCCGCCCCCCACAGGAGCATGCTCAGGGCGTCGCGGTACAAGGCGCTGCGGGGAATCTCGCTGAACTGTACCGTGACCAGCCAGAGCCAGAGCGCGGCCACGATCAGCCCCAGCACCGCCGCCCGGCTTCCCGGACGCCTGGTCCGGGCTGCCTCCCGGTGGTTTCCGCGCCACGCGCTCAAACCCGCTTCTCCATGCGGTAGTCGTCCATCACGAACCCGCCGCCAATATCCTGCACTAGTTCCTCTGTACAGACGAATCCCCGGCGCCGGTACCAGTCGAGCGTGGGGTTATGCTTGTTGACGGTGAGCCACAGCACACGGCAGCCACCCTGCCGGCACTGCTCCTCGGCGAAGGCCAGGGCCAGGCGGCCGAGTCCCCTGCCCCGCCCGGCACGCCGCACGTAGATCTTGCTTAGCAGCATGCTCCCGGCCGCCGCATCCGCAACGAGCGCGATATAGCCGCACGGCTGTCCGCCGTCCATGACCATGAAATAGCGGTAACCCTGCCGCATCTGCTGCGCGATGGCCGCCGCGCTCTGGAAATTGTCGAGCATGTAGTCCACCTGCGCCTGTCCGATGATGGCGGCATAGTGCTCCTGCCAGATTTCCCGTGCCAGGTCGGCCACCGTTGCGACCTGCGCCGCGGTCTCCACCGCCAGCATGGCCGGCGCCCGTGGCGCCGGATGCGGATCGGGCTCCGGATCTGGGTGCGGATTATGATTAGTGTTGTCTTTCGGTGCCATGCGCGATAACCTTATGTCTCAACGAGTCACGGTTTTCGTCAGGAGTATACTCATTATGGCACGCAAAGTCACTCTGGTTTCTGGCCAGTGGGCCGACATCCCCCTGAAGGAGCTCGCACCCATGGTGCGCGACTTCGGTTACGACGGTTTGGAGATCGCCTCCTGGGGCGACCACATGGATCTCGAGCAGGCCGCCGGCAGCAAGGCCTACTGCGAGGATCGCCACGCGATCCTGCAGGAGAACGGCCTCGGCGTCTGGGCCATGCAGAACCACCTCTCCGGCCAGATTGTCTGCGACAACATCGACGAGCGCCACTACGCCTTCGGGCCCGCGCGCTTCAAGGGCGACCCCGAAGGCCTGCGCAAGTGGGCCATCAGCATGCAGACCACGGCCGCCAAGGCCGCTGCCAACATGGGCGTCAAGGTGATCACCGGCTTTACCGGCTCCCCCATCTGGCACCTGCTCTACTCCTTCCCGCCGGTGCTGCCCGGCCAGATCGACGCCGGCTACAAGCAGTTCGCCAAGACCTGGAAGCCCATCCTCGATGTCTACAGCGAGTACGGCATCAAGTTCGCCCTCGAGGTCCACCCCACCGAGATCGCCTTCGATATCGCCTCCGCCGAGCGCGCCCTCGATGCGCTGGACGGCCACCCGGCCTTCGGCTTCAACTACGACCCCTCGCACTTCGGCTACCAGGGCGTCGACTACGTCAAGTTCATCCGCACCTTCCACGACCGCATCTTCCACTGCCACATCAAGGATGCCTGGTGGGGACACGGCGACGGCACCGTGGGCGTCTTCGGCGGCCACACCGACTTCGCCGACCCGCGGCGCTTCTGGGACTTCCGCTCGCCGGGCCGCGGCGACATCGACTTCGAGGAGATCATCGTCGCGCTTAACGACATCGGCTATCAGGGTCCCCTCTCGGTCGAGTGGGAGGATTCGCGTATGGACCGCTGCCACGGCGCCCGCGAGGCCTGCGCCTTCGTCCGCCAGCTCGACTTCGAGCCCAGCGCCATCGCCTTCGACGCCCAGTTCGACCGCTAGGCGCCACCGGCATCCCCTACCCTGCCCCTTGCGGGTGCCGGAAGCGCTCAACCGCGTCCGGCGCCCGCAGCCACTACGGACTATCTTCCGAACCTGCCACGACCCGACATGAACCCGACCACACCCACCGACGCAACCGCCGCTGCAACCCCCGAATCACGCGGGCACTTCATCTACCAGTTCATCGCCGAGGACGTCGCGGCCGGCCGCAATGGCGGCCAGGTGGTCACCCGCTTCCCGCCGGAACCCAACGGCTTTCTCCACATCGGCCACGCCAAGGCCATCTGCATCGACTTCGGCATGGCCGAGGCCTTCAATGGCCGCTGCCACCTGCGCATGGACGACACCAATCCCGCCAAGGAGGACGAGTCCTATGTGCGCGCCATCAAGGAGGATGTGCGCTGGCTGGGGTTCGACTGGGGCGAGCACTTCTACTACGCCGCCGACATGTTCGAGCAGATGCACGACCTGGCCGTGGCGCTGATCAAGTCCGGCCACGCCTACGTCTGCGACCTCTCCCAGGAAGAGTGGAAGGAGTACCGCGGCATCCCGACCGAGCCGGGCATCGAGAGCCCCTACCGCAAGCGCGGTGTAGAGGAGAACCTCGACCTCTTCGCCCGCATGCGGGCCGGCGAGTTCGAGGAGGGCAGCCGTTGCCTGCGGGCGCGGATCGACATGACCTCGCCCAACATCCATTTCCGCGATCCGGTGCTCTACCGCATCATGAAGCAGTCCCACTACCGCACCGGCGACCAGTGGCAGATCTACCCCACCTACGACTTCGCCCACCCCATCGAGGATGCGCTGGAGGGTGTCACGCATTCGCTCTGCACACTGGAGTTCGAGGTACACCGCCCGCTCTACGACTGGGTTATCGACCGCATGCAGGAGCTCGGTATGCTCGTCGTGCGCGACGGCCACACCATCCGCCCGCAGCAGCGCGAGTTCGCCCGCCTGTCGCTCGACTACACCGTCATGAGCAAGCGCAAGCTCTTGCAGCTTGTGCAGGATCAGCTCGTCGAGGGCTGGGACGATCCGCGCATGCCCACCATCTCCGGACTGCGCCGGCGCGGCTACCCTGCGGCAGCCATCCGCGACTTCTGCGACCGCATCGGCGTCTCGAAGTACAAGAGCTCGACTGAGCTGGCGCTGCTCGAGTCGTGCGTCCGCGACCACCTCAACCGCACGGCGCAGCGCCGCATGGCGGTAATCGATCCCCTCAGGCTGGTCATCGACAACTACCCCGCCGATGCCGAGGAGTGGTTCGATGCCGTCAACAACCACGAGGATCCCGAAGCCGACACGCGCAAGGTGCCCTTCTCGCGCGAGCTGTGGATCGAGCGCGAGGACTTCATGGAGTTCCCCGACAAGAAGTTCTTCCGCCTCGCCCCGGGGCGCGAGGTGCGCCTGCGCTACGCCTGCCTCTTCACCTGCACCTCCGTCGAGCACGACGATGAGGGTCGCGTGGTCGCGGTACACGGCACCTACGATCCCGAATCGCGCGGCGGCAACGCGCCCGACGGGCGCCGCGTGCGCGGCACGATCCACTGGGTCTCCATCCGCCATGCCCAGCCGCTCGAGACACGCCTCTACGACCGTCTCTTCACCGTGCCCGACCCCGAGGCCGACGAGTCGCGCCACTTCACCGAGTTCCTCAATCCCGACTCGCTGCGCTGCGTCAACGCCTGGGGCGAGCCCTCCCTCACGGAACTGCTGCCCGGCGAGACGGTACAGTTCGAGCGCCTGGCCTACTTCTGCGCCGACCTGCGCCTCTCGCGCCCCGGCCAGCCGGTAATGAACCGCACCGTGACGCTCAAGGAGGCGCGGGGGAAGAACTGAGAAAAGTGGCAGTAGGCAGTGGCAGTAGGCAGTGGCAGTAGGCAGTGGCAGTAGGCAGTGGCAGTAGGCAGTGGCAGTAGGCAGTTGCAGTAGGCTTTCCCCCTACTTTGTCGCGAGCTTTGTCGGCAACTTTGTCGAAAGCGAAAGATTAAGCGGGTGGAGTGTGCCGATTAAGCCGAAGTTCCAGCGATTTCCAACAGCCTGCTCATGCGCAAACCCTTGCAGGCAAGCATTCTACGCGCTTTCCGGCGCCATTTTCCCGTTCCGCGTACATGGGAACGCCCTTGTTGTTCCGCCAGCAGGCGTGATCCGCCTCGAGCAGTTGGAAGGCTTTGGGCATCGTGTCGCGGGTAAAACGCACGGCAGTCCTGCCCTCTCCGAAACAGCATGTGTTGCGCACCTGTGTCGAGAGGGCGCCAAGCAGCCCGTCCCAGCGCCGGAGCCGCAGTCCGTCCTGCGTGCGTTTCCGGGCGCGCTTGCGCTTGAGGTTTTCCGATGGCTGCGCCTTGGCGACGGGATCGCGGCTGGCGCGGGCGGCTTCCAGTTCCTCGTCGGCGTAGAGCAGCGGGGCCAGGGCCTGGCGCATGTGCCATTCCACGTAATAGGCCAGCATGCACAGCAGCACGTGCGCGCGCACACGGTCCTCCAGGCGGTGGTAGATCGGGCGGATGAGCAGGTCGACACCCTTGAATGTCCTGAAGGCCTGCTCGACGTCGCCCAGCCTCTTGTATGCGCGCACCGCGTCCGGCGCGGAAAGCGACTCGGGCGTCTCGCTGGTGCGCACGACGTAGATGCCGTCCAGGGCGGCCTCGCGGGCGATGGATTCCGTGTCGCGCTCCCAGCCGAAGTGGTTGTCGGCGATGTCCAGCCTGAAGTGCTTGGCGACCTTGTAGCGGTTGATCACGCGTCCCGCCCTGACGCCGATCTCGGCCGCCGTCAGGGGCTTCTTCCTCCGGCGCCCCACATGGTCGCGCAGCCTGGCGAGCTCCTTCTCGGTGGACTCCAGCAGTTCGCCGCGCACGCAGGCGCGGTCCATCGCCAGCACCGGGTTGTAGCAGGCCACCAGCCGCTCGCCGGGGAAGTCGGGATGGATGATCTCGGCCAGGTTGCCCTGCGTGAACAGCGGCGCACCGGAGGGATCGCGTGTCTCCAGCAGCCTGCGGATGTCCGAGCTTCGCAGGCAGGATATCCAGCCGCAGCCCTCCTGCTGCCGCAGACGGTCGATCTGCGTGTTCGTCAGCATGCCGCGGTCACCCACGAAGACGAACCGCGCTATGCCGAAGCCGCCGCGCAGCCGGTCGATCTGGTCCGGCACCGTCACCGGGTCGGCGGTGTCGCCGGGATACACCCGCACCGCGACCGGCCTGCCGTCGGTATCGGTCATAAGCCCGTAGACGATGCCGGGCAGCCTGAGGCCGTCGCGGTTGTAGCCGCGCTTTGCCAGGGGGCATTGCTTGCCGTAGTATGAGCTGCTGGACACGTCGTACAGGACTGTCGCCCCCTCTTCAAGGTGCCGCCCGGCCAGCTTGCGCTCGATGAAGGGCTGGCTGGCCGCGAGCCAGTCCATCGCCGCATAAAGGTCGTTCTCGTCCACGTCCTGCACGCCGAACTCCTGCGCGAGCGTGGAGTCCCCGAACATGGAGACCGTCTCCAGCTTCGAGCCCGGCTCTATTATGCGCTGGGCTATCATCGCCAGCACGATGTCGCGCTCCGGGCAGGGCTTGGACGACACCAGATCCCGCATGCCGAGCCGGCTCATTGCCGTGCGGACGGCCCTGACGTGGCCGCATGGCAGGGATGACTCGACCTCGAAAAGGCTGCCGGCCTCCACAAGATGCTCGCCCTTGAGCGCCGCGCGCAGCGCCGCCACCGCCTCGGGCGGCAGCATCGACAGGTTTGCAAGCGTGCGCTTGACGGTGCGCCCGCCCTCGCGGTAGCTCTCGCGCAGCAGGACTGCGGGCGGGGATTTGCGGTTCGGCACTATGTCTATGTACATGGGCTCACTTTAGCAGAACAGTAAGCCTTATACAAGCGGAAAAACGCATTTTCCCAAAAAAGTTATTAACAATTACATGGGCGCAAATGGAACTGATTTGGCCTCTGTGGGAGTGCCGGAAAGCCGCTAAATCAAGGAAATATGGCCGTTTCGGGCATGAAAGAGCCGCTGGAACGTCGGTTTAAGTGTGGGATTAAGTGTGGGATTAAGTGTGGGATTAAGTGTG
>JAAYLN010000066.1 GCA_012521875.1 Lentisphaerota bacterium | reverse complement strand
GTTGCAGCCTGTGCGTAAGCCGCCAATCCGTGCGAACGGTAACACCATCGACTGGAGAGCCGTATGCGGGAGATCCGCCTGTACGGTTCGGAGGGAGGGGCGGCGCAACTCAATGCGCCGTCCCTACTCCTATAGGCGCATCCGAGGCGAACGGGGAGCCGGAACATTCGCTTGCGCTTTCGCTTTCGACAAAGCGTAGGGATAAAGTGCGGAGACGAAGTGTATCCGACAAAGCGTGGAGACAAGGTGTAGAGACAAGGTGCAAGCGCGGAGCGCACACTTAAACCCCACACTTAAACTCACTCTTAATCGGCACGCTCCACCAGCTTAATCCATTTTCGAGTGCATTTGCGCATTCGCGGCTCCCCTTTCGCGCTTTTCGCGTTTTTCGCGGTTAAAAAAAAACACCATCCATTCGCGTCAATTCGCGTCCATTCGCGGTTCCGATTATCCGTGCCTCTGTGCCTCCGTGCCTCTGTGAGAAATAACCAGCAGTGCTCGACGAAGGCGGCAAAGTTACCGACAAAGCTCGCGACAAAGTGGGGGCTTGCGCCTGCCGCCGCCTGGGCGGCAGGCGCGGCACTCACGGGATTACTCCCTTGTGGCGCGACGGCAGCGTCCCGGCGGCTCTGACTTGCCGCGGCCGGTGGTCAGGGTGTAGATCAGCGGCAGCACCGTGAGCGTCAGCACAGCGGCAACAATGATGCCGCCCAACGAGGCGATGCCGATGCCGGCCCGGTTCTCGGAGCCGATACCCGTGCTTAGCGCGATCGGCAGCATGCCGAGGCTCGACGCGAGCACCACCATCAGCACGGGGCGGAACTGGTCGGCCAGGGCCGCCAGCATCGCCTCGCGGCGGCCCATGCCCGCCTGCAGGTTCTGCGCCATCTTGTCAACGATCAGAATGGCGGCGTTGACCACCACGCCGATAAGCATCAGCGTGCCGAGCAGCACGAGGATGGTCATGGCGGAGCCGCTCAGCACAAGTGACCAGATCACGCCGATGAGCCCCATGGGCAGCGTCAGCAGCACCAGCGCCGGACGGCTCCACGACTCGAGGATTGCCGCGAGCGTCAGCAGTGTCAGGAAGGCCGCCAGCAGCAGCGCCTCGGCAAAGTCGGCCAGCGCCTCGCCCATCATCTCGCTCATGCCCGACGTGTCGAGGCGGTAGCCCGGAGGAAGCAGATTCCGCTCCTCGATCGCCGCTGCGATGCGCTGATTGACCTCGCTCATGGTCGCGCCCGGCACGATGTCGCCCAGAATCTTGACTGTCCGCTGCTTGTCAACGCGGAAGATCTGGATCGTTGAGCGGCTGTCCACGACATCGGCCACGGCATCGAGCGGTATCGGCCGGCCATCGGTGCCCGGCAGCATGAACTGGCGGATCTGCTCCTTGCCGGGTTGCTCATCAAGCTTGACGCGGATATCGTAGGTGCGGTCGCCGCGCTTGTAGCTGGCGGCCTCGATACCCTCGATGTTGGCACGCACAATCGTGCCTAGCCGCATGGCCGGTATGCCGAGGTCGGCAAGGATGGTTCGCCTGGGCACCACACGGATTTCTGGCTTGCGCTCGCGGACGGTCGTGTCGAGCTGCTCCACGCCCGGCACGTCGCGTGCCACTTCCTGGATTGCGTTGGCGGCGCTCTCCAGGATGTCGAGATCCTCACCGGTGAGGTTGTAGTTGATCGCAAAGCTCTGGCCACCGCCCATTTCGCTCTGTACCGAGGCCGAGAGCAGGCAGTCGGTCTCGGCGGCCAGCATGGCGCGGATGTCGCTGAGCATATCCAGTATCTTCCAGTCGCGCTCCGTCTTGGGCTTGAAGAAGAGCTCGATCTGGCCCAGGAAGACGCCCTCGTTAGGCTGCCCGCCAAACGCCTCGGCCTTGCCCGCCGTGGTCAGGATGTGCGTGAGATCCGGCAGATCCATCAGGCGCGCCTGGATGCCTTCAAGCCGGCTGACCGTCTTTTCAAGATTGTAGTAGGAGGGGAAGTCGGCCCGGATGAAGATACGGCCGCGGTCGGTGGT
>JAAYLN010000065.1 GCA_012521875.1 Lentisphaerota bacterium | reverse complement strand
GCAGAAAGCGATGTGGCGTAAGCTGAAGCGTCATGCCTGCCCGCTGGCGGTGCGGGACGGTTCACTTACAAAAACGACCGCGCAGGCCGTCAGGCGCTGCGGAGCGGGGGGTTTTGCAAGAGCCTCAGATTCACAGTCGTTTGGCAAGCGGAGTGCGTATCATGGCGGAATTCAGGATTTCTCTGGCCTCTTATTCGTTCCACGGCATGCTCGGGGCGGGCATGCGCGACGTCTTCGGCTATCTGGATGCGTTGCGCTACCGCTACCATCTGGAGTGGGCTGATATCTGGACGGGCTTCCTGCCATCGCTCGATGACGCCTTCATCCGCAAGGTGCGCCAGGCCATGGACGACTGCGGTGTGCGGCTGGCCAACCTCTGCGTTGATGGCCCCCACCTGTGGTGCGACGATGCGGACGAACGTGCCGCGCACCGCGGGATGATGCTCAAGTACATCGAGGCCGCCCGCATCCTCGGCGCACGCACCATCCGCATCGACTTTGGCGGCAGGGAGGGACACACCATGCCCGATGAGGCCTTCGACTACATCGTCAGGACCTACAAGGAGTACTGCGCCATCTGCGGCGATCTGGGCATGCGTATCGGCCCGGAGAACCACTGGGGATGGGATCGCGTGCCGGCCTATCTGGAGCGTGTGCGCGATGCGGTCGACTCGCCGGCATACGGCCACCTCTTCCACTTCACGAACTTCCATGACGAGCCGGAACGCGGCGCGGCGGTGGCCATCTCCTACGCGATGCACACCCACATTCCGGCCAACAGCCTGCCGGTGGCCAAGGAGACCATCCGGCGCCTCGCCGCCGCCGGCTACGAGGGCACCTACTCGATCGAGCACCACTCCGCCGAGCACGAGGCCGAGCGCGTCGAGTGGCAACTGGGCGCGGTGCGCAATTGCATCGCCGAGCTGCAGGCGGAAGGCCTTGGCGCGAAGGCCAGGGCCGACTACGCCACCACCATCTACACGGAATAGGGGAGTATGAACATGTCGGACAAGATTCCTTTGGCGATCATCGGTTGCGGCATCATTGGCGAGAGCCACATCCGCGGTTATGTTGACAACCCGCTGGTCGAGGTCGCGGCGATCTGCGACATCGACGAGGCGCGGCTCGATTTTATCGGCGACAAGTACGGCATCACGCGCCGCTTCACCCACATCGGCAGGCTGCTGCTGGAGAAGGATATCGCCGCGGTCGATGTCTGCCTGCACAACAACCTGCATGCGCCGGTCTCGATCGCGGCCATGGAGGCCGGCAAGGACGTCTACTGCGAGAAGCCGATGGCCGGCACCTATGCCGACGCGTTGGCCATGGAGGAGGCGCGCCAGTGCACGGGACGCCGCCTGCACATCCAGCTCGGGCTGCTCTACAACGACGAGACGAAGGCCGCCAGGCGGCTCATCGAGGCCGGCCGCCTGGGCAGGCTCTACCACATGCGCTCCTACGGCTACCGGCGCCGCGGACGCCCCTACGTTGACGGCTACGCCACCAAGGAGTTCGTCAACATGACCACCGCCGGCGGCGGTGCGCTCTTCGACATGGGCGTCTACCACATCTCGCAACTGCTCTACCTCACGGGCGTGCCCAAGCTGGAGCGCGTGACCGGGCAGACCTACGCCGAGATCGCCATGGACGAGGAGCGCCGCAAAATCAGCGGCTTCAACGTCGAGGAACTCGGCTGCGGCTTCGCCTTCTACGAGAATGGCCTGACCATGGACATCCTCGAGAGCTGGGCCATCCACGCGCGCCCCTTCCCATCCTCGATCCTCTGCGGCTCGCTGGGCGGAATCACACTCTCGCCCCTCACTCTCCACACCCGCGAGCAGGACATGGAGTCCGACCTGGCGGTCGACCTCAAGGCCATGAACTACCTCGACCACACGGTCTATGCCGATGCGGCCTTTTACGACAATTCCCAGCAGCACTGGGCGCACGTGCTGGCTGGAAACTGCCCCCAGATTGAAACGGCGCGCATTGCCCTCGAGACGCAGAAGGTGCAGGAGGGCATCTTTATGGCCGCCCAGTTGGGGCGCGAGGTGAGCGCCGAGGAGATCGCCGCCCGTTCCGTCAGTCGCGCGCTTGAGATACCCAATCTGGCACTCTGATTGGGAGAACACCATGAAATACAGGTTTGCCCTGGCCGCATTGGCGGCTCTTGGTGTGACTGCGGGCGTCGCCGCCGTGGAGATGCAAACGGTCTTCGAGGAGGGGTTCGACCGCTACGGCTACGATCTGGCGCAGTTCAATGACGCCTGCACCGTCGCCGAGGCGCCCGCGAGCCTCAAGTCGCTCGGGTCCGGCCGGTAACCAACGAGGTCTCCGTCTATCGCAAGCCCTGCGAGCTGCCGCAGGGGACGAATCCCGTTGATTTTGACTTCGCCTTCAGGTTCAGGTCGCCGCGGGATGCGGAGCGCACCTTCAACATTGTGCTCTACTTTGCCGCCGATCCGGCCCAGCCCAACAAGGGGCGCCGCACCGTGCGTCTGACGGTGGCCGAGAGCGGTTCGTCCGTCAGTCCCTCGGGGCTGCCGCGCTCGACCATTGCCCGCATGCAGGTGACGCCCCGCGACTATCCGCTGCCGCCGATCCCCGACAACACATGGACACGCGTGCTGGTCAGTGCCCGCAACCGCAACCTCTCGCTCTATGTGGAGCGCGCGGGTGTGCTGGTGCGCGAGGTTTCGGCGGAAGGCTGGGATGAGCCGCTGATCGGTTTCAACTTCAGGACCCGCCACGCACTCGATCTGGATGACATCGTCATCCGGTCGGCATCCGGCGTCGGCCGCGACGATTTCATCACACAGGGCGGCGAGAGAATCGCCACCCACAACGTCGTCGTGCCGCTCGTGGACGGCGACCAGACACCGCGGTTCTCCTTTGCGGCCAAGCCCAACTTCATCGCCGCGCCGATGCTGCTCACATTCGCCACGGAAGCCGGCGAGAACCTTGTCTATACGTTGAAGCCGTTTGCCACCTCCGCCAAGGTCAACGTCCGGCGCGACGTCACCGAACAGGTTGACGGCAAGACGGTCACCACAAAGAAGACCGTCATGGAGACGCAAATGCTGCCCGATGCCGGCTACACGCTGTCGGGCAGGAACGTGCGCGGTCACCACGTCTCACAGGTGGGCTCGATGTCGCTCTACGTGCGTCCCAACACGGCACGCTACCTGCAGAAGGATGTCGACCGCATGGTCGCGGCGTGGGAACAGACACCAGGTGCCAGCGAGACCGCCCTGAACTTCACGCTGGAACGCGACGGCGCAGGCTATGCGCTCTGGATCGACGGCCACTATGTGATGAGGATCGAGGATCTTTCCGAAGCGCGCTCGCCCGTCAAGTCCGTCAGTCTGACGCTGCCGGCGGGTGCCGCGCTCCGG
>JAAYLN010000064.1 GCA_012521875.1 Lentisphaerota bacterium | reverse complement strand
TTGCCCTTGGTTTCTTAGGGCGTTGCCCTAGGCTGGAATAGGGCGCGCCGTTGGCGCTGTCGTATTCGGTCTGACGAGTCCGACATGTCTGACATGTCTGACTTGTCCGACCCTCATTCGCGGTTCCTGTTCTCCGCGTCTCTGCGCCTCCGTGCCTCTGTGAGAAAAAACCGGCAGCAGGCGCCGAAGGCGACAAAGTTTCGCCCGGCGGGGCCGGGCGGGTGTCTCACTCCGGCTTGCACAGCAGCCACACCCGCAGCAGCTCGGAGATGCTCCAGGCCTGGGCGCCGCAGCCGCGCTGGGTGTGGGGGGTGTTGCCGTCGATAATCTCGGGCAGGTTGCCGATGCAGCCGGACTCGAGCAGGCCGCGGGCCGAGCCGAGCAGGGCGCGGGCAGGCGCGCGGGCGGCGTCGCCGTAAACCGCCAGCCAGGCCTCGCAGAAGAGCGGGAAGGGCCAGCCCCAGGCGGTGCCGTTGTGGTAGGCGGGCTTGCGCCGCGTATCCTCGTCGCCCAGATAGTGTCCCCAGTAGGGGCGGTAGGGGTCGTTGAGCAGACCGTGCTGTCCGTACACCGGCTGGGGCACGCGCACGGGACGGTCGGCCAGACTGCGGATTCCACCGGGCACCAGCAGCTCGGCGCACGCCGCCACCACGGACCGGGCGACGGGTGAGCGGGGATCAATGGCGCCCAGCGTCACCGCCAGGAGCTGGTTCGGGCGCAGGGCATCCTCGGCCACCGCCTCGGCGGCACCCTGTCCGGGCTCGGCGCGCAGGTTGTCGGCCAGCCAGCCTTCGGGCAGGACGAAGTAGCGCAGCAGCGACTGGCGCGCGCGCGTCTCGATGTCGGCGAGTTGCGTGTCGCCCAACTGCTCGCGCAGCATCGCCAGTCCGGCGATCCAGAGGGCCTGGATGTCGACGGGGTAGCCGGTGCGCGGCGTGGCGGCGGGGTAGTTGGTGTCCATCCAGGTATAGTGCGGCGGACTATAGACCAGCCCCGTCGCGGGATCGGTGCGGATGCCGTTGGGCGTGCCCTCGAGCATGTGGTGCGCGATGGAGCGCAGCACCTCGCGCAGCGGACGGTCGCCGCAGGGGGCCTCGAGCACGGCGTCGTGCCCCAGCGCGCTGATCAGGTCGCGGGTGGCGATGAAGAACCAGAGCGGGGCATCCGAAGTCTCGCGGTTGCCGTGATCCGCGCCGCGGATCATGTTGGGCAGCGTGCCGCGCGACTCGAGGCGTCCGAACTCGCGCAGGATCTGGAGCGCCTCACGGCCGTATCCGGCCGCGGCGAGGCCGCGCAGGACGATGAGCGTATCGCGTCCCCAGTCGAGGAACCAGGGGTAGCCGGCAATGACGGTACGCAGTCCGTCGCGCGCGACGACGAAGGTGTCGAGGGCGCGCCGCAGCGTCTCCTCGAACGGGAGTTGCGGCACGGTCTGCGGTGGCGGCGGCGCCGGCGTGCCGGCGGTCTCGGCGAAATCCCCGGCGGTGGCGGCGGTCAGCACGGCGGTATCGCCGGCCGCGAGGGTAGTCTCGAACCAGCCGGGGCTGAAGAGGTCGCTATGCGGCCCGAGGCCGCGTTCGGCCTCTTCCGGATGCGCCACGGCGTACGTCCAGCACGGTTCGTGGTGGAAGCTGCCCGTGGCGATCGCCATGCGGTACGACTCGCCTGGCGCGGGGGCGAATCCGAAGCCATCCGGCGCGGCGGTCACGGCGGCGGGGAAGTGGTGCTCGGGGCCGGTGAAGGCCTGGGTCTTGGTGTGGAAGTCGCGCGCCTCGATGTCGGGGCGCAGGATAAGCGTGACGGGCTCGCTGTCGCCGAGCGCCTCGTGATCGTCCGCCGCCAGCGGTTCGCGGCGGACGTGCAGGTCGAGGCGGTTGCGGTCGCGGAGCAGCGTGGCCGTGAAGGAGATGGCGACGCGCCGGCCCATGCCGACCGGCGTCAGGAAGCGCCAGACGGCGGCTGTACCGCCGGGGTCGGCCTCGAAGGTGTCGGTACAGGCGGCATCGAGGGCGTGGGAGTAGCCGCGGTAGCGCACCCAGGCGCGGCAGCGGGTGAAGAAGATCCGGCGGTTGTCGGGCACGTCCGGGTGGGGGTTGACGGCCAGCAGGGCGTCGTACTGGCTGCGGATGGTGCCCCATGCGGCGCGGATTTGCGCCATGGCGCCGCGTCCGTTGGTCAGCAGCGCGTAGTCGTGCCGCGCGCGTATGGTGGCGCCGTCCAGGCGCAGTCTTACCGTGGTCTCGTCGCCGGCCGGTGCCAGCGCCAGCAGCGGCGCCTCCTCATGCACGGCGCTGCCGCCGGTGAAGCGTGCCAGATGCAGGCGCAGTTGCCGTTCGGGTACCGGGCCGCTGCTGCTGCTCCAGGTCGGCAGGATGGTGGCCGGTGTACCGTCAGCCAGCCGGATGCTGGCGGATGTGGCCACGACGCGGTCATCCTCGCAGAGGGAGGCGTGGAAGGGGACGTTGG
The DNA here is from genome assembly GCA_012521875.1 of Lentisphaerota bacterium. Taxonomy (GTDB): domain Bacteria; phylum Verrucomicrobiota; class Kiritimatiellia; order RFP12; family JAAYLN01; genus JAAYLN01. The sequence goes on along the minus strand of JAAYLN010000064.1, from coordinate 185 downwards.
CGCGTACCAGCAGCAGGAAGCCCGGCGGCAGCATGACGGTACGGTGCAGATCGCGCGGCCACTGCCAGATTACGACGGGCGGCAGCGGGATGCCGCCTGAGGCACATTCGAGCCCCTGCCCCTGCGGGGCAGTTGGATTTGGCTGGGTGCCCACTTTGTCGCGAGCTTTGTCGCGAGCTTTGTCG
>JAAYLN010000447.1 GCA_012521875.1 Lentisphaerota bacterium | reverse complement strand
TGAAGATGAACCCCGACTTCAAGATGGTGATCCGGCTCTGGCCGGCGGTGCATTATCATCGTCCGGCGGACGCGAAGGACGCGCCCGCGCGCAAGGTGCTCTTCCTCGACTATCTCTACTATCCCGAGGCGAAGGCGGCGTTCTTCCGCGAGGCGTTCCGGCAGCTCCATCTGATCCTGGACAACGTGTCGAAGCCCGGTAACGTCTACGGCATCACCGTTTTCGAGGAGCTGCCGGCGCACTTCTGCATCGCGAAGCAGGACCTTATCCGCACGGCGGCACCCGGCACGCCCGTCGACGAGTATCTTGCCGACTTCGCGCCGATGTACGAGAAGGAGACGGGCAAGAAGATGACGGAATGGAACCGCGACGTCCGCATCTGGTGGGGGCGGAAATTCGTCCAGGTGATGCGCGACATCTACGCGCAAATCCGCGCCGAGGCGCCGGAACCGCGCATCTTCTGCTACCTGATGACGCATTACCGTCTGCTCGACTGGCTCGATCCGGGCGAGGACGTCCATTCCATGTCGGTCATTCCGTGCCACTGGCGCGAGCTGGTCGAGCCGGGCGTTGCGGCGGACGGCTTCTTCGCGTACAACAACAACGCGGCCTGGGCGGCGCGCTACCAGAATCTGGCGCGCGAGAACCACTGGCCGTACTTCTCGCAGCTTTCGCACACCGCCAAGATGCGCCTGTCGTCCTGGGACGAGTGCCTCGCGATCGCGAAGGCGGACCTGCCGGAGAATCTCGGCTATTTCTACTATCAGGGCGACTTCGAGTACGGCCACTGGAACGACGATCCCGACGTGCCGCCGGAGGACCGGGCGAGTGTGACGGGGATGTACAACCGTGCGCGGCGCTTTCTCGCGAAGGAGGATATCGGCATGGACGTCGTCCGCCGCGAGCTTGCGCCGGACGTGGTCTGCGACCATGCGCTCGGCCGCATGGCGAAGAGCGATTACGGCATGATGGCCGCTGTCATCGTCAACAAGAGGCTCCGGGAAATGTTCACCGACCCCCGCGAGGCGACGCTGCGCAACGTGAAGGTGCGCGTGACGCTGCCGCCCGCCTTCGCGCTGCCTGCGGACGTTTCGCCCGCGGCCGAGATGACGATTCCCGAAATCGAGCCCGGCGAGCGCAAGCAGATCATCTGGTGGCCGCAGCGGATGGCGGATCCGCAGAAGGACGAGACCTTCCCCGTGACGCTCACGGTGACGGCGGAGGGCGTGCGCCCCGTCACGATCACGTGCGAGGCACCGGAATACCACCGCATTCCCGCCGAGGCGTTCGACGTCGCGCGGTCCGGCGAAACATTCACCTACTTCAACTTCGGCATCCCCGCCTGGGGCGAGCAGCCGACCCGCTTCACGGTGACGTGCATTGCCTGGGTTCTCCACAATCCGGCGCTCATCAACGACCAATGGCAACCGACTTATCCGGGCGTGCTCAAGCAGGGCGACAAGCTGGTGATCGAGACGCGGTCGCGGACGCCGGCAAAGGTGCCGCTCGTGCCGAAGATGGGCGCGGCGGCCGACGTCACCGAGTGCGCGGTCGGCTCGCTCCGCGGTGTCAGCCGCGGCATCAGCACCTTGACCTACAAGGATGACTATACCGATACCGGCGTCGCCCGCGCGCGGATCGGCATCGAGGTGCTGGAGGATTAGGCATCGTGTAATCGGTCAGTTTCCGTGGGGTGCGCTGTAGGCGCACGAAATGTGAAGCCCCGGGCGGGCCGCGGGGATGGAGTGATGGAGCGTGCTGGCATGGCGCGCTGCGCCACGCCCTGGGGTGCGGTAAGTCATGCGCACAATAAATATCACATCCCATGCGCGCCTGCTGGCGGATCGCCGCGGTTCCAGGCGTACCGTGATGCCTCTGCGGTTGGTCTTGCAGTGCCAGGGGTACAG
>JAAYLN010000446.1 GCA_012521875.1 Lentisphaerota bacterium | reverse complement strand
CTGGGCATGCGCCTGGCCGCGCCGGAAGACGAAGAGGGCGAGACGCACGCGGACGCAGCGGAACCGCCGCCCGGAAGCGCCGAAACGTCCCGACCGCCTGGGCCAGTTTTTACATTGACCGCGCGCGCGCAGACTCGCGGCCAGCACGGCGGTGGCCGGATAGGGCGCATTGGCCTGGATCAGCGGGGGCGTCAGCAGCAGGATGGTTGCGGATGGCACGGCAACTCCCGCTCACTGTTTCCCGATCAGGGCCTCCAGGCGGCCGAGCACGGCGGGGTTGCAGGTGCCGTGTCCCCCCTTGGGATCGAGGTAGAGATCACGCCGCGTGTCGGCCGGCAAGCCGTTCTATACCGCGCAAACCGAGATGGGCGGACACGTCGAGTCCAGCAATCCCGTGGCGATCCACGTCTCGCACCGGATGCGCCGGGCGAAGTTGACGTTGTCGTAGTACGGCAGCACCTGTTCCGCCGCCCGCCCGAAGGCGTCAGATGGCGCTCCGTCCGTCGTCTTGATGACGTTGGGCCAGCCGTTGCGGCGTCCCCGCCGGAAGCCGAGGTGGTCGCTCATGGCCGGCACCATCGCCAGGCAGAAACTGGCATCCGGATCCAGTGCCGCGGCGGCAAGCGACTGGAATCCGCCCTGGCTCTCGCCGTGCAGGAAGAGCACCTTGCCGTTCCATTCGGGCTGCTGCTTGACGTATTGCAGCGCGCGCAGGATTCGCAGGATCATGCCGCGCATATAGTAGTCCTCGCGGTTCTCAGCGTTCATCGAGGCGTAGCCCCACCCCTTGAGCGACGCACGGATCGCGGCCTCCTCCTCCGGAGTCCAGTTGTTGCGGGCGGAATGGGGCGACACAATGGCGTGGATGGCGCAATCCGCGTACCACATGGTTTTCGGATGGGGCCCAAGACCGATGCAGCTGGCCCACCGGAACTGCTCCATGGCCGGCAGGCTGCCCGGTCGGGCGTTTGCCGGCATGCCCAGGTAGAGATAGGCATAGTTGGACGGGGCGTTCGTGAAGGGCGGCACAGGCGGACCGCAACTCAGCCGCACATCCAGTATCCGTTGTCCGCTCGCCGCCGCCACGGCCACCGGGGTGACCAGCGGTTCCATCGGCGTTGCGTTCAGGGCCGCGATCTGCGCCGCCCAGAAGGCGTCGAAGTCGGCCGGATCGGGCGCCCCGGGCTCGATTTTCTCCGGTTCCGCCAGCAGCCCCAGCGAACGTTTCTGTACCTCGCGCCCTTTTTCATTCAGCAGGCGCACGGTCAGCAGGCCCCATCCCGGTATGGCGGGCGCCTGGAGCGCGAGGCGCAGCGGCCCGTCGCCGGTCGTGTTCGTGCCGACCGTCTCCGGCCGGCCATCGGCCTGGTAGACGCATATCACCTGGCGGCCGGCAAGCGCCGCCGCCTCGTTCGAGACCGCGACCGTGACGGTCACCGGCGCGTCGCAACGGTAGACGTGCGAGGGTCGATCGGCCGAGAGCACTATAAAATCGGCGCCCGAAGCGCCGCCGGCTGCGCACAGGCAGGCGCACAGCAGGCGCTTGCATCGGTGCTGCAAGCGCCGGGCACCAGGGTTAAGGAAAACAGTGGCAAGGGCCGCTGCGCGTCTTGAACCATGGTGCGAGAAAATAAGTTTTGAGACGACTTGCTGCATTTCTGCCCCCCTGAACCCTGACTCCTGAACCCTGACCCCTCTCCTAAACCAGCGGCAGCAGTTCCGGCGCGACCTTAATTGATAAGAAATCGCTTTTCAGGGGCACGGACACCCGCCCGCCTGCCTGTGCGTGTCCGCACGCAGACAGGCTAGAACCGGTCTGAATGAGCGCTTTCATGGTGGAAATGTAGCAGGATCGGGCT
>JAAYLN010000445.1 GCA_012521875.1 Lentisphaerota bacterium | reverse complement strand
TCGTTACCCAGGGCGTTGCCCTGGGCTGGTATGTTTCGCCCCTTCAGGGCTGCCAAGAGTGGCGCGGACATTCCTGTCTGCGCGCGTATACGAGGGCAGACAGGAATGTCTGCCCCACACTAGTCTGAGACACCACCAGCCGCCCCATCTCTAGCTTTCGACAAAGCGTGGGGACAAAGTGTGAAGACGAAGCGTAGCTGACAAAGCGTGGGGACGAAGTGTGGAGACGAAGTGTTGGAGCGAAGTGTGGAGACAAAGCGTGGGGACAAAGTGCGTGGACAAAGCGTGGGGACAAAGTGTGGAGACGAAGTGTAGCCGACAAAGCGTGGAGACAAAGTGTGTGGACAAAGTGTTGGAGCGAAGAGTTGGAGCGAAGCACAACCAATCACAAATCTGAAATCACAAATCTAAAATTCCTTACCTAGTCGCCGAAGATCCTGGCGAGGGGATCATCGTCGGGCGGGGTGGCTTCCCCGGTCTGGGCGGGCTCTTCGGGGAGGGGCTCGAAGTGTTCGCAGAGATCGGTGGCCTCGACCTCGCGGTTGTCGAGGCCGCAGCGCTGGTCGAAGGGATTGACAACGCGGTGGGCGCAGTAGGCGCAGCAGCGGCGGCGCTCGGAATCGCTGAAGATGCGCGGTGCGGTCTCGCGGTCGTCCGCGGTGAAGATCTGCGGGCGCCTGGTGTCCGCCACGAAGGGCGTGGCCTCGCGCGAGTCGTAGCGGTGGCCGCAGGCGGTACAGATGAAGCGCTCGCCGGTCTTGCGGAAGCCCTCGTAGACCGGCTCGGCACGTGCCAGGGCCCGCTTGCCGCAGGCCCGGCATTCGATCTCCAGCGCCCTTCCCGCCCGTTTCACGTTGTCCAAGCTCCCGCCATCAATAAAAGATGTCCTGGGCGGAGGGCAGCGGCTCCTCCTTGATGCGGTTGGCGCGGTTCAGCGCAGCCTGGGCATCCTCGGTATGGCCGGCCCGTGCCAGCTCGTCGGCCAGGCAGGTGCCGACGTCGTGCAGTTGCTTGCGCACGGTGGCGCGCTGTCCGCGGATCCAGACGGGGGCGTACGGGCCGAGGGCCGGCAGTTCTTCCACCTGATCCCAGAAACTGTGGTGCTCCTGCAGCAGGCCCTGCCAGTCGACGACAGCCTCGCCGTCGGCCTGTCCGCCGCGGAAGCCGATCACGTCGGGGAGCGGACGGCGACCGGCACGGCGCCATAAATCGGGATCGCGCAGCACCAGGACGTGCTCCTCCGCCCTGGGCGCCAGCGTGAGGAGCGCCTGCACAAAGGAGACCGGATTGGTACCCTGCACCATCTGGCGCAGCCTGCCGGCATTGAGGCCGGCGAACGCCGGATCGCCCAGGAGGGCCTCGATCTGCCATGCGGAGGGCAGGCGCCCGGGCGTGTCGTTGAAGGCCAGCAGCGCGACCGGCTTGCCGGCCATGCGTCCGTGCAGGCGTATGAGGAGCCCCTGCATGCCATCGGCCACCACCCAGCGGCGGCCGTCGAGGCGCCTGACGGTCTCGGCGGCGACCTTGCCGGCAAGGGGTTCGCGCCAGTCCATCACCTCGCGGAAATTGAAGGCGCCGGTGGCGATGAGCAGGACGCAGAGGTAGCCCATGATCAGGCGGCCTAAGGGCGACTCGCCGCCCTCGTCATCATCGCCCGGAAACCCGCGGCGACGGTTGCCGCGCGTGATATCGGGCAGGATACGGCCTCCCGCCATGAGGCATCCCTTGCCCATCAGGAAACCGACCACCAGCGCGGCCAGCAGGAAGAGGGTGCAGGGCAGGCGCAGGATGGTGCTCGACCGGTAGGCGCCCCAGGGCGAGAAGGAGCCGCCCGTCAGCGCGAAGGTGGTAGTGCCGAGCAGGGTCAGCAGCATGAGCATGGTGGAGACGCCGGTGAGGTCCTGGTCGCCCCAGACCAGCATGGCCACGGTGGCCAGCAACGGCAGGACGACGAAGCAGGCCATGACCACCATGTGCGCGCTGCGCAGCCAGCCGCCGGACAGGGTTCCGGCCATGCTCCTCAGGGTCTGGGTCATCTCCCGGAAGGGCAGCATGAACGGGGAGCCTGCCCCGCCGTGCGGCCCCAGCCAGTTGATGATCAGGTAGCCCATGACACCAAAGACAACACCGCTGAGGAGCGCGACGCCGCCGTGGGTGAAGCCGAGCCCGCCGGTGCGGATGGCGCGCGCCGCGAAGAAGAGCATCAGCGGCGCCATCCAGACCCCCTCCTCGGCCTCGAGGAGGCCGATCCCGAGCAGGAAAGCCGCCACGAACATCAGATGCTCGTTGTGCCTGATGCCCGACATCAGCATCAGGTAGCCGGAGGCCAGCATCAGGAAGATCTCGAAGGTGTGGGGCAGGCAGCGGGTAGCGGCGATCCAGCAGGGAATGGCAGCACTCAAGGCCACGGCGGCGGCCAGCCCGGCCAGCGTGGCGGCCGTCTTGCGGCGGTTGGCGGGCAGCGGCGAGATGTGGAAGTTAAGCAGCAGCAGCAGGCTGCGAACGAGGGCGAAGAGCAGCGCCGCGTTCAGGGCGCCGAAGAACGCCGGGAGGCTGTTCATGCGCGCGTCCAGCGATCCGATGGGCACATGGCGCGCGAAAAGCGAGCTGACGAGGCTCCAGACCCGGTAGCGCGTCCGCAGCGTCATGCGGTGCTCCTGGATCATGGTGCCATCCTGCATATCGTACTGCACCGACTCGTCGGCCCGGACCTGGCGCCGCCGGTCGAACACGACCGGCGCATCCTTCTTGCTGGCGACGGTGCGCTGCACATACGTGGTGTTTGGCGCGCGGAAGAGCGCCACGGCCACCTGCCGTGCGGATTCGCCGGGGAAGAAGCCGGGGTGCAAGGTGACCTTGTAGACCAGCAACGCTCCAAGGAAAACGAGGCAGGCAAGGATTCTGGCATTCATTTTACTGCCCAACTGTCTGCTGAAAGGTGACATGGTTGCGTATAGTGTATCAGTCGGAGAATAGTTCGGGCGATGCAAATTTTGGATCGGCGGTGTGGCGCAGGCCGATGCGGCGCAAACCGGCCTCGTCGCCTACGGTGGCGATGTGCGAAAGATGCATCTCGCAGCCGCGCAATTCAACCAGATGATCCATCGCGGCCTCCGCCGCCGGATTGCTGGACGAAGAGATGGCGAGGGCGATGAGCACCTCGTCCAGATTGAGGCTCGGCTGCCGGCCATTGAGTATATCGCTCTTCAAACGCACGATGGCGCCGATGACCTCCCGCGGCAGCAGGTGGATGTTGTCGGGAATGCCGGCCAGCAGCTTGATGGCGTTGAGCACCGCGCTGGAGGAGGCATGCATAAGGTCGGAGTTCTTGCCGGTGACGATGCGTCCGTCGGCCAGTTCCAGGGCGGCGCCGCAGAAGATACCGTGGCTGCCCTTGCCCTTGGCCATGGCCTCGTCCGCCGCATTGCGTGCCGGGATGACCGTGGTACGGTGTTCCGGCGTCAGCTTGAGATCCTTCATCAGCAGCTCGATGCGCGCGACAGTGGTGCGCTCGGTCATGCCCAGTGCATACTCGCAGGCACACCGGAAATAGCGGCGGATGACCTCCTGTTCCGAAGCCCGGCGGACAACACCGTCATCGACGATACCGAAGCCCGCCCGGTTCACGCCCATATCGGTGGGCGAGCGGTAGGGGCACTTGTCGCCCGTGATCGTCTCCCAGATGGCCTTGAGCAGCGGGAAGGCCGCGATATCGCGGTTGTAGTTGGTGGTGGTCTCGCCGTAGGCCTCCAGGTGGAAGGGGTCGATCATGTTGACGTCGCCGAGATCGGCCGTGGCCGCCTCGTAGGCGATGTTGACCGGGTGCTTGATGGTCAGGTTCCAGATGGGGAAGGTCTCGAACTTGGCGTAGCCTGCCGTGCGTCCCGCGCGCCAGTCGTGGTAGAGCTGCGCCAGGCAGGTGGCGAGCTTGCCGCTGCCCGGCCCGGGGCCGGTGACGACGACAATCGGGCGCTCGGTCACGATGTAGTCATTGGCGCCGTAGCCCTCGGGACTGACGATGGTATCGACATCCGTGGGATAGCCGCGCGTGCTGCGGTGGCAGTAGACCTTGACGCCGCGGCGTTCGAGACGGTCACGGAACTGGCGTGCGGTAGGCTGCTCGTCGTAGCGTGTGATGACCACGGCACGCACCTTCAGCCCCCAGGCCCGCAGGTCGTCGATCATCTTCATGGCGTCGTCGTCGTAGGCGATGCCGAAGTCGGCGCGCATCTTCTTGCGCTCGATATCGCCGGCATAGATGCAGAGGATAATGTCGACGTGCTCGCGGAGCTTCTGCAGCAGGCGCAGCTTGACGTTGGGATCATAGCCCGGCAGCACGCGTGCGGCGTGGTAGTCGAACATCAGCTTGCCGCCGAACTCCAGGTAGAGCTTGTCGCCGAACTGGCGCATGCGCGTCAGAATCTCCTGCGTCTGTTCGCGCAGGTACCTATCGTTGTCAAATCCGTGTTGCTTCACGGGGTCTCCGTATTTGGGGGGCGTGTCGTATCGACATCCTTCACACGCGGCTCAAGGGGAAGCAGCAAGGGCTGTTCCAGTTGCAGACAGGTCGCGGTCTCGAGCTCGAAGACCGTGTCATGTCCCTTGACCATGGCCAGGCGTCCGCCCCCGAAGGGCGCCGGAGCGCCGATAATCAGAACGCGCCGCAGCCGGTCCTCGGCTGTGAGGTCGATGGTGACCTCGGCATACGGCGTATCAAAAGCGCCGATCTGCGGCTCTGCCGCCGAGCCTGTTCCCAGCGAGACAATGCGCGCGGCGCGCAGGTGTGCCAGTTGCTGCAGCCAGCCATCGAGGGCCGGGCGGTTGATGGCGCGCCCCGGCGTGGCCGGTCGCCAGCCTGCCGTGGAATTGCCCTCGTGCTCGACCACCTCCTGCGTGCCGTCGGCACGCCCGACCGCAATGCGCCGGATGCTTCCGGCCGGCAGCTCGAAGAGCGTGCGGCTGCGGAACGCCGCCGGGCGGTGCAGCAGGGCCTCGACACGTGCCCACTGCGAGGTGGGCACCAGATAGGCGTCGGTCTCGTTGGTCAGGCTGATACGCACCGTAGGCTGCGCCTCGCCGCCACCGCCGGCGCGCACAAGGCGCAGGGCCTTGGCGCCGCCCGCCAGATCCACCTGCACCGCCCCCGCCGTGGCGGCCGCCGCGCCATTGGCGGGTTCCGTCTCGAAACCGGTGGCGCGCAGTGCCAGCAGCGCCTCCAGCAGGAGCGCGACCTGTGCAGATTCGGCCGGCGCGGCCACGGGACTGGTCAGTTCCCAGGCGTCCTCCGCCGCGCGGCGCAGCGCCAGCGGCGGCTCGATGCCCTGCACTGTGAGCGTCCCGATCTCGTCCGGGGCGATGACCAGCAGCCGCTTGTCGCGCAGCGCGACCACCGGCAACTGCGCCATGTCATGCAGTGTGTTGGTGACGGCGACCACGGCGGGGCCATCCTCGGCCAGCGCATGGACATGCCCGGGCAGGGAGTCGACCGGCGTGCCGAGCCGGATGCGGCGACCGACGGGGTCGCCCGTCATCCAGAGCTGAAGCTGTACCCCCTGCTCGCTCTCCTCCGCCAGTCCGAAGCGCGCAAGCTGCGTGCGGCGGTTGACGCCGGCATCGTCCGGACTATCCGGCGCGGGCCATACAAAGCGCGCGATGCGGGTGCCCTCCAGCGCGTCGAGCAGGGCCGCGACGGCGGCCTCGTCGGCGCGCGCCGTGAGCGGCTGGGTGATCATCCAGCCGCCGGGCTCGCGCGACATCTTGAGGTAGGGCTGGCCGGGACGGCGCAGGCCGATAGCCCCGATGCGGCGGCGGTCGCCGCGGAAAAAGCTGCTGTCGCTCAGCTCAAAGGGGGTCTCCGGCAGGGCGGCGAGCAGCGCGGGATCGGTCAGCAGCACGTCGTCGGAGTGCATGAAGCCGGCAAAGAGCTCGTTGCCCGTGGCGGTAAGATCGCCCAGCATCAGCTCGGCCCGCGCGCGCGGCCCGGCCACCACCAGACGCGCCTGCGGCTTGAGGAGCCCGAAGTCGTCCAGCGTCAGTTCGCGCAGTTCCAGCTCATGCGCCTCGATACGGGCGTGGAGCGATGCCCGTTCGAGCTTGTCGAGCAGGCGTTGTACCGCCGTCTGGCTGGCGTAGGCCGCGAGGGGTTGCGTGAGCATCCAGCCATCCGCCCCGAGCCGCAGCTCGGCGCGGTAGCCGTTGCGCTCGATCACCAGATAGTCGGCCTCGCGCAAGGGCGCGGGGAAGAGCATGCCCGAGGCGCCGGCGGCCGGACCGCCGGTCTGCGGACCGGAGCGGTTCAGCACCCATAGCAGCATGCCGCAGCCGATGCAGGCAACCAGCAGACCCAGAGTTGTGCGGTACGACGGCAATTGAGGCTACTCCTGACGGCGGCGTCTGGCCGCCACCCTTAAATACCCTAGCACGGCCACCAGCAGCGGCCAGTAGATCGTGCTGTGCCGGAAGAAACGAATCTGACGGCTGCGCGTCAGGCCCAGTTGCAGAGCATTGCCCTCCGCCATGAGCGAGGGGCCCGCGGGCGCGCCGCTCTCGGCCAGCCAGTGGATAGCGTTGAGCAGCAGGTCGCGGTTGCCGGTACGGCCGCCGGAGAGTACCGCATTGACCGCCACATGCGAATCGCCGAAGACCACCGCCCGCATGGGCCGCAGCCCGACATCCGCGCCAAGTCCGGCGCCGAGCTCGACGGCAACCACCAGAGGCAGCCGCCCCTGGCGGTCGATACCGGGATCGAAGCGCCGCGGCAACTGGTCGGGATCGGTCTCGCCCCAGGCGCCATTGGGTGCCGCAGCCACCACATCCGTCCGCAGGTGGTCGGCAGCGCCGCCCTGCTGCGGTGCGATGACGTCGATAACCTGCGGGTTGACGAAATAGACGGCATTGCGCTCCAGCTCGCGGGCGATGGGGTGCAGGCTGAAGCGGTCGACAATCAGGTAGAAGCCGCCCAGCGTGCGCGCGCCGACGGCCGTCAGGTTGGCGAACTGCAGTCCCAGGCGCTCCATCACCCCTTCCCAGCCGTGCGGCAGCTCGCGGGCGCGGTCGGCCAGGAAGAGCAGCCGCCCGCCGCGCGCCAGGTAGGCCTCGATGGTGCCGCGCACCTCGGTGGCCGGCGGCTGCCGCGGGCCGGCGATCAGCAGCACGTCGCAGTCGGCGGGGATGCCATCCCCGCCGGCGAGCCTCAGCTTGCGCAGGTCGTAGCCGTCGCGCCGGATTTCACGGGCGAAATCCGAGTAGCCGCCGAGCAGGTCGTAGTCGTCGATGTCGCGCTCGCCCTGCCCCTCCAGGGCGTAGATGACCGGGCGCCGGGGCTGCGCCAGACGCGCCAGCGCCGTCACGCAGAGCTGCTCGCCGCGGAAGCGCCTGAGCGGCGGTGCCGTGGCTACCAGCCCCTCATCGGCCGGCTCGATGGTCTCGACCATCTCGTCGAGCGCCACCTTCTCGACCCGCTCGCCCTTGACGAAGACCACCGCCCAGCCGCTGACGCCGTAGAGCCGCGCCAACTGGGCCGCGCGCGCCAGATCGCGGTAGGGATCGACCAGCTCGATCTCCAGCCGCGCCCCGTCCGCCGCGGCGGCCGCGTCGCGCAGATTGGCCAGCAACTGGCGCAACGGCTCGAACTCCTTGTGGCTGCGCGGCAGCAGCACCTTGACTTCCACCTCGCCATGCGTCGCGGCCATCATCGCCCGCGCCCGCTGCGACAGCCCGCCATGCGGCCCGGGCAGGCGCCACTGCACATCGAGGCGCACGGCCAGAAGGTTGACGAGCACCAGCAGCAGCGTTGCCAGGCCGACCGCCGTCAGGCGGTGCAGGCTCGTGCCCCAGCGGCGCAGGCGCACGCGCCAGCGCGGGCGGACGTCGCGGGACGGCGCCGGGCTGCCGTTCTTTTCCACGTCCGGCGTCATCGGCGCGCCTCCAGCAGGTGCCGGCTGACGAAGAGGCACCACGCCACCAGGGAGAGGTGCAGTACCAGGCTATGCAGCGCGAGGCGTCCTGACGCGGCATCCAGCAGTTCAATCGCCAACGGGAAGGCGGGCGCCTGCAGGTGCCCGCTCAGGAAGAGCCGCGACAGGGCGGCCCATGCGAGGATCGCGCCGCCGCCGATCAGGAGCGTGCCGATGGCGGCGGCCCATGGACGGCGTGCCGGCACGGAGCAGAGCACGCCGAGGGCCGTCCAGCTCAGGCCATGCAGCCCGAGCACCGCCATGCCCGGCGCCAGCGCGGAGAGCGGCGGCAGCTTGCCGCCAAGCGCGCGCGAAAGAAAGAGCCAGGGCACCCCGGCACCCAGAATCCCCAGCACAACAACACCGTAGGCCGCAAGGAACTTGCCCAGAATGACCCGCCCGATGGGCACCGGCAGCATCATCAACTGCTGCAGGGTACCCGTGGCGCGCTCGCCGGCAAAGAGCGGCATCGTCACCAGAATCGAGAGCAGCGGCAGCGGCAGGGCTACCGAGAGCACCCAGAGCGCCGGCACGCTCCAGAAGGTGCCCTCCCCGATCTGCAGCGCGGCAAAGAAGAGCCCGGAACTCAGGGCATAGAAGGCGGTCAGGGCCGCATAGACCGCCGGCGAGCAGGACATGGCGAAGACCTCGCGGGCCCATACGATGCGTGTCGTGCGGCTCATGTGGCCTCCTCCTCGGCGGCGCAGGCACGCCAGAGATCATGCAGACGCTCCGCCAGCGGAGCCGCGGCCGATTGGGTATCCAGGGTGGCGGCCAGACGGCCGCGATAGAGCGCCGAGCAGCGCGGGCCGAGGCGCTCGGCCGCCTCCAGCCGGTGCGTGGCCAGCAGAACTGTTCCATGACGCCCATAGCCCGCCAGCAGCGCGCAGATATGCCCGGCCTGCTCGGGATCGAGCCCCGCGAAGGGCTCGTCGAGCACCAGCAGCCGCGGCTCGGTCATGAGCGCGTCGGCCAGACCCACGCGCATGCGCTCCCCCAGCGACAGGCGCCCGATGAGCTGACGGCGGAACGACTCCAGACTGCAGTTCTCCATGACGCTGCGCATGCGGGCGCGCAGGCGCTTGCCCGACAAGCCCTTCAGCTTGCCGCGGTAGGTCAGGTGCTCCTCCACGCGCAAGTCGTTGTAGAGGGGGCAGTTCTCGGGCAGGAAGGCCATGTGGCGGCGCACCGTGGGGGCACGGGCGCCAAAGATGTCCACACCGCCGATCAGGACCTGCCCGGCACCGGGCCTTATCACGCCGGCCACGATACCCAGCAGCGTGCTCTTGCCGGCTCCGTTGGGGCCGACCACCACATGCACCTCGCCGGCAGGCACCTCCAGCGAGACGTCCCGTAGCGCCAGACGTCCGGCATAGCGCTTCTCAACATTCCGTACCTCTAGCATCTCGGACGCCCATTGCCGGTTGCAACACGGAGGCTACCTACCCCGCATCAGACGCTCGCCAAGCCGTTCCGGCAGCCCCGCCGCCACCACCTTGGCCGCGGCGGTCTCCACGTCGTAGGGCACGCGGCGGAACTCCATCACCTTGCGCTTGGGGGTGTAGATCACATAGGAACTGCGCGGATCGCCGTCGCGCGGCTGGCCCACGCTGCCCACATTCACGAAATACTTGGTGCCGAACTGTATCTTCACCAGGGTGTTGGAGTCGGAGCGGATCACCTGGCCCTGCTTCTCGAACATCAACGGGACATGCGTGTGGCCGTGGAAGCAGATGGGCGTGGTCTGGTAGGTGAAGTGCGCCTCGGCATCCAGCAGGTCGAAGACGTACCCCCAGTGGTCGGGCATGTCCAGCGTGCTATGCACGATCGTCATGCCGCTGGCGTGCATGATCCGCGCCAGCGGCAGCTCCTGCAGCCACAGGACGTTATCCCCGGAGAGCTGCCGCCGTGTCCAGGCGATCACATTGGCCGCCAGCGGCTGGAAATCGTCCAGATACTCGTCATGCGAGCAGTAATGGTCGTGGTTGCCGCGCACGGTGATGGCCCCCAGGCTGCGGATAACGTCGATGCACTCGCGCGGGTTGGCGTTATAGCCAACCACGTCGCCCAGGCAGACAAAATCCGTCACACCCTCTTTACGCGCATCATCCAGCACGGCACAGAGTGCCTCGAAGTTGGAATGTACGTCGGCAAGAATGGCAAACCGTTGATCCATGCGAAGCAGACTCCCGTGTTCAAATCCTCAACAGAGAGGCGGCCACCGTCAAATCCTCGGGAACAGTCACCTTCAGGTTTGCGTGCGGCCACTCTACCAACCTTACGGTCTCCCCGATCTCCTCCAGCGCCGCGGCATCATCCGTGACGTCGGCCCCGGTCTCCGCCAGATGCTCGTAGGCCTTTTGTATAAGTTCAAGCTGGAAGGTCTGCGGTGTCTGCACGGTCCAGAGCTGACTGCGGTCGATGGTACGCGAGACGACCGTGGTCTTCTCGACCAGCTTGACCGTATCGACTATCCGCCGTCCCGCCACGCCGCTGCCGTACTTTTGCGCGCTCTTGATGGTCTCGCTGATCAGTTCCGGCGTCACCAGCGGCCGTGCCGCATCGTGGATGCTCACATAGCGCGTCTCGGGCGGCAACGCCTCCAGGCCCTTGCGCACCGAGTCCTGCCGTTTCGTGCCGCCGGCCACAACAGCCCGCAGTTTCGAGATGCCGAACATGAGTGCCATGCTCTTCGCAGCCTCGATCCGGTTACGCCGGACGACGAGCACAATCTGCCGGACATCCCGACAGGACTCGTAGGCCATCAGCGAATAGGCCACTAGGGGACGTGGGCCCAGGCTGAGAAAGGCCTTGTCGAAGTTGGCGCCCATGCGCTTGCCGCGTCCAGCCCCTACGATTATTGCCGTTGTCATCTTCCGCTCCCTGCTCCAAAAAAACACCCCATGCCGTTGGCGGCTCTCCGCCAGCAGAACAAGGGTGCATACGATTAACTTTATCAGGTGCGGATGAACTGGTCAAGAACAGCGCGCCAGCCGCCGCCCCAGCGGGCCAGCGGGCGGCGAGGGCGGCGGCAGTGGCATTAGGCAGTGGCAGGAGACGGGAGAGGGGAGACAGGGGACGGGGAGTAGCAGGAGGCAGTGGCATTAGGCAGTGGCAGGAGACGGGAGAGGGGAGACAGGGGACGGGAAGTAGCAGGAGGCAGTGGCAGGAGACGGGAGAGGGGAGACAGGGGACGGGAAGTAGCAGGAGGCAGTGGCAGTAGGCAGTGGCAGTAGGCAGTTTTTTTTTCTCACGGAGGCATGGAGGATCGGGAGGGGAGCGGGAGGGTAGCGGGAGGGAACGGGAGGAGACTGCAAGCGTTCAACTGCAAGGGTGGCGGGATAAGGCGCAGGGAGGGAGAACGGTACCGCCGGGGACGGCGGGCTCCACGGTGCGGCTTTTCCGTTCGCTTCGGATGCGCCATGGAGCCCGCGGTCTCCGCGGTGTGCTGATAAGGCGCATGGAGGGCGAACAGTACCGCCGCCGGGACAGCCGGGACTGCCGGTGGGTGGTTTAAGTGTGTGCTTCGCACTTACACCTTGTCTCCACACTTTGTCCCTACGCTTTGTCGAAAGCGAAGAGAGCGGAAGAGAGCGCGGTGTCTTGTACGTTTAGCGTACTTCATGCTACACTAAACTCTGTCCACGGCGCTAGCACGCCCAAGCCCAGACAGGGACGCATGATTCAGGTGGAAAAATCTAAGACAGGGACGGCAATGATTAGAAAACTCGCACTACATTCACGCCTTGGCGCTGCCCTCAGGGTGGCATGTGCCATGATGGGCATTGTGCTTGCGGCATCTGGCGCCCCCCTGACCGAGCGCGAGGCGCTCGACAGGCTTGCCGTCTGGATGGACGGCCATCCGGTGATGGGCTGTCTGGCTGGCGATGCCATCGCCCCGACAGTCACGTTCCCGGAAGGCGGTGGCTCCTACAGCGTCTATGTCGTGGCATTTGCACCAGCCGGATATGCCGTGCTCAACAGCGACGACCGTCTGCCGCTGGTCGTAGCCTTCAGCGCCTCGTCGGGCGTCAATCTGGCCGACCGCCCCGGCAACGCCTTCCGCGCCGCCCTGCTGACCCATGTGGCAAATGCGGCGGAGACGCTGGGCGGGATGGACACCGCGGCCACCCCGGACCGCTCCTACCGGCGCGCAGCCACCCTCCGTGCGACCGCAGGCATCGAGCAGTACGGCCCCTATCTCACGACCACCTGGAACCAGTGCCACCCGTACAACCTCTACTGCCCCGCCGCCACCAACGCCGGCGCATACTACGGCTACCGTACGCCGTCGGGCTGCACGCCCACCGCCTATGCCCAGGTGCTCTATTACCACCGCTGGCCGCTCTACGGCCACGGCACCCACAGCTACACCGACATGAGCGGCTCGATCACCGGCACGCACAGCGTCTGCTTCAGCACGCCCTTCGGCTGGGCGGCCATGCAGACCGCCTACGACCCCTGGACCACGGCACCCCAGCCCGGCGACGTTGAAGTGGCCGATCTGATGTACCGTCTGGGGGTCGCCGCCGATGCCGACTACGAGAGCGACGGCACCGCCTCGAGCATCCGGACACTGGGCGAGCGCCTCAACACGCACCTCTTCTACGAGCCCATTGGCTATGCGTCGTCGCAGGACGGGCTGCTTCCGGGACTCAACGAGAGCCTGCGCGCGGGCTACCCGACCGTCGTGGCGGTTCCCGGCCACGCGATCGCAGCGGACGGGCTGCTGGAAGACGGCGGAAGCGTGTCGTACCACATCAACTACGGCTGGGGCGGTAACAACGACGGCTGGTGGTCGGCCGACAATGTGGCCGGTCAGGCGCTTTCATACGGCTGCACCTCGCTCAAGCCCATGCTGATGGCGCTGCCGGTCGATGAGACGGTACAGGCGGTGGCCGGCGAGCCCGCGACTATCGAGTAGCGGCTGCCGTCCCGCCGCGAACAGGAGGCCGGACGCATCCTGCTCCATCGCCTCATGCCACATAGCACAGCGTGGAGTTCCGCCGCCGAGACACTCGACCACACCGTATCGAGCGGCTGGCAGCTCAGTCCTGAAGGCCGCTCCGGCGCGTGCTGGTTCACCGGGCCGACCGGCTACAGTTCACTGACGCTCACCGACATCTTTGTCCCCGACGCCTCGACCGAGCTTACCTTCTGGCTGCAATACCAGCTTGGCTCATCGGCTTTCCGGGTCGCGATCTCCAGCGACGGTGGCGAGACCTACACAAACCTCCTCGAACGGAGCAACAATTATGCGCGGAACTGGCAGCCCTGCACGGTCGATCTAGGCACGTTTGCCGAGCAGGAGATCCGCATCAGATTCGAGCTGACAAACGGATCGTTCTATCCGAGCGGCGGTGTCTGGCTCGACGACCTCGCCTTAACTTCGGGCACGTGGTGGCGCTGGCTGCCATTCATTGATGACACAGCGCTCACCGCACACCGGTTTGCCGAGGAGCGGACGCTGCTCGATGACTGCGCCGACTTCTCGGTCTTCGAGGCGACCTCCACCTCCACCTCACCCGATAGCGACTGGGGCGTCAGCACCAATGCAGGCGTGGAGCACTGCTTCTACAAGTCGCCGGCCAGCTTTGCAAAATCCCGCCTGACCACCTACGCGCCGCTCACCCCCGGCACCGGCACGCGGCTGCTGATGCGCTGGAAGCGCAAGCTTTCTGACGACATTTTCCGTGTGCTGGTCTCGGCCGACCGCTCGAGCTTCACGGAGATCTGGAGCGCTGGCGGCTCCTCGGGCTGGGTCGAGCAAGCCATCCCGCTCGACGCCTACGCCGGGCAGCCGATCTACCTGCGGCTGGAATACGCTTTTTCCGGCGGCGGCTATTTCCCCAGCGGTGGTGTCTGGATCGACACCCTCTGGCTGCAGGAAGTCACCAATCCGGAACTGGAGGGGCAGCCGGTACACTTCACGGTCATGACGGCGCCTGCCGAGCCCGGCAGCTACATACTGGCGTCAGTAGTGGAAGACACCAACGCGACATGCCATGCGCTCTCACCGGCCTTCACCCTGAACGTCCTGCCGCGTTTCGACTACCAGCCCGAACCCGGCGGTGGCGCCACGCTTACCCGCTACAACGGCAGCTCGGAACGGCTGGAGATTCCGGCGGAGTGGGAGGGCCGGGCGGTCACGGGCATCGCCTCGAACGCCTTTGGCGGCACGCCGGTCGTTTCCATGATCCTGCCCGCATCGCTCACGGCGATCGAAGCCGGTGCCTTCGCCGGTGCCGACGGGCTGCAACGGATCTTTTTCACGGGCAATGCGCCGTCCGTCGCCGCCGACGCGCTGGCGGGCACGTCCGCGACCGTCTACTACCTGCCGGGGCGGGCAGGATGGTCGGCCAGCTTCGACGGCCGCCCTGCCCTGCTTTGGAATCCCGCGCCGGCACCGGGGGTCACATTCGGCTTCCGGAACGGAGTCTTCGGTTTCACACTGACCGGCACGGCGCTGATCCCGGTGCATGTGCAGGCGGCTACCAGTCTCACGGCCAACGCATGGTACTCAGTAACCAACACCGCGCTCGGCGCCGACGGTACGCTGCGGATCCGCGACCCCGAGTCGCCGGCCCATGCGCGCCGCTTCTACCGCTGCGTCTGGCCGTAGTAATCGGCCAGCGACTGGAGAGGCACGCGGATGGCGCATGGAGAGCAAGTGTGACCGCAGCCCCTACTTTGTCGCGAGCTTTGTCGGCAACTTTGTCGCCTTCGTCGAAAGCGAAGGAAAAGCTCACGCGAAGGCGCGAAGCCGCGAAGTGCCGTTTAAGAGTGGTGTTTAGAGTGGGTGCTGCGCACTAACACTTTGTCTCCACACTTTGTCTCACGCTTTGTCGGCTACGCTTCGTCCCCACACTTCGTCCCTACGCTTTGTCGAGTCACCGGACACGGAGATCCGGTGCAACGAGAATGGCCCGGCAGTGCCGGGCGAGGTGCGGGGCGCTTTCTCGTCCTCGTCCTCGTCCTCGATCCCCGGTACTGCCGTGCCTGCCGGGACTGCCGGGACTGCCGGTGGCTGGCGCCTGCATCGCACCCCCACCCCGCCGTATGACCGGCAGGGCATGCAGATGCGGCGTCCGCGCCGCATTGGAATCTGAACGCGGCGGGGACGCCGCGTCTACCACCCAAACGCCCGGTACTGATGCGAAACGGTCTGTTTGGTCACCCCGCGTGGCGCACTACGTGCGCAAGCGGTTTTTGCACGGACCTGGACGCGCTTTCTACCGCGGGATCTGGCCCGCGCAGATGAGGAAAATGCCAAGGCAACAGGAACGCCAAGGAGTGTTGCAGTAATGGAGCAATGGAGCGAGAAAGCGCCAACGGCGCGCCCCATCCCAGCCTAGGGTGAAGCACTAGGAAACCAACGGCAAAGACAAACGAGGGCTGAAGGCCCGGCCTATCATCTTGCAGAAAACCTTCTTGGCCGGACTATGTCACGCCCTTTCAGGGCTCGTCTTGTTGGCTTTTCACCCAGGGCGTTGCCCTGGGCTGGTATATCGCGCCCCTTCAGGGCTTTCGCCAACTTTGTCGCGAGCTTTGTCGGTAACTTTGTCGAAAGCGAAAGGAACCACGAAAGTCACGAAAAGCACGAAAGCGAAGGTGCAATTTGCCGCGAATGCACGCGAATGCACGCGAATATGGAGTAAGCGGGTGGAGTAAGCGTGCCGTTTAAGAGTGAGTTTAAGCGGGTGGTTTAAGTGTGTGCTTCGCACTTGCACCTTGTCCCCACACTTTGTCTCTTTACGCTTCGTCCCCACACTTTGTCCCCACACCTTGTCTCCACACTTTGTCTCTTTACGCTTCGTCCCCACACTTTGTCCCCACGCTTTGTCGAAAGCGAAAGAGGGAGTAAGCGGGGTGGTTTAAAAGTGCCGTTTAAGTGAGTTTAAGAGCGGGTTAGAGCGGGTGCTTCGCACTGGCCCGTGGCGCGCATCCCCGTCTAGTTGTCCCC
>JAAYLN010000444.1 GCA_012521875.1 Lentisphaerota bacterium | reverse complement strand
TTTGCCTGACGGAGTTCGAGAGCGTATTCGATGAAGACTTCCCCCTGCCAGCCTACCAGCGCCCAGGGGCCGATGCGCATGAGCTGGATTTCGGCCGGCATACAGCCCTTGAGCGCCTGGTCGATGCGACCATCGGCCTTCGACTTGGCCAGTGCCAGACTGGCCTCGGCACCGAAGAGATCGCACTCCGTGGTGCGCACGATGGCGCGCGGGGTGCCGTCCTGCTGCTGGCGCGCGAACTTGGCGCGTACCGCCTCGACCTTGGCGGTCGCCGACTCGACGTCGGGCAGATCGCGCAGGGGGTACTCGATGAACGTCTGTGCCGAGGTAAGCGTGAGATGCGGCTCGAAGGTGATGGTGCCGATGGCCTTCTCGACGGCCTTGCCCAGGATCGTGCCGAGGCGCACGGCCTCGTCGAAGGTCTGGCCGCGGACGCAGTGGCGCGGGCTCTGGTTGCCGGAGGCGCCCATATGGTGCAGCACCGGGATCTTGGCGCCGAGCGCCGCCTGCAGGTACTGGCGGCCCATGGCGGGGAAGTCGCCCGAGGCCAGGCGCGAATCCTCGTGCAGCACGGTGGGATGCATGGCATAGACTTCCATGATGCCGATGAGGGCTTTCGTGCGCGCATCGCGGGTGGCGAAGACCGGGATTTCGGGATCGGCCGGACCTTTGGGATCGCGGCGGTTGGTACCGATGCCCTCGACATGTGCAGTAGCCATGCCGATCTCGGCCGGACGCCGCGACCAGAAGGCGGTCACGCCGGCCTGCACGATGCCGTTCTCGAGATCGGCGAGGTAGGCCGGATCGGCATCCGGCACTACCTTGTCGTAGCTGCCCGGCCCGCGGTTGTGTACGACGGGGCCCGAGTGGGTGTGCGTGGCCGTGATCATGATCTGCTTCGCGGGCAGCCCCGTGGCCTCGGTAATGCGCTGGCGGGCGCGGGCCACGATGTGCTTGGGCACGTAGAGAATGTCGTTGGCGATGAAGAGCAGACAGGTCTGGCCGTCATCGAGGGCCAGCGCGCTGCTGGTCAGAGGGTCGTACAGGCCGGTGCTCCAGCGCTCCACATGCGGATAGCCGGCGAGGAACTGCGAGGTGGTGGGGCTGATATCCGCCGTGGCGGCGCCCGCGAGGAAGGTTTTCGTGGTGGTCATGGTTAGATTTCCTTTTTGAAGACGGTGTTTCCGCCGACCCAGGTCTGCTGGACGTCGTAACTCTCGTCGAAAATCACTAGATCGGCATCGTAGCCGGGAAGTATGCGCCCCTTGCTGCCGGCCAGACCAAGCACCTGTGCCGGATTGGCGCTGGCCATGCGGACAGCCTGGGGCAGGCTTACACCGATCATCCTGACGGCGTTGCGCACCGCCAGGTTGAGCGTGAGGCCGCTGCCGACCAGTCCGCCGCCCTTGCGGGTGGGGGTGCCGACGAGCCGTGCCGGCGCACCGGGCTCGGGGAAGATCACATCCTGGCCGCCGAAGACGTGGCGGCCGGGAGGCAGGCCGGCCCCAACCATGGCGTCGGTGATGAGGCTGACGCGGTCGGGTCCCTTGCACTGCAGGGCCATCTGGACAGCGACCGGATCGACATGCACGCCGTCGAGGATGAAGTCGACCGAGACGCGCGGGTCGGCGAGAATCGCCTCGACGGCACCGCAGGGGCGCACGCCGCCCTCGGTCACCGGGGGCACGGGGAAGACATCGTAGAAGTGGGTGGCATGGCAGGCGCCGGCGGCGATGGCACGCTGGGTCTCGACGACGTTGGCGGCCGTGTGGGTCATGAAGACCGGCGTGCCATTGCGCGACATGCGGCGGATCAGCGGCTCGATGCCCGGCATATCCGGCGCGACGCTGAAGATGGCGGGGCATGGGGCGGCGGCGGCCATCAGCGCATCAACGCGTGCGGGATCGGCGGGGCCGAGGGAATCCTTGGAGATCGCCCCTGTGAGCGTGAGGAAGGGGCCTTCGAGGTGGAAGCCGAGCACCCGCGCGCCTGGGGCATCGGGAGC
The DNA here is from genome assembly GCA_012521875.1 of Lentisphaerota bacterium. Classification (GTDB taxonomy): domain Bacteria; phylum Verrucomicrobiota; class Kiritimatiellia; order RFP12; family JAAYLN01; genus JAAYLN01. The sequence continues at coordinate 1,236 of JAAYLN010000444.1, read as the reverse complement.
CGCCTCCGCGATGGCCTGCAGCGCCTCGGCATCGCGGCCGGGGGGCAGCGGACAGACCGTCGGCAAAAAGCCGGTCACGCCGAACTGCGGCAGGATCCCCGCCACGGCCGCCAGATCGGCGGGGCTGCGGTCGACGAGGTGCTTGTGCATGCCGTGGATATGCAGATCGATGAATCCCGGTGCCAGATAGCGGCCGCCGGCATCCACGCGTACCGCGTCGGCAGGCACGGAGCTGTTGTCGCCGGCAGGACGTATGCGCAGGATCCTGCCGCCGCCGATCTCCACGGCCGAATCCGGCAAGAGCACACTTTCGCCAACTACGCAGGCATTGTCTATAAGCAGGTCGATTTTCATGGCAGGTACAAACAAGGTTGAGGATGTTTATAAGCTTAGCACATTATACCCATGATAGGCATGTTAAAAGGCGGGCACCCGTAATCGGTTGGTGACAGGGAGGGCGCATGGAGAGGGGGCTGAATGTGGATCGTCCTCGTCCTCGAGAGAGATTGAACCGCCAAGACGCCAAGAGCGCCAAGAGGAACCACGAAGGAAAAGACACGCAGAGCGGTGTGTTTAACCGCAAAAGACGAAAAGACGTGAAACCGGGAGTAAGCGGGTGGAGTAAGCGTACCGTTTAAGTGTGGGAGTAAGTGCGAGAGTAAGTGCAAAGCGCCCACTTAAACCCACACTTAATCCCATTCTTAATCGGCACACTTACTCCACCCGCTTAATCTTTCGCATTCGACAAAGCGTAGGGACAAAGTGCAGGGACGAAGCGTAGCCGACAAAGCGTGGGGACAAGGTGTGGAGACACGGTGTAGGTGCAAAGCACCCACTTAAACCCACACTTAATCACACTCTTAATCGGCACACTTACTCCACCCGCTTAATCTTTCGCTTCCGACAAAGCGTAGGGACAAAGTGCAGGGACGAAGCGTAGTCGACAAAGCGGGGTGCGGTCGCCCGCCATCCATGCGCCCACCGCACCCCCTGTCACTAGCCGATTCGGCACCCAAAAATGGGTGCGCTCCACTATTGTGGAGTGCCCCCCCCAAACATCATGCTTGCATACCCCAGTATACATGCATTAAACTTTCACCATGTTTAGTCCCTTTCCAGACACTCCATGAAAGATACATCAGCAAATCGAACAGCCCCATCGCAGACCCTTGTCCTCAAGGAGACGGATGGTGGCGCCATAAGGATCCGGAAGACGAAGCTGCTGATCATCAGCGG
>JAAYLN010000063.1 GCA_012521875.1 Lentisphaerota bacterium | reverse complement strand
TGGAAATCTTCCAGGACGACCTGCGCGTACACCTCAACCTGGCCAAGCTGCTCAAGCAGATGGGCAACACGGTCAGGGCGCGCGAGATCGTCAGCCAGATCCAGCCCCGGCGCAGCGAACTGCCGCCCGCCGAGCAGAAGGAGCTGGCCATCCTCGTGCGTGAACTGACCCCGGGCGCCCGCAAATGAGCAACCAGGAACAACCGCAGCCGCAATCTTTTCTCCAGCGCATCACCATCGCTGTCGCCACGGGCTTCGGCCTTGGGAAGGCTCCCGTGGCCTCGGGTACCTTCGGCGCCCTGCTGGGGCTGCCGCTGGCGCTAGGCCTGACGGTGCTCCACGAGCACCTCTACTTGCAGATCAGCATCTGCGCGGCCCTGAGCCTGCTGGCCGTGCCCATCTGCGACGCGGCCGAGCGCTACTTCGGCGAGAAGGATGATGGACGGATCGTGGCGGACGAGTACCTGACGCTGCCGATCTGCGTGATCGGCCTGCCGATTGCCCGGATGATGCGCGAAGGCCAGGTGATGCAGGGGTTGAGCCTGCTGGGAACGGCCTTTGTTCTCAGCCGTATCTGCGACATCCTCAAGCCGACACCGGCCCGCCAGTTACAGCGCGTCAAGGGTGGCCTGGGCATCGTGCTAGACGACGTGTTCGCCTCGTTCTACGCCCTGATCCTAACCTACGGGGCGCAGGATTTCCTGCTTGTACCCCACGTCTATCCGCTTTTTAACTGATGTCACATTCAGCCGGCGGAGCCCACTTTGTCGCGAGCTTTGTCGAAAGCCGCCTCAGTGGGCGACAAGGCGAGACTCTTGAAAAACCCCTCGTGGCATGGGCGTCCCGCCCATGAAACACGGGCAGGATGCCCGTGCCACGTGTGCAGGCAAAGGGTTTTGCAAGAGTCTGAAGGTGCTAGCCCGGAACGCTAGCGCACGCGCTCGACGACGATGCCGGCGTCGATCTCCTCGCGCAGAATGCGCTCGATTCCGTGCTTGAGCGTGGCCTGGGCATGCGGGCAACTGCCGCACGCGCCGCGCAGGCGCAGAAACACCTTCTTGTCCTCGATCCTGACGAGTTCGAGGTCGCCGCCGTCGGCCTGCAGCATGCCGCGGAGCTCTTCCAGTTTGGCCTTGATCTTCTCTTGCATGGTCTCTCCAGATGGAAAAGCGCAACTATACCATGCTGGCTTGCTGTTGGCGAGAAGGATGATTTTTCGATTTGTGATTGGCGGGGCTCCGCGCTGCATAATGCGCGATGCGGAAACTGCGACTGGTATTTGAATCAGGAAAGCAGGAAAGCGGGAAGATGGCAGCACCTGCAAAAGCGCGCCAGCACAGGTAGGGCGAAGCCGTCCCGGCTAGCCGCACACTGGGCACCGAACAAAACGCCAGGGCCGCAGCCACGGGAGGGACGAGCGTCTGCTCGTCCTTGGTTTCGCGGGCAAGCGGACGCTTGCCACCCCGCCGGCAGTACCGGCAGTACCGGCAGTTCCGGCAGTACCGGTAGTACCGGGATCGAGGACGAGGACGAGAATGCGGTCGCCTCACCTGCAGCCCCTTTGGACAAAGTGTGGAGACAAGGTGTGAAGACAAGGTGTAAGTGCGGAGCACACACTTAAACCCACACTTAATCTCACTCTTAAACGGCACACCCGCTTAATCTTTCGCGGCGCAAGGGCAGCAAAAGGGCAGCGCAGCGCTTTTACCCTCTAAATTGCGAGCCACTGAGTGGTCGCAATAATCGTCCCTCCAAAAAAGCGCTCCCTGCGCCCTGAAGGGGCACTTCAACGGGCAAAAGAGAGCGTGGAGACAAAGTGCGGAGACAAGGTGTAGGCGCGGAGCACCACTTAAACCCACACTCCACCCGCTTACTCCAATTTTCGTGGTCTTCGCGGTTTTTGCGGTTCCCTCCCCGCAGCACCATCGAACCCATTCGTGTGGATTAGCGCCCATTCTCGGTTCCAAATGCTTCTCTGCGCCTCTGTGCCTCTGAGCCTCCGTGCCTCAGTGAGAGACAACCAGAGGCTTTCGACAAAGGCGACAAAGTTACCGTCAAAGCGACAAAGTTACTGAAAGCCCTGAATGGGCGCGTTATAC
>JAAYLN010000443.1 GCA_012521875.1 Lentisphaerota bacterium | reverse complement strand
GGGCGGCTGGCGGGGTGGTTCGGTACAGGCGCATCGAATGTGAACGGAAAAGCCGGAACGCTGGAGCCCGCCGTCCCCGGCGGTGTCGTTCTCCATCCATGCGCTCCCCAATACACCGCGGAGACCGCGGGCTCCAAGGCGCATCGGAAGCGAACGGAATACCGGGTGGGCTTCGATAGAATCGAGTGATTCGACAGATTCGATTCATTCGATTCATTCGATTCATTCGATTCACTCGACGGCAATCCCCGGATTTCCTGCTTTGCCACTGGGCGGCGAAAGGGCAGCGAGCGCTTTTACCCTCTAAATTGCGAGCCACTGAGTGGTCGCAATAATCGTCCCTGCCTACTGCCACCGCCAACTGCCACTGCCTACTGCCGTTCGGGAACCTTGCCCTTGACGATGCGGAGGTCGTTAAGGCAGCCCTTCTCGCGTCCGCCGCAGCAGTAGGCCAGCAGGAAGTGGCCGTCTGCCATGAAGTGGATGGCGGTATAGCAGAAGCCCGCCTCGTCGTCGTACTCGATGGTCTCGGGGTCGCTCCATGCCACACCGTCATCGCTCCAGGCCACGACCAGGCGGCGGCGGGGCGCGTCCCAGCGTTTCGAGGCGGGGGGAATGCCCCAGCGCGGCGAGATGTCGTTCCAGACCGCGAGGTAGCGTCCGCTCTTCGGATCCTGCCTGATCGAGAGCGGCGAGCCCATGGAGAGGAACTCGGTGGCGGGGATGGGCGGTGTCCAGTGTACGCCGCGGTCGACGGAAAAGGCCTTGTACTGCGAGCCGTAGCGGGTGCGCTGCCAGCACATCAGGGTGCCGCCGGGCAGGGCGATGACGCCCGGTTCCTGAAGACCGGATCCGCGCGAGGCGTGGCCACGGGGCGGGAGCATCCAATCCTCCGACCAGGCCCATGTCGCGCCGCCGTCGTCGGAGCGCAGCACAAAGGAGATCGCACCAAAGTTGACGTAGGTGGTGAAGGCCACGGGGTAGAGGATGCGCCCGTCGTCGAGCTGCACGAGGCGGTCGTTGTTGCCGACGTAGTAGCCCGGCGCGCGCACCATGCAAGCGGGTGTGGTCCATGTCTCGCACTCGTCGGAGGAGAAGCAGGCGAAGGGACGGCAGTCCATCACGTCGTCGGTCTCGGCGTCCATGCCCTTGATCAGCCGCTTGACGAGGAAGACGAGCATGATGCGCCCATCCTGCAGGCGCAGGCTCGAGCAGCTCATGGCGTTGCCGTGGGCGGGGCCGCGGTAGATGACCGTGTAGTCCGACCAGGTCTCGCCGTTGTCGGCCGAATAGCGGACGACGATGTCCGCGGTGTCGTGGTCGCCGCCGTGCTCGCCGTTGTAGCGGGTGTAGAAGAAGGCGATGCGTCCATCCTTGAGGGTTACGAAGGCGCCTTCGGAGTTGCGGGGGTTCTTGTTGGAGAAGTCGCTTGGAATTTCGCAGACGGAGCGGATGTTCATCTCTGTTTCCGGGTTGTGCCTGCGCGCCTTTAGGTATGCAGGCGGGTTAATGGTGTGTGGCGGTTGGTTAGTGGTCAAAGTTGCGCAGCGCGTAGCGTGCGAAACGGGCGTAGTAGCCGCGCACGTCGCCGGTGTAGCGGCGGAGGATGGCGGTGGCAACGCCCTCGTGGTCGCCGCAGGCGAGCAGCGCGCGGGCGAGGAAGAGCTCGCGGAGCGGGCGGTTCACGTAGTTGCTCCACAGCTCGCGGTTGGTCATGGCCTCGATTTCCGTCGCCAGATCGGCGTGGTCATGGCCGCTGAAGTCGGGCAGGCGGAGCACATCGGCCAGCGGTTTGGCGAAGGCCGGATCGGGACGGAGTTCGGCATAGCGGCTGACGGCGCGCGCGTGCGAGAGGCTGCCGTCCTTGCCGAGCGCGGTGATCTTCCTGACGATGGCGGCGGTGGGAACCGGCTTATCCGAATAGGCTAGCGACTGGAGGTCGGCATCGAGGTGGCTCTCGTCCGCGAGATCCTTGCCCCCCCACGCGCCGTAGTCGTAGCCCTTGTCCCATTCGTCGGCATTGTCGAAGGTTGCGAGGAACTCCGCATCGAGCGGGCCGCCGATGATGGCGGAGAGGCGGGCGCGGCGGCGGAGCTCCATGGCGTCGGTGTGCCTGGACGTGGAGGCGGGGAGCACCTGCCGCGCGGCGTCGGGCGCGGCCAGCATGGCGGCGATCGAGGCGTGGCTTAGCGGATCGTCGGCGAAGGCGGCGAGGTCGCCGGCGGTCGGAGGCGGCTCATCGCTGCGGATCAGCGTGGAGGGGCGCAGGTTGCCAACCTTGATGAGGCGGCGTTGGAGCTCGCGGATGTCGATGGCGCGCAGGTCGCCACCGGTGGCGGAAGCGGCCATGGCGGCGGCGATGCCGGCGGCGTAGGACTGGTTCTGCACGTCGGCCTGCATGCGGAAGATCGGGAGCGCGTCGCGGTGGCAGCTTATGCCGAGGCCGGTGACGAGCAGTCCCGCGATTCCCCTGGGCAGCAGCGCGCGAAGGGGCAGATCGGCGTGGTAGGCGATCACCAGCGGTGGCGGAAGCACGTGGAAGAGCGGATGCGAGCCGTAGCCGTGGCGGTCGTAGTCGCTGTTGCAGCGGCAGATGGTGTCGCGCCACTTGCGGTCGCGGAAGATGTCAAGCGGCGAGACCGTCACGTCGCCGACGATGTGGCGGCGTTCACGCGAGCCGGGCAGGGGGGAGATGTCGAACTCCTCCGGGAAGCGGCGGCGCGCGGCGATCATCGCGCGGGTGACGTCGGCCGGGTTGTTGTCGTCTATGAAGGTGTAGTCGGTGTTGTAGTAGCGTGGCGGAACGGGGAGCGGGGGCAGTCCCGAACCCTGGACGGCGAGCTCCTCCTCGCAGGGATAGATGCATTCGGCGCCGGCGGCGCAGGCCACATCAGCGCTGCCCGTGGAGTCGATCACCACCCTGGCCTCGACGATGCCGCGGCCCCATGGTGTCGAGACGATGGCGCCGCGGACGGTCTTCATGCCACCGGCGTCCGTCACGACGACGCCCGTGGAGATGGCACCGAACCAGATCCTGCCGCCATGCTTGAGGATATGGCGGCGCAGCCACTCGGCCTTCTGGAAGTAGTTCCAGCGATCCAGTTGGTAGATGGGGTCGTTTTCGCAAACCTCCCACATGTTGAGCGCGATCTGGCCGGAGAAACCGTCGCGTGCGCCATACCAGTAGAGGTTGATGCCGCCGAGTGTACCGATGCCGCCGAGCTCGTGGAGCGCCTCGATCACGAGCGCACCGGCGCCGGAGCGGGCGGCGGAGAGGGCCGCGGGCGCGCCGCCGGTACCGCCACCAACCACCAGCACATCAACCTTGTCGAGCAGCGGAAGCGAGGTGCCGTCCGCGAGGCGCACCACGGGGCGCGGATCGGGGCCGATGAAGTCGCGCGGGGGCTCGGCGTGGCGCAAGCCGCTGCGGGCGGCGGCCGCGGCGGGCGCGAGCTGACGGCAGGCGGTCGGATCGATGGCCGCGCCGCGCACGAACGAGGTGCCCAGCCGCTCGCCGGCGGCGAGGAAATGGTCGACTCGGCGCAGGCGCCCGGCATCGGCGCGCGGGACGGCCGCGCAGGGGCCGAGCACGTGGAGACCGGCGATCGAGGTGCGGAAGGCCGCGAGATCGACCGTTGCACCGCAGGGGCAGGGGAAGGGACCGCCCGCAATGGCATCCTGCGGCAGGAAGTCGACCCGCGGCGCGGCCCACGCGAAGCGGGCCGACCACGAGACGCGGCGCAGCTCGTTCTCGGCATCCGCGACGCTCTGCGGATCGAGCCCGGGCATCGGCAGGGTGGTCGTATGGCGGAAGAGGGGCCATTCGTCCTCGCCGTCGTTGTTCTTGCGCGGCATGGTGAGCGTACCGAAGCGCTCGACCGTCACACCCTCATGCGTCCTGGCGCTGTTCAGGGCGTCGGCGATGCGGTACGGCAGGCAGATGTCGCGCGGCGCGGGGCCGGCAACGACGCGCGAGAAGGTGACCCGGGCATCGGCGGGCCAGGGGAGGAAGTCGGCACCCGCGAGGCGCGCGAGCTGCGCGGCGGGGGTGGCGTCCACGACTGTGCGGGCGAGCGCGGCGAAGCGGCCGCCCTTGCCGGCGAAGAGCACGCCGGAGAGGCCGCCGGCGTCATGCAGAAGCCCCGTGGGGGCGGAGCCGAACTCAAAGGCTACTCCGGCCTCCAGCAGGGCCGTGTCCAGCGCGGCCTTGACGGTGAGCGGACGCGCCGTCGGCCCCTGGAAGAGCTTGTCGAGAAGCGGGTGCGGCGGCACCTCGCCGGCGTCGGGGCGCTCGAGGCGGCCCGTGGCGCAGATATCCTCGCCGAGGTAGGTTTCGGGCGCGATCACGAGGACGCGCAGGCCCTTCGCGGCCGCGGCGAGCGCGGCGGCGATGCCGCCCGTGGCACCGCCGGCGATGATAACGTCGAAGGTTCCGTAGATGGGGACGCCAGAGGATGCGGAGGTGGTGTTCATGGGTTGTGTCCGGTCAGGATCTCGGTTTTGCATTTGGTAGTTGTGCGCGCGGGAAACCATACGTGGGAAACGTATCAGAAAGCCCCGCATGGCGCAAGCCGGGGTGCAGTGCTCTGTTGGTGACAGGGGGTGCGCACGCATGGCGCATGGACAGCGGGCGGTGGCGCCCCCCGCTTTGTCGGTTACTTTGTCGAAAGCAAAAGATTAAGCGGATGGATGAAGTGTGCTGTTTAAGAGTGGGATTAAGTGTGGGTTTAAGTGGGTGCTTCGCACTTACTCTCGCTCTCACACTTAAACTGAACACTCCATCCGCTTACTCCAAATTCTGGGTGCGCATCCACTATTGTGGAATCGCACCCGTGCGCAAGCCGGGGTGCATCTTGCGCTTGCCTATGGCGGGCGGGCAGTCTATTATACCTGCTTCACTAGGCATGGCCTCGGCAGCATAGTCTTGAAGCGGGCCATTGTGAGAAGTTTCATGGAATCCGATCCCCGAAAAAACGAACCCGAACCGCCGGTCCCACCGCCCCTTCCGCGTCGTGGCAGCGAAGAGCCGCGACCGCCGCACCGTGCCCTGACAGCCTGGCTGGTTGTATTCTTCCTGATTTCGGTGATGATCTTCGCCCTCAACAGCGATGGGTACGGAGGCTACAAGGAACTTGAGAACGAGGGAGTCTTCCGCCAACTGGTGGTGGATGGCAAAATCGAGAAGGTCGAGCTTGTCCGGGAGAGTTCTGGCAAGACGATGGTGCGCGGCATTCGCACCGGCAAGGACGGTGACGAAACCGGCCTTCCCAAGCGCTTCACCCTCAGCGTCATGCCCGATACGCAGGAACTGCAGCAGTTCATGCGTGCCCATGACGTCAACATGCGGGTGAACTACTCCAACCCCATCTGGGGCGCGCTGCTGGTGCAGATCGTGCCGATCTTGATATTCCTCGGCCTGCTCTACTTCATCTTCATACGCCAGGCGCGCGCGTCGGGCATGGGGGCGATGAACTTCGGCAAGAGCCGCGCCAAGATGCTCAACCAGGAGAAGCCCAAGATCACCTTCGCCAACGTGGCCGGCATCGAGGAGGCCAAGGACGAGGTCGCCGAGATCATCGAGTTCCTCAAGGCGCCGCAGAAGTTCGTCAGGCTGGGCGGGCGCATCCCCAAGGGGGTGCTGCTGATGGGGCCGCCCGGCACGGGCAAGACCCTGCTGGCCAAGGCCATCGCCGGCGAGGCCGGTGTGCCATTCTTCAGCATCAGCGGCTCCGACTTCGTCGAGATGTTCGTCGGCGTGGGCGCCTCGCGCGTGCGCGACATGTTCGAGCAGGGCAAGAAGCACGCCCCCTGCATCATCTTCATCGACGAGATCGACGCCGTCGGCCGCAGCCGCTTTACCGGCATTGGTGGCGGCCACGACGAGCGCGAGCAGACCCTCAACGCCCTGCTGGTCGAGATGGACGGCTTCGAGACCTCGGATGGCGTCATTATCGTGGCGGCCACGAACCGCCCCGACGTGCTAGATCCGGCCCTGCTGCGCCCCGGGCGCTTCGACCGGCAGATCGTCATCGACCTGCCCTCGATGAAGGGACGCGAGGAGATTCTGGGCATCCACGCCAAGAAGCTGAAGCTGGCACCGGAAGTCGAGCTCAGCCGCATCGCCCGCGGTACCCCCGGTTTCTCCGGTGCCGATCTGGCCAACCTGCTCAACGAGGCGGCCCTGATGGCGGCGCGCGTCGGCAAGGATGGCATTGAGCAGGAGGACCTGGAGGAGGCGCGCGACAAGGTCTGGTGGGGACGCGAGCGCAAGAGCCGCGTGCTGGACAACGACGAGAAGCGCCTGACGGCCTACCACGAGGCGGGACACGCCGTGGTCATGGCGCTGGTCGAGGGCGGCGAGCCGATCCACAAGGTCACCATCATCCCGCGCGGCATGGCGCTGGGCGCGACGATGTTCCTGCCGGAGAAGGATCGCCTGCACTTCACGCGCACCCAGATGCTGGCGCAGCTTGCCACCGCCATGGGCGGACGGGTGGCCGAGGAGATCTTCCTCGACGACATCAGCGCCGGCGCCAGCCAGGATCTACTCCAGGCCACTAATCTGGCACGCCGCATGGTCTGCGACTGGGGCATGAGCGAGGAACTCGGCCCCCGCACCTTCGGCCGCCGCGAGGAGATGATGTTCCTCGGGCGCGAGGTGGGGCGCACCCAGGACTTCAGCGAGGCCACGGCCCAGAAGATTGATGCCGAGGTGGATGCCATATTGCGCCAGGCCTACCAGAAGGCGCACGACATCCTGACCTCCCACCGGGAGCGCGTCGAGGCGCTCGTCGTGATGCTGCTCGAACAGGAGACGGTGGATGGCGAGGATGCCGAGGATCTGATCAAGCTTGGCCGTTTCCGCTCGCAAGAGGAGCGCGAGGCCGACCGCAAGGCCAGGGAGGCCGCCGCACGCGCCAGAGCCGGGCTGCCGCCCCTGGACGAGGCCGGGGACGATGCCAAGGCGGATGGCGAAACGGCTGCCAAGGCAGATGGCGATACGGACGCCGGCGTCGCCGGACCGCCGGATGTGCCGCCGCAAGCAGGGGATGATGCCAAGGCGGATGACCCGACGGAGGACACCCCGCCCGCGGATGACGCAAAGGCGGATGATGAACCGAAGGATGATGAACAGGATTTATTGCCTTTTTAACTGGTTCTGGACACTTCCCCAGTCGCTCCCCCTTTCTCGTATTCGACGAAGTGGGGGAGACAAGGTGTGGAGACAAAGTGCGTGTGCTGGGTGACTGGGCTGGCGCATCAAGGGCGAACGGAAAGGACGGGACGTGGAGCCCGCGGTCTCCGCGGTATCGTTCTCCAATCATGCGCCGCATCTGGGCAGACAGGAATGTCTGCCGCACATTGCCGTGCTTAAACCACCCGCTTACTCTTTCGCTTTCGACAAAGTTACTGACAAAGCTCGCAACAAAGTGAGGATTACAACAGGAGACACGGACATGAAGAACACCTTGGATAACACATCGCCCGCTGCCGGAACTGCCGCGCCCTACTGGCGTTGCCGGGACCGGATACTTACGCTGGAGCGTCCGCTCATCATGGGCATCCTCAATGTCACGCCCAACTCCTTCTCGGATGGCGGAAGGCACAACTCGCCGGCTGCCGCCGTGGCATACGGGCTGCAACTGGTCGAGGAGGGGACGGATATCCTGGATATCGGCGGCGAATCAACGCATCCCGGTGCCGCGCCGGTCACGGTGGAGGAGGAGATCGCGCGTGTAGAGGACGTGATCCGCGAGCTCTCCGGGGAGACCGATACGCCGATCTCCATCGACACGCGCAACGCCGCGGTTGCACGCGCGGCCATCGAGGCGGGGGCCGTGATCATCAACGACATAACCGGGCTCGGCGATCCGCAAATGCGCGCCGTGGCGCGCGAGACCGGCGCAGGATCCGTCATCATGCACATGCAGGGCGAGCCCCGCACCATGCAGCAGGAGCCGGTCTACAAGGACGTGGTCGGCGAGGTGTACGACTGGCTGCGACGGCGTGTCGATGATGTGGTTGCCGACGGTATCGCGCTTGACACGCTGACGATCGATCCCGGCATCGGCTTTGGCAAGACCACCGAGCACAATCTGCAACTGCTGGGCGCGCTGCGGCGCTTTGCGGAGATGGGGCCGCCATTGCTGATGGGACTCTCCCGCAAGCGTTTCATCGGCAAGGTCATCGGCGCGCCGGTCGACGAACGCCTGCCCGGCAGCCTGACCGCGCTGGTCTGGTGCATCTGGCGCGGCGCATCGATCCTGCGTGTCCATGATGTCCGCGCATCCGTTGCGGCCTTGCGCATGGCGACGGCCATAGCCGGAGCCTCGGCCTGATGCGCATCTATGTTGATTTCGACGATGTACTGTGCGAGACGGCGCGCGAGCTGAGCCGTCTGGTGCTGGAACTCTACGGCTGCCGGGTGCCCTACGAGGCGATCCATGCCTTCAATCTGCGCGAGGCCTTCGGGCTGGATGAGGCACGCTACCTGCACCTGATGCACATTGCGCACGGGGCGGAGCAACTGCTGGCGCTGGAGCCGACGCCCGGCGCCGTGGCGGCGGTGGCCGGCTGGATGGGGGAGGGATACACGGTCGAGATCGTCACCGGCCGCCCCTACGCGACGCACGAGGCCTCGGCACTCTGGCTGCGGCGCCACGGGCTGGAGGGCGTGCCCCTTGTGCATGTCGACAAGTACAACCGCGAGCCGCCGGCCGCGGAGGGGCAGGCGCGCGCGCTGACGCGCGGGGAGTTTGCTGAGCGCCGCTACGATCTGGCCGTGGAGGATGCCCCTATGGCGCTCGAACAACTCGCCGCGATGCCGCCCTGCCGGGTTGTGATCTTCGACCGCCCCTGGAACCGGGGCGTTCCGCTGCTGACCCAGCATTTCACGCGCTGCCGCGACTGGCCGGCGGTGGAAGAGGTTGCGGCGGACTGCCGGCGGCTAGCCGCCGGCAGTAGCAGTAGGCAGTGGCAGTAGGCAGGGCGGTTATTGCGACCACACAGTGGCTCGCAATTTAGAGGGTAAAAGCGCTGCGCCGCCCTTTCGCCGCCCGGTGGCAAAGCAGGAAATCCGGGGATTGCCGTCGAGCGAATCGAATGAATCGAGATAATCGAACAATTCGAATCTGCCGAATCACTCGATTCTAACGATTCCATCGAAGCTCCCCGGCCTCCCGTTCGCTTCCGATGCACTTTGGAGCCCGCGGTCTCCGCGGTTAATTTGGTGCGCGCATGGATGGCGAACGGTACCGCCGGGGACGTCGGGCGACCAAGTGTTTTTGCGCATTCCCTTTTGCTACTCAATTGCCGGCGCAGGATCGGCGAGCGGCAAACGCTCGAGCACCTGGTACACCGGCGCGCCGCGTTCGGGCAGGCTGCGGAAGAAGACCGCTTCCTCGACCATCAGACTCTCCGGTAGCCCTTCCGGCGCGTGGGCTGTCCATTCGCGCATGATGCGCTGCCGCGGTGTGGTGGCGCGGCGTCCGGCGCGCCCTATGGTGACATGCGGCCGGAAGAGGTCGTGATCGGGATGGAAGTCGAACTGCGCCAGGGCCTTGCAGAGTTGCGTGTAGAACTGCTGCAGGCCGCCGATAGGGTCAAGCACCTCCACAAACAGCACCCGTGGCGTGCCGGTGGCGGGAAAGCAGTCCAGTTTGCCGAAGCCGAGGGGGAAGGCCGGGCAGGTGCCCGCCGCCTCTGTCAGGGCGGCCTTGAGCGGGACCAGCAGCGAGACCGGCGTGGTTCCCAGATAGAAGAGCGTCAGGTGGAATTTTGCCAATGGCACCCAGGCCAGGCTGTTGCCGCTATTGGGCGGGGCAAGCTGCTGCTGCACGCCGGCGAGCGCCTGCTTCAGCGTATCGGGAAAATCGATCGCGACGAATGTGCGTATGGCTTTCAGTGGTCTTCCGTTGGTGAATTGGTTGGGGGATTATGCAAAGCCCCCTGCCGGACATACATGGCACGGGCATCTTGCCCGTGTTCCATGGGCGGAACGCCCATGCCACGAGGGGGCAGGGGCCTCGCTTGTAAATTGAATAATGATAGCGTATCGCGACTCATCCGGCTAGGTGCCTGAAAGAAAAAACTTTGTCTTTCGGCCGCGAATTGGTTCAATTAACACATGCGGAACTATCTGGAAACATTGAAGCGCCACCCCCTGATCCTCGACGGAGCGATGGGCACGGTGATTTACGATAAGGGTGTTTTTGTCAACGCCTGCTACGAGGAGCTCTCGCTGACCCAGCCGAAGCTGATCGCCGGGATCCATCGTGGTTATGTCGAGGCCGGTGCGCAGCTCATCCTCACCAACACCTTCGGTGCCAACCGGATCAAGCTGCGGGGCTTCGGTCTGGCGGATCGTACTGAGGAGATCAACCGCGCCGCCGTGAAGCTGGCCCGCGAGGCGGCCGGCCCGGATATCATGGTGGGCGGTGACGTGGGCCCCTGCCAGGAGGGCGGCGGCAAGCTGGCGCAGTCGAGGGAGAAGGAGGTCGAGGCCGCCTTTGCCGGGCAGATGGCCGCGCTGGCCGATGCCGGTGCCGACATGCTGTTTCTGGAGACCTTCTCCGACGCCTACGAGCTGCAGGTGGCCGCGCGCGCGGCACGCGCCACCGGGTTGCCGGTACACGCCTCGATCACCGTCAACGAGCGCGGCGAGACGGCCACAGGGCTGGCGGCGGCGACGCTGATGGAGCAGCTCGAGGCCGATCCGAACGTGGATACCGTCGGCCTCAACTGCGCCGTCGGGCCGGCGGGTCTGCTCAAGATCGCCCAGACGCTCATCAAGCGCGTCTCCAAGCCGATGCTGGTCAAGCCCAACGCGGGCTTTCCGCAGCAGGTGGGCGGGCGCATGCTCTACATGACGAGCCCCGAGTATTTTACCGAGAAGGCCAAGGAGTTCATCCGTATTGGCGTGCGCGGGGTGGGCGGGTGCTGCGGCACCACGGCGGAGCACATCCGGGTGATGGCCCGCGCCATCTCCTGCCTGAGCGAGTTCAAGATGCCGGTCGTGGAACGCGTCACAGTCGAGAGCGTCGTGGCGGCGCCGCAGGTGGAGGTGGTGCCGATGGACAAGAAGTCGCCCTTCGGTGCCAAGCTGGCGCGCGGCGAGCGTGTCAGCAGCGTCGAGCTGCTCTCGCCGCGGGCGCCCGACATGACCGACATGCTTGCCAAGGCGCGCCTCTGCCAGGAGGCCGGCGTGGATGCGATCAACATTCCCGACGGGCCGCGCGCGACGGCACGCGTCTCGCCGCTGGTGGCGGCGATGCTGATCCGCCAGGCGGGTCTGGAGATCGAGCCGATTCCGCACTACTGCTGCCGCGACCGCAACCTGCTCGGCATGCAGTCGGACGTGCTCGGCGCGGCGGCTGCGGGCATCCGCAACCTGCTGGTCATCACCGGCGATCCGCCCAAGGTGAGCGGCGCGGCCGAGGTGCGGGGGGTCTTCGATGTCGACTCCATCGGTCTGACGCAACTGATCCAGGGGCTCAACCACGGTCTGGACATGGCGCATGCGCCGCTCGTTCCGCCGACGGCCATCCTGATCGGCGTGGGGGCGAATCCATGCGTGCTCGACCTCGACCACGAGATAGACCGTTTCTACCGCAAGATCGAGGCGGGGGCGGAGTATGCGATCACGCAGCCGGTCTATGATGCCGACGCGCTGCTCCGTTTCCTCGACCGGGTGGACAAGGGCGCGCCGCGGCGCATCCCGATCATCGCGGGCATGTTCCCCCTCGTGAGCCTCAAGAATGCGGAGTTCATGCGCAACGAGGTGCCGGGGGTCGTGATACCCGATGCCGTCATGGAGCGCATGGCGGCCTGCGGGGATCGCGAGTCGGCGCGCGCGGCGGGCGTCGAGATGGCGCACGAGGTCATGGCGCGCATCGCCGACCGCGTGGCCGGCTTCGAGGTCTCGGCACCGCTGGGCAATGTCCGGATCGCGCTGCGTGTGCTCGAGGGCGCGCCGCCCGCGTGATCAGCAGTATCGCTTATGTCTTATTGAGGCTCTTGCAAAAACCCCTCGTGGCATGGGTGTTGAAGCACGGGCAAGATGCCCGTGTCACGTGTGCAGGTATAGGGTTTGGCAAGAGTCTCTTCTTGTCTTTGAAATAGAGAAGCCAGCATTGTCCGGCCCTATTCTGCCTTGCCGCTCCCGGTGGCCTGTCCCCTGGCGAATATCCTGAAGGAAAACTCCGAATCCAGCGCCCTGACAGCGTAATCAAGCGGCCAGGCGGTGGTCTTGGCATTGATCTGGATTTCGTTAGTGTAAACACTGGTGCCCCTGAGCAGGGCGAGCGAGTTCCCCGCCTCCCAGTGGAGCGTGATGTCGGGATTCACGGGCTTGCCGTACGGAAGGAGTATGATCGGGACGCGTCGGCAAGCGCGGTGTTTGCGTGTGGTAATCGGTTGGTGACAGGGCGTGCTGAGGGCTCGCACACTGTCCATACGCCTTGTCCATAAGTTGCTGGCAACAGTCATTGTTCAGGTGCAGCCGGCAGGTCGGCAAGGGTCTTCAGAGCCGAACGCGCACAGTCCTTCACTTCCGGCGGCTCGTCTGCGCTCTGTGATAGCTTAGTGAGTGCTGGCATGATGCCCGCGATCTCATCACGAAGCGTTTTCAGAGCTTTTCGCGTCTCGGGTTCAAGGCGTATCTCGCCATTGCGGACAAGACCATTGACGTTTTGCCACTTCGACCTGTCGCTTCTGAGCGGACGGATATTCCTGTCCGAGATTATAATGCGACGATGGCTCTCGGCTAGCGCCTGCGTGAGTTCCCGACAACTCATGACCCTCAATCGCCCGGGCGCGTTCTTGTCCGATAATACCTCAAGAAAAGACTGCCAACTCCGCCGACGTTGGTCATCGGTCATTTGCTCCCAATACCGTTGCCGAACAAGTCGAACGAGCGCTTCCCTGAAAAAAATCATTTTCATTTTTGTTGGATATACATTGAAGCAACACGCGAAGCCTGTCATTCGTCAGACCGCCTTGATCAGTTCCATAAAAGGTCAAGGTAAGTCCGACATCCATAACGGCCTCAGCCCAATTGTCCGCAGGGAACTTGTCAGCTGCGTACTGGGAATATTCACGAGCAGCTTGAATCATTTGGTCGGGAGTAAGACTTTTGAGGTACATTTCCAACTGTGGATTGCCCTGTGGGGAGTCGTGTTCTTTTACAAGTCGTTGGATATGATTCCAATGGTGGCCTGCGCCATAAACGAGTAGCTGGGCCACAAGGAATATGACTGCTAATACCCCGGCATCTTTCATGTCAATTACCTCCGGTGCTGCCAACGGGTTGGCAAAGATCCTGAGCCTGAAAACGTGTGTCTGCTTCGACTGGGGCAACATTTCCACATTGAGTTGCTGGCATGAAGGTGTCGCCCCAACCAATAGCGTCAAAGTCATTGTGCTCCTCAAGGTTGTCCGGCCGATTGTTTGCGCCCACTTTCCATGTACCCCATGTGGCGTTGTAGCTCCAATTGTCAGCTTGATCGTTGATGGGATAGTGAACAGTGTGGCTATCCGCATCTCTCTCCATGCCCCACACGTTCACGCCGTTGATCTCATAGCACACCTCAATCAAACTATCGCAACGCAGTGCTGTGATGGAGTTAAGCGCACCGTCCCAATCGTAAGGTTGTACCGCATCTGTCGCGGTATATGTGATTGGGGCGCGCGCTGCCAATGCACGTGCAGCTTGGATAATTCTAAGCCGTTGCACGTGCGTTATTGATGGATTCCTGAAACATCCGTAAGCCGGATAGCCCGCCTGTTGCGTAATTGTGGCAAGGGTTCGGTAATCTGTTGGTCCATCCATTTCGATAAGAATGAAATTGACGTCATTGGGAAGGTCAGCCTTTGTGCCGGTTCCGGCGTAACGCCAAACCAAGGCTCCATGACCTCGCGAACCTTGTGACCAAATCATGTTGTCACGATAGACCGCGTTCGCCAGATTGATCATGACAACGGTCGCCTTGTTCTCGTCCTTGCAGATTTCCATCCCGCCGCTGTTCTTGTAACGCAGGGTATAAGTAACCCCTTGTTCAACTGTTCCGGTATCAACGCTCTCGATCCAATAGCCACCGCTCATAAAGGTTTGGAAGTCAGCCCTCTCCGTTGGACTGGCGAGATTCCACGTCCTCTTGCCGGAGGCTAGCGCAACTCTGTTCCCTTGGTTCTCTGCGTCCACAGCTTGACCTTGTCCGCGTCTGCGCCGGACACCTCCAACTCTATGCTGCCGGTGTCTAACAAAGGTTCAACGGTAGGCTTCAGTTTGGCGAGATTGTCTTCATTGGCAACCGAGTTTTCTGTCAAGTCCGGCACGGGCAGCGCCGACCATGTGCCATCGGCGTTCATCGTTCCGTCGGCATCGTCATCGTCCCAGTTTACCAAGACATAAGCTCCGATTAAAACCTCGCTGCCTTCGGGAACCTGCGCACCCTGACTTCCGGCGCTCTGTCCGTTGTCCAGATCACTACCACCGTTCCATATATCCAAGTCCACCCTAATAACCGTCAGCCGCACCCTGTCCTCGCACTTGAAGAGGGGGTTGCTCTGGCCTTCCTGGTTCTCGTCATACTCGAGGCGGAGTTCCACGTCGCGTGCGGCAGTGCTGTTGGTTACCCCCTCGACATAGAGCGTCGCGGGCATGCCGGCGGGCTTGGCCCACTCGTGCTTCCACTGCGAGCCAGTGACTTTGCCCATTGCCAGTTCCCCGGAGCGGTTGGCATTGTGCCAGAGGCGGATCTTGTTTGTGGATGCGTTCGAGTAGAGCGTCACCTTGCCCGGCAGACCGGCGGGCTGCAGTTTCAACTCAATCGGCGTCAGGTTGTTCGTGCAGACGCAGGCCAGCCCGCCGGGGTTCTCCTCTGGACGCTCGTCGGTTTCATTGATTTTACCGTCGTGGTTGGCGTCAACATCGAGATCCACGTTTACGATGCGCCCGTGGATCGTGTCAAGAGCCTTGCCGCTCCCGGTGGCCTGCCCCCTGGCGAATATCCTGAAGGAAAACTCCGAATCCAGCACCCTGACAGCGTAATCAAGCGGCCAGGCGGTGGTCTTGGCGTTGATCTTGATTTCGCCCGTGAAGACATTGCCACCCCCGAGCAGGGCGAGCGAGTTCCCCGCCTCCCAGTGGAGCGTGATGTCGGGGTTCACGGGCTTGCCATACGGAAATTTGGGACGCCCGTTTCTTTGATCGTCGTCGTATGGGTCGGCAAGATGGAGCCAGCGGATATCATCCACCCGGTTGGTGTTGAGCGGCACGATGATGAAACGCGTCTCCTCCTGCACCTCGTCCTCGGGCCAGCCGCGGGTGGGGCCGGTCTTGCGAACCGTCGAGCGTCGCAGCTTCGTCAGTCCCTCAAGCGCCAGATGTAACGCGCGCACCGTGCCGGCCTGCTGGTGGGGAGAGGCGGACGGGGGGGACTGCTGGCCAGTAAACGGGTCAACCCCGTTTGCAAGGGCCTGCACGATCTCGATGGAGCGGTACGGTTCCATGGGTCGGATTACTGTCTCGGTTTGTCCTTTTCCGCCTTCTCCTTCGCTTCCTTGACCAGTTTCGGAAGATCCGGTTTCGTGGGACGTTTGTTCTGGCGGAAGGCCGTCTTCGCCTCGTCGGCAAGTTGCTTTGTCACCTCGTAGGGAAGGGCGGTCGCCTGCTCAAGATTCCGGTCGCCGTAGGGATTGGTAACGGACTTGCCGGTCAGCCGAAAGAACTCCTTGTTGGCGTTGACGTGCTCGATTTCATAACGAGTGTAGATGGCCGGTGCACGAGTCTTAAGATAGACGTACTTCGCCTTAAGGGGCTTTCGATCTTCGGGCGTGAAGGTGTATTGCGTCTTATAGCCGCTGTCCGGTGCTTCGTATAGCAACTGGTCGGATACGATGATTCCACCGTTGGTGTTGCCGGGCGAAAGGATCGCCGTCCACGTGGCATCGTTCGTGTTGAACGTGGCCTTGACCTTGAGGTCGCAAACGCGCGCCGCGTCGTCGCCCGTAGGATTCGCAACATTCCTGATCGAACCGCGTTGAACGAAGTCGTAGCCGATCACCTTGCCGGATTCAGCAACCCGGAACTGAAAATCGACGGAACGAGCCTGAAGCAGGAAGGCCGTTGCCCCTGTTTTGCGTACGCGAAAGATAATCGGATTGGCTTGATCCGGCTTGAAGTTCTGACTCTCGCCTGCGTATCGATATCCCTCTATGGGGTATTGCTTTGACGAAAAGGCGTAGCCTTCTTTCCGGATTGTTTTTACGTAAAGACTGCGCCCCATTTCTTGGGCGACCGTGAAGTGCCCTTGGGAGTCCGTTTTGGCGAGAACTTCTTTGGTTTCGCCGAACAACTTCTCAATGTTGGGGCTGAAGCCTGTGATGTGCAGAACAACTTCTGACCCTCGACCGGTTGGTCAAGCTGATCCTGAACCTTGCCATAGAAGCGTATGGCGACATTCTGCCGCCTGAGTTTCTCCTTCATCCTCGTCATTTTGTTTTCTGCGGCCTCGCGTTCGGTCTTGTCGCGCGCCGTTTCGGCGGCATTGCCTATGGTCGGCAACAGACCAGCGAGGCTGAGAAGCAAGATGAGTAGGTTTTTCCGCATGGGAATCTCCTTCATTGACTCAGCCCAAAGTCAGACTTCGCGGCCTCCCAAAGAACCCTTAAGCCTCTGGATAAGTTATCGGCAGACTTAAAGGTCTTCATAATCGTGTGTTCTTTCCGGCATGACATGAGACTGGCAAGCAGTAGGATACAACACAAGCCTGGGCGGACACGAGACCTCATGGTTGCACCTTGTCGATAAACATGGTGCATCGCGCGGCGCGGAGCGTGTGCAGCCTTTGGAAACAACTAGTCATTGCGACTCCAGAAAGGCAGGGGCACTGATACGACACAAGCGGAACCGGAAACAATACGGCCTGTGTGAATATTATGGCGCGCGCTAATCACCCCGCGCGTCAGCCGGGGATCGAGTGTCAGCATCGTCTGGACATCCCAACTGGGTTAAGCGTGAAAATTTCCGACATATCCGCAACAGGTGCCTCGGAAAGGCCTCGTGCGTTCAAGATAGTGGTTGGGTTCAATACTCACTTACGGATTCCAAGTTGCTTGGCACTCTGGATTTCCTTAAAGTGATCAAGCAATCCTCCGATCTTATCAATACGTGTAAGTCCGCCTTTCGTTTTGAAACCTGAGTCGAGAGCTTGCCTGATTTCTTGCGCCTTCGCAGACTCTTTGCCTCTGGAAGCGGTGACGCATTCGTATCTCAGTTCGGACAAGATGTCTTGAAAGTAGCCCCAGGATTCTTTCCGACTTTCGATCTGACTGGCGGCCGAGTCGGGATTGCGCACGGCAAGACGTAGCAACTTGATGAAGTCGCGAAGCTGCGCGGTGTCAGCTGGCAACACGATATCGTTGGGAATCTGCAGGCTGTCATCCGAGATGATGGCAGGGAACCATTTCTCCCCGACGCCTTGCTTGTGCATGGCTACCAAAAATCGCTTTTCGTCGCTAGTCGGCTCTCGAACCGTAACTTCACTTGAGGTGGATATCCATGTGCCGTAGTATAGCGATGCTGTCACCTCGTACTTGCCCGGCGCGGGAAGTTGGCTGCCAGTGCAATATGTAGATTTCAGAAGGATTTGCTTTAGGTCAAAGGACAGCGTGGCTCTCTGCCAAGGGTTCAAAGACCATGTGCCTTTGTCTCCGCAGCCTACGCTTTCGGGGCTTCCATAGCCGTCGCTTCCGATTTGACAGGTTCCTGCCGGCCCCTTGAAGTTCACGGAAAGACCAGCGCCCTGACTCCCTGAAAGGTCAGTGGCGAAGTCGAGCTTCGGCATTATGTCCAGCGAATGCGCCCTGTCGTTAAGGCTCGTGATTGACAAGAGCAGTGGAAAGCCTTGAACAAGCATGGTTGGCGTGTCGAGTACTACTCGTACCCCTTGTTCGGATATTGCCGATGTCACAATGAGGACGGCTGTTACTATCACAATAAAATGTTTCATATCTATTCTCCCCCGTAGCCATCCGAGTCCCTGATTGCGCGTATATGCTGACCGCAGAAGTCCGAACTCTCCGGCAGCACCTCGTAAGTGCCATTTGAATGAAAGACTGGAGCGAAACTCCAACTCCCCGCGCAAGACTTGGTTCCTGTGACGTTCACAAGCCTTGATGGGGGTTGACGGGGGTCGAGAGCCGGGGGAAGTTTCCGCAGAACAGCGGAGACCGCGGACTCCAAGGCGCATCTGGAGTGAACGGAAAAGCCGGAACGCTGGAGCCCGCCGTCCCCGGCGGTATCGTGCTCCACCTCATGCGCTCTCCAATACACCGCGGCGACCGCGGGCTCCAGGCGCATCGGAAGCGAACGGGGAGCCGGAACATTCGCTTGCTCTTTCGCTTTCGACAAAGCGTAGGGACAAAGTGTGGAGACGAAGCGTATCCGACAAAGCGTGGAGACAAGGTGTGGAGACAAAGTGTAAGTGCGGAGCACCCACTTAAACCACCCGCTTAAACCCGCTCTTAATCGGCACGCTTCATCCACCCGCTTAATCTTTCGCGTTCGACAAAGCTCGCGACAAAGTGGCGTCTTAAACCCCGCACTTAAACTCATGATGAAGGAGCCGCCGGTGGCGATTGCCAGCGGCATGCCGGCCGGCCACAGCTTCGTGTTTACGGGGCTGAAAATGGTGGCGGCTGAGGGCCACGATCCCCCGACCTACGGATTATGATTCCGCTATATTCGCGTAGTTTGCTGTATTTCCTTGCTGGTATGTCCATTTTGTAGTTGCATTCGCGCGCCCGACCGTCGATAATAGCGCCGACAAAAGCGAGTTAGCGCAACAGGGAGAAAACGACCATGCGAACACGGACGGGCTACCTAGTCAAGCGGGGACAAGTTTATTATGCCGGTTGGACTGTCGCCGGAAAGAAGTTTCTGAAGTCAACCGGTTGCCGCAACCGCCGGGATGCCGAACCGGTATTGCGTAAGCTGATGCAACCACTGGCCCTGGGCGATGAGATTGCCGTTTTGGAATCCGTCAAGGGCCGGATCGAAGGCCGCACCGCCGAGCTCGCCCGGATCGAAGACGAGCGCACCCCGCCGCTGACGATCCGAGCCGCCTGGACAGCGTACAAGGCCGCGCCGAACCGCCCCGACTCCGGGCCGCGCACCCTGTCGGATTATGAAGGCTACCTGACCGCGTTTGACGATTGGCTTGAAGCGACGCACCCCGCCGCCCGCGCCCTGCGTGACGTGACGCCCGCGATTGCCGCCGAATACGCCGGGCACCTGACCGCGCGGGGGTTGTCGGCCAACTCCTACAACAAGCATTGTTTC
Source organism: Lentisphaerota bacterium (assembly GCA_012521875.1). Classification (GTDB taxonomy): domain Bacteria; phylum Verrucomicrobiota; class Kiritimatiellia; order RFP12; family JAAYLN01; genus JAAYLN01. Next base: position 3,036 of record JAAYLN010000443.1, on the reverse strand, counting down.
TTTCTGGAACTGCTGTTCCGCACGCTGAAGGAACCGGCCCGGTTGACTGCGAACCCCTGGGAGGGGATACGCCGGAAGCGGGTTGTCTCCAATAGTCGGCGGGAGCTCACCGTTGAAGAGTTGCGCGCCGTCTGTGCCGCCGCCGAAGGGGAGTTGCGCCTGCTGCTGGCCGTCGGCCTTTATACCGGCCTGCGCCTGGGCGACGCCGCAACGCTGCGCTGGGCCGAAGTCGACCTTGTAAGGCGATTCATCCGCCGTATTCCAAACAAGACGGCGCGCCGGAAGCCCGTCCCGATAACGATTCCGCTTCACGCTTCCTTACACTCCATGCTGGCCGATGCCGCCGCCGGGGAACGGGCCGAATACGTTTTGCCGGAAACCGCGACGCTATACGCCCGCTCCCGCGCCGCCGTGTCGAAACGGATTCAACAGCATTTCGAGAAATGCGGGATAAAGACACACGCGCCGGGCACCGGGGGCCGTGGCGGAGGACAGCCGCGCGCGGTTGTCGAGGTTGGCTTTCATTCGCTGCGGCATTCTTTCGTTTCCTTGTGCCGGGAAGCAAACGCGCCGCTGTCGGTTGTCGAGAGCATCGTCGGCCATGCAAGCCCGGCGATGACCCGGCATTATTCGCACGTTTCCGAAATGGCCGCAACCGCCGCCGTGGCCGCCCTTCCCGCCGTCCTGGCCGACGCCGGGGAGCAAGCCACACCCGCGCCGACAATGGCTCCGGACGGGCAACTGGAGGCCTTGCGCGCGAAGCTGGCCGACCTGGCCGCCCGGTTGAATGCCGACACCTGGGCGGCGATCAAAGAGGAATTGACCGCGCTGGCCCTGGCCTAGCTAACCGAAAAAGCCCCGCGTAAAATTGGCGTTTTCGTTCATCATGGCGGCAATTTCGGCGGCGTCGTCGGCTTCTTCGTCGATGGTGTCGGCGCGCCGCACCTGGGGGCGGGCCGCCGCCGGACGCGGGACGGTATCACGGAGCGCGCGCTTCCAGAGCCGCGACCTGGCAATTTCCACTTCGTCAAGCCCGAGATGCTCAAACCATAGCGCGGTGAACCCCGCCGGGCCTAGCTTCCGCATGACGCTTTCGGCAAGGCGTGTCCCCTGCTGGTGATGATTCCCGAGCAACCGCGAAACCTGGCGACAAGTCGGGGCGCGCCCGGATGCGCGCCGTAGGTTGCGGTATTTGCGGGCAAGCCCCGTTAGACTGTAGCTCACTTCGTCGGCTTCTGGATACGGGGCAAGCACCCCGTCGGCCCTGTCGTTGCGGGATGTGTGGACAAGCCGCCGCGTTTCTTCAACGTCACCCGAGCGCGCCGCGGCATGGAACACGGTTACGGTTGAAATTAGCGGGTGATGCTCACTATAGAGCTCCCACGCGATCTGACGCCGGGCGGGATCGAAGAATTGCTCCCGCCGCATTTCGAGCGCCGCTTTCCGTGTCGCCCAATCGTAATCAGCGAGCGACGCGCGGATTGACCCTTCAATCGCTTCCCACGCTTCCGGCGATTGCTGAAAGTCGGCCTCGCTTCTAAAGATGTGGGGCCGCGCCGCCTTGACTAAATCGGCGGCCCGTCCGAGGGCGGCGCATTCCGAAAAATCTGCATAAAAATCGGGATTGCCGCGGCGGATGAACATTGCCGCGACAAAGTCTGTTTCGGCGGGTGAAAGTTTTTCCGCGACGCCTTGCGCCCAAGCAATCGTTGACTGCGGCGTCTTCTCAAGCGGCGGCAAACTGTTGACGATAGCCGACGCCCGCGACCGCTTCACCTGCCAGAGCGCAAGCAGGCCGCGCGCCATGTAGGAGTTTCCAGCCGGATCGAGCTTGAGGGCATGGGCGATGCGGGCGAGCCCTTCCGCGTCAACGCGCCCCTGCCACGCCCGCCGGGGAGCATAGGCGATCCGCGCCTTGAATGCCTGCACGTCGGCCCTGTCAAAGACTAGAGCGACCCCGCGCCCGCCGCCTGTTGCGGGCAACACGCCGGATGACACGAACCGCCGAACCTGCCGGGGGCACTTCCCGAGAACCGACGCCGCCTGCTCTAAAGACAACCGATCCTTTTTCATATAGGACATTGTGCCATAAAACAAGGTGTCATGCAACACAAACGAAACGCGAAAGGATGCTGAACCATGACACGTCTAAAAACTGCACGGTTGCGCGCTGGCCTTACGGCGCTGCGTCTGGCCGAACTGACCGCGGGCGGCACCACTGAAAACCGGCTGTTCCAGTTGAAACGGGGCCGATTCAAACCGCGAGCCGCCGAAGCCGCCGCCCTTGCCCGGGCGCTTGGCATGGCTGTCGAGGAACTTTTTCCCTTGGGGACACAACCCGAAAATCCGCAATAGGAGCCACCATGCTGCCAACAACCGTCGATGTTGTACGCGCCGCCCTGCGGGCCGACCCGACCGTTTCACCCGCCGACCGTGGCCGCCTGCTGGCCGCGCTGCGCAACGGGGGCAACACGTCCCCGGCACCCGCCGCCCCGACCGGGCCGCGCCTGATACGCCGTAAGGAAGCCGCCGCGATGCTGGCTTGTAGCCTGCGAACCCTGGACGCCCTGGCCGCCGACGGCAAGCTGTCCCGCGTTCGACTGCCTGGCCGCCGCCGCGCCGCCGGATTCCGCGAGGCCGACGTCCGGGCGCTGATCGAGGAGGGCGCGCAATGAAATTCGCCACGATATTCACGCCGCTTTGTACGCTTCGAGACCGACCCGGCGCCGCCTGCCGCCGTCCGGGCATGGGCAACTGCTCCCGATGCGGCGCCTGGCGCGAGCTAGTCGGGGGCGGCAAGGGTTTTCGCTTCCCCAGGCTGTGTGCGGCCTGCGCCCGCAAGGCGGATGACCAGAAAGGCAAACCGCAATGACCGCCGCCGAGATTGCCGACCGCCTACACGCGACCAAGACGGCAGGAGGATGGGCCGCGCGGTGTCCGGCGCATGATGACCGCAACGCTTCCCTGTCACTCACCGAAGGCCGGGACGGGCGGACACTGCTACGGTGTCATGCAGGTTGCGAATTTTCCGCAATC
>JAAYLN010000442.1 GCA_012521875.1 Lentisphaerota bacterium | reverse complement strand
TCAGCAGTCCCTCGCCGAACGAGCCGAAGGCGTTGGGCATCACCGTCACCTGCCCGTCGACAATCTCCGACGGTACATAGTCCGGCACGCCCATGATGGCGCCGTTGCGCGAGAACTCGTAGAACTCCAGATAGGCGGCGATCTGTCCGGTAAGCAGATGCATGATGACCTGCGTCACCGACCCCAGCACATCGTTCTCCGGAACCGAGGGAATGCCCATCTCGTCGTGCAGCAGGGTCAGCGCACCGGCCGGCGCGAAGTGCAGCAGGCGCTTGACTCCGTCCACGTCGTTGTACGAGAAGGCGTTGTACTTGCGCTCCTCGATGATCTGCCGGAAGGCCAGGAAGAGACGCACCGACTGCTCTACGGTACCCTCCTGCGGCTCGCGGGTGAAATTCCAGCGCTTGCGCACGGCGGCGGCCAGCGGCTCGACTTCCGCGGCGGGAATCGCCTCCATGATCTGTGCGGCCTCGAGCAGCTCGAAGTGCTCGATCTCCGGCCCGATGTCGCGCTTCAGGCTCACGGCATCATAGCGCGTGCCGTAGAGGCGCATGTCGGCATAGCCCGCCATGCCGATCGTCATGGTGCGCAGTTTGGCGGCCGTCGCGGCGGCGCGGATGGCGGTGACCACCCTCTCGACCTGCGGCGGCTCGTTCATGCGGTTGACGATGTAGGTAAAGTTGTAGCCCAGTTCGGCAAGCGGCTGACGCAAGCCGGTCGAGCCGGCCTGGTCGGCAGTCGTGACAAAGCGCTTGCCATCCTGCCACCCGCTCAGTCCCCAAAGCACCATCGGCTTGTGGCGGAAGCGCTGGATCGTGCGCAGCACGGCCCAGGCGGGGATCCATCCGGCAATGCAGACGACCAGCACGTCCCAGTCACCGGCGGCCAACTGGCCCGCGGCGCGGTCAGCCTGCTCGCCGGCCGGGTCGTCGCTGACCGGATCGGCGATCGTCAGCTCCACACCTTGCTCCCTGAGCCATCCGGCGGCCGTGGCACAGCGCGGATCAATGAACTCACGCGGGGTGTTGACTTCCCCGAACCCGACAAATCCAGCCTTCATCGTTCGCATATTCCAAGTCATCCTCCGGCCGACCTCCCCGCACGGCATTCATGCGGCACGCCCTGTCGACCAATCAGCGTAATCATAGCGTATTTCACGCCGGAAGCATAGCCGCAATCAGGCCCGCAGCGGCGGGGGCTTGGGCAGCCCCTCGATCGAGGCCAGCGACTGCTGCAGCAGTTCCTCGGGCAACTCGTGATCCGCCAGCTTGCCCTCGAAGAAGGACTGGTAGCTGTTGAGATCCATGAGTCCGTGACCAGACCAGCAGATGACGATGGTGCGCTCGCGTCCCTCTTCCTTGGCACGCTTGGCTTCGCGGATGGCGCCGGCGATGGCGTGCGAGGTCTCGGGAGCCGGGATGAAGCCCTCGGTACGGGCAAAGAGCACGCCCGCCCGGTAACACTCCAGTTGCTGGATGGTTTGCGCCTCGACCATGCCCTCGCGGAGCACATGGCTGACGAGCGGCGCCATGCCGTGATAGCGTAGGCCGCCGGCATGGATCGCCGGAGGAACAAAGTCATGTCCCAGACTGTGCATCGGCAGGAGCGGCGTCAGCATGGCCACGTCGCCGGCATCGTAGACGAAGGGACCACGCGTCAGCGTTGGGCAGGCGGCCGGCTCGACGCCGATCACGCGCACCTCGCGGCCGGCAAACTTGTCGGCCAGGAAGGGGAAGGCCATGCCCGCGAAGTTGGAACCGCCGCCGCAGCAGGCGATCACGACGTCCGGGTACTCGCCGATCATCTCGAACTGCTTCTTGGTCTCGAGTCCGATGATGGTCTGGTGCATGAGCACGTGGTTCAGCACGCTGCCCAGCGTATAGCGGGTATCCGGCTCCTCCAGCGCCTGCTCGATGGCCTCGCTGATGGCCATGCCTAGACTGCCCGGGGTATCCGGATCCTTGGCGAGGATGGCACGCCCGGCCGCAGTCTCCGTGCTGGGGCTCGCCACGCAGGTCGCGCCCCACGTCTCCATCATCAGCTTGCGGAAGGGCTTCTGCTCGAAGCTGACGCGCACCATGAAGACCTTGCACTCGAGTCCCATGAGCTGACAGGCAAAGGCTAGGGCGCAGCCCCACTGCCCGGCACCGGTCTCGGTGGTCACGCGCTTGATGCCGAACTCGCGGTTGTAGTAGGCCTGCGCGATCGCCGTGTTGGGCTTGTGGCTACCGGCGGGCGAGACGCCCTCGTTCTTGAAGTAGATCTTGGCCGGCGTGCCAAGGGCCTGCTCAAGGCGACGGGCACGCACGAGCGGCGAGGGACGCCAGAGGCTCAGAACTTCCAGCACCTCCTCAGGGATATCGATCCACCGCTCGGTGCTCATCTCCTGCTCGACCAGGTTCATGGGGAAGATCTTCCCCAGGGTGTCGGGACTGACCGGCTTGCCCGATAGGTCAACCGGCGGCGGCAACGGATTTTTCAAATCCGCCTGGATGTTGTACCACTGGCGCGGCATATCCTTCTCGGGAAGCAAAATCTTGGTTGGTGTGCTCATCATCGTCGTCTCCGCGACAAGGTGTACTGACCATGCAATTTCGCACTGGTTACGCAGGGAACCTTGTCAAATGGCCGGCATCATAGCATACGTAGCACCGCAGGTAAAACTGTTTCTGTAGATAGATACACAAGCCCTCAATCGGCAGGGAACAAGGTGTAGGGACAAGGTGTGGGAGACAAGGTGTAGGAGACAAGGTGTGGGGACAAGGTGTGGGGACAAGGTGTGCGGACAAGGTGTGGAGACAAGGTGCGCCACCGGGCGGCGAAAGGGCAGCGCAGCGCTTTTACCCTCTACATTGCGAACCACTGAGTGGTCGCAATAATCGTCCGTGCCACTGCCTACTGCCACTGCCCACTGCCGCCGCCCCCGCAGGGCGGCGGCCCCCCTAGTCTGAGACACCGCATTCCAACCTGCGAAAATCCGCGCAATCCGCGAAATCCGTAGCTCAATCCCGCCGCGTAGCGGCCATCCAAATAAATCCTGTTAATCATGTAGAGGTTCTTGCAAAACCCCTCGTGGCATGGGCGTCCCGCCCATGAAACACGGGCAAGATGCCCGTGCCACGTGCGCGTGCAAGGGGTTTTGCAAGAGCCTCATGTAATCCTGTCAAAAAAAACAGCGGGGGCAGGCCCGGTAAATCCTGAAAATCGTGTCTCTCGCCTGTTCCAACCGCCCCGCAGGGCGGCGGCCTAGTGGTCGCAGACATTCTCACCTGTCGCCAATGTGCCGGCCAGATATTGCGTCACCAGCGTTTCCGGTGACTCGACCGGCGCACCGACCACCACGCGGATGCCCTTTTCCGCAAAGAGCTGCTGGGCACGCTGGCCCATGCCGCCCGCGATGACCAGACCAACCTCCTGCTCCTGCAGCCACTTCGGCAGCACGCCCGGCTCGTGCGGCGGCGGCGTCAGCAACTGCCGGGCGGTGATGGCGTGGGACTCGGCATCCACCTCGAGTATCGCGAACTGCTCGCAATGCCCGAAATGCTGGCAGAGCCTGCCCGCCGCGGTCGGTATGGCAATCTTGATTTTGTCACTTTCTGTGCTGTTCTTCTGCGCGGGATTAGGCTCGCACACGTTTGCACCATCCGTCAGCGCGAGGATCGGCTGCATGATGCGGTCGAACGCCTTGGCTGTCTCGGTCTTGTTGTAGTGATACACAAACGGCTTGCCGTCGTCGCAGGAGACGCCGATGGCCGGATCGAGCGGGATGCGTCCCAGGAAGGACACGCCCATGCTCTCCGCCATGCGCTCGCCGCCGCCGCTCTTGAAGATTTCGGTCACGGTATTGCAGTGCGGACAGACAAAGCCGCTCATGTTCTCGACCACACCCAGCACGGGCAGATCCAACTGGCGGCAGAAGGTGATCGAGCGCCGCACGTCGGCAGTGGCGACATCCTGCGGCGTGGTCACAACCACTGCTCCGGTCAGGGGCGCCGCAAGCTGACAGACCGAGAGAGGCTCGTCGCCAGTGCCGGGAGGCGCGTCAATAATCAGATAATCCAGCTCGCCCCACTCCACCTCCTCCAGAAACTGCTTGATGGCGCTCATCTTGAGCGGGCCGCGCCAGATCACGGCGGCGTCGCGGTCACGCAGCAGGAGGCCAATCGACATCATCTTGACGCCCGCCAGTTCTACCGGCTGGATCCATCCCTGCTCGTTGGCACCAACCTCGACATCCTCGAGGTGCAGCATCTTGGGAATGCTGGGCCCATGTATATCGACATCCATCAACCCCACACGCCGTCCCTGCAACGCCAGGGAGATGGCCAGATTCGCGGCCACGGTGCTCTTGCCCACCCCACCCTTGCCGGACATGACCAGGATCTTGTGGTGAATGGTGTTGGCTGGCTTCGGCGTTTCCTGCGCACCGCTGCAACTCTTGCAATCGCCGCCGCAAGTGGCACTCGCGGCGCAACCGGTCTCACTCTGCTGCTGCTCTTCTTTGTTCATGCTCTCGCTTCTCCAGTTAACTCAAAAATCAAACTCCAATGAAGCACCCGCCCCCGCCATCTGCACGCGCCCCGGCAGCGCCTGCCACAGCGTGGCGGTCGCCGCGAAGCCAGTGCAGTGCATGGGATAGAACTGCGCAATGTCAAACCGCTGCAACTCACGCAATGTCCATTCCAGCCGCTCGGGAGTTGCACTACGCAGGTGCAAGCCGCCGACAACCGCCCGAATCGGGGCGCCATTCGTCAGCCCCCGCACGTGATCCAGCGTGTTGATCAATCCGGCGTGGGCACATCCCAGTAATACCACAATTCCCGCACCGTTCGCCACAATCAATGCCTGGTCGTCGGCAATGGGATCATCCACCTGACCTGCGGCATCGAGGCAGAAATGCTCATCCGAGGCCTCCTCGGGATGGATGCGTGGAATCTCGCCGCTGGTGCGGATTCCCTCGGCAATGGTTGCTCCCGTTGTCGAAAGTATTAGCCGCGCCTGCGTATCCAGCGCCTGACGGCATACCGCGGGCATGCCGATTTCGCGCACACCGCCGGCGGTAGCGCGGTACTTGGGCTGCAGTGCAGCGGGATGCGCATAGACCGGCAGTTTTCTGTCAGCCGCCGCCAGCACCTGCGCCACCCCGCCCGTGTGGTCGTAGTGTCCGTGACTGAGCACGAGGGCATCCACGGCGGCAAGCTCCACATTCAGGCGTGCGGCATTGTCGGTAAGAACGAGCCCCTGCCCCGTGTCGAAGAGGATGCGCTGTCCATCGCGCTCGATCCGGAAGGCCAGCCCGTGCTCCCCACGGATTCCCCTGCCCTCCGCCGTGTTCTCGGCCAGCAGCGTCACGGTGAACGAGCCGTTCATAGCGCAAACGCCCCCGTTTTCAGCAACACCAGTGTGCATGCCTCCAGCGTCGAGATTCCCGCCGCCCGCAAGCGCTCCGCCAGGGCGGGGTTCTCCGTACCGGGATTGAAGATCACGCGGCGCGGCGCCAGCGCGAGCAGATCGTCGGCCATGGGTTCCTGGTGCGCCGCCGCGATGTAGAGCGTCACGACGTCCGGCACGACCGGCAGGCGGTTCAGCGCGGCGAAGACCGGCAGCCCCTCGATCTCGCGCAGCGAGGGATGGACGGGGTAGACCGCATGTCCCTTCTCTCGCAACAGCTTCACCGCCTGGTAGCTGTAGCGTTCCGGCTTGGCGCTCGCGCCAATGACGGCGACATTCATACGGATGTGCTCCTGTTCAACTCTGAAGCCGGCTTGACGACCATGGCGCCGACCGGCGCCCCTATCGCCGCACCCACCGCCGGACACTTGACGGTCAGCAGATAGTAGATCGGCGCCTCGACCTCCGAGAGCGTCTCGAAGTTGCCCTGCCCCTTGGCGATGATCAGGTCGGCCTCGCGGAATCGCTGCCGGAAGGCAGGCGAGGTCTCCTCAAGTATCGTTCCCGGCGCATCCGCACCGTTGTCGATCACCTCGGCCACCTCGTGCAGGCCTGCCACGACGGCATCCTCGTGCGTGACGTCGTTGAGCACCGGCACGCCGCGCACAACCAGAGTCACGCGGTCCCGCGGCAGCGCCTCGACCAGCAGCTTGTCGAAGACAATCTCGCCGGCGTTGTCCGCCAGATAGAGGATCCGCTGTGCCGACTCCGCCGCACGGAAGAGCGCCGCCACATCGCCCACAAGCGGCTGTTCCCAGATTTGGGCAAGGTGTTCGGCCAACTCCTCGGGCATCAGGCGCTCCCTCGAACCGGCGTCGAGAAGGTTGCCCGCAATCGCCAGACGTACCGCCGCCTCGTGCGGATCGGGGCGCTCCGCCGCGGCGGAGGCCAGCGCCGGCAACAGTTCTAAAGCCGCATCGTTCATGCGTGTCTTGAGTTCCCGGTAGGGATCGGGCTTGCCGCTGAATTCGCGCACGCGACGCTGCATCAACTGGGAAATCCGCACCGGCGAGACCTTCCAATCCGTATCGGCAATCCCGCGCAGCAGCAGACGCACCAGTTCCTCGCGCCGCGCAGGATCGGCCACGCTCATTTCGGCCACTTCAGCCGCCTGCCGTGCCAGACAAGGAATGCATGCAAAAGTTGTGATCATGACGTAGTTATTAAAATGGGGCTCTTGCACCCCCCTTGTGGCATGGGCGTCCCGCCCATGGAACACGGGCAGGATGCCCGTGCCACGTGCCAGCAAGTGGTTTTGCAAAGACCTCATCCTGTCAAAAAACAGCAGCTAACGCAACTTCTCAAGTACCGCCTGAATCTGCTGCCAGATCTCCCTGATAGCCTGCGAAGCCTTGCCGGCCCCGAACTCGATCACCGTCTTGCCGGCCATCAGTGCGTCGTTGACCTCCCTGTCGAATGGAATACGGCCAATTACGCGCGAGTTGGCCTGGGTAGCAAGCATCTCGATCCGCTGCGCCTGTTCGGTGTTCAAGTCCGCTTTGTTGATCACAATCACGGCCGGCACGCCGAAATGTCTTGTCAGCTTCAGTACCCGCTCCATATCGTGAACCCCGGAAACCGTAGGCTCCGTGACGATCACGACCAGATCGGTACCCGTGACCGAGGCGATGACCGGACAGCCGGTGCCCGGGGGACCATCGCCAAGAATCAACGGCAGATGCAATTCCTCGGCCAGTTCCGCCGCACGCTCGCGTACACGTGCCACCAGACGTCCGGAGTTCTCCTCGGCGATGCCCAGACGGGCATGCGCCATCGGACCCCATGGCGTCCATGATACAAACCACTGGCCCGTGATGTTGCGTTCACTGTGGATGGCTCCGGCGGGGCAGACGCGCGGACATAGCCCGCACCCCTCGCAAAGCATCGTATCAATTCGGTAAACAGCACTTGTCCGGCCGCCCTCAGCGTCCACCTTGTGGATGGCGTCGAAATGGCAGGCATCGGCGCAGGCACCACACCCCAGGCACTTGCCGGGTTCGATTGTGGCCTTCGTGCCGCCGGAGAAGTCATGCTTCTCAAGCACAACCGGAGTCAGCAACAGGTGCAGATCGGCGGCATCAACATCGTTGTCCGCCAGCACCTTCTGCTCCGCCAGTTGCGCCAGCGAGGCCGAGAGCGTAGTCTTGCCGGTGCCGCCCTTGCCGCTGATGACCGTGATCTCGCGGAACCATTGCGCGGTTCCCTTCTCAAACGGCGGCCTGGCCGCCTCGGATACGGCAAAGGCCTCGATCTCCGGCACGGGCGGTTTAGCCGTCTGCAGATTATCGTAGATTTGCAGCAGATTACTCCGCAACTCCGGGAACTCGTCAACCAGAATCCCGCCGCCGGAGTAGGCCTCGGCATACTCCCGCTTGAATGGGATACGCCCCGCAATCGGAATACCATGCGCCCTGGCGTAGTCGGCGATCAGCTTGTCCTCGCCGTCGGAACGGTTCACAATGATGCCCGTCGGCACGCCAAGTTCCAGCGTCAGCCCGACCGCCAGTTTCAGATCGTTAAGCCCGAACGGCGTCGGCTCCGTCACCAGCAGCACGGCATCGGCACCCTGCACCGCCGTGACAACCGAGCACGCCGTGCCCGGTGCGGCGTCGATGATGTTGATGGCATCGGGCTCCACATGGCTCTTGACCGCGCGCACAACGTTCGGCCCCAGCGCCTCGCCGATGTTGAGAATGCCGTGCGCAAAGAAGAAGTCGGCCGCACTCCCGTCCGACTTGGAACCGGGGACATTTTCCGCGAACTCAACCTTGCCGATCACGGCCGGCTCTTCCGTCAACGCGCCCTCCGGGCATACGAAGGAGCAGACACCGCACGAGTGGCACAGCTCGTTGAATATCAGCACCTTGCCCTTGACCACGGCAATGGCGTTGTAGTTGCACGCCGCCGCGCACTTGCCACAGCCCGTGCAGGCGCCGGCATCGCATACCGGCTTAAGGACCTTCACCTCCTCCGCGCCGGTAAAGGCCGGCCTGACGAAGAGGTGGTCGTTCGGCTCCTCGACATCACAGTCGAGCAGCCGCACCTTATCGCCGCGTTGCGCTAATGCATACGCCAGATTCACGGCAAGGGTGGTCTTGCCCGTTCCCCCCTTGCCGCTGGCAATGGTCAATACCGCCATCTTGTTCCCTCTACCTCACGGTCACGCGCCGGTGGCGCGCGTCATCCTGGTTTTGCATTCGGAACAGTCCACCTGCGTGCAGGGCAGGCCGGCCTGATGGGGCACGGTCTTGCCGCACTTGGGGCAGACACAGTTGCCGCCGGCACCCAATCCCATACCGCCCATGCGTCTGCCGCCGCCCTTGCGGCCGCCTCCGCCCATGCCGCGTCCACCCATGCCACATCCGCCCATGCCGCGTCCGCCCATGCCGCGTCCGCTACCCGGACCGCCGCCCGACGGGCCTGTTCCATCACCTCTAGGCATCTTGCACCTCGTCCTTTCCTTTACTCGTCCTCGTCCTCGTCCTCGATTCGATACATCAAGAACGACCTACTCCGACTTTGCCTCCAGCTCATCGATCCGCTTGCGGAGCGCATTGAGCTGGTTCTCGGCAAACTCGGCCTGGCTCTTCAGCGCGGCCAGTTGCTGCTCGGCGGTCGGCACTGCCGGCACGCCCGCGTAACCCGCCGGGGCGAAACCGCCCGCGACCCGCTGCCATCCGGTCAGGCCGGTGGCATGAAACTGGTTGCGCCAGCCGCGGCCGCCGCAACCAAAGCCGCGGCCTGCACCAAACCCGCGGCCCATACCGCCGCGTCCGCCAACCGGGTTCTGGTATCCCGGAACCCCGTATCCCGCGCAGAAACCGGCTGCGCGCCCCGTCATCGGTCCCATTCCCATGGAGCCTGTTCCATCACCTCTTGGCATGTTGTACCTCGTCCTTTCCTTTTTCGTCCTCGTCCTCGATTCATCACCCCCCGAAACAGCGGGGGATGTCAAGGACAACCAAAATAGCCTCGGAGGCTCCTGCAAAACTCCTGCTTGCAGGGAGTGTTGACTTATTACAAATCCCTGCTGCATTTTTATCAGGAACTCATGAAATCAGGAATTTGTTTGTGGATACCGCGCATTCTTGCACTTTTCTTGAGTTCTTGAGTTCCTGATTAATCCGCGCGGAGAATAAATCACCTGTCCCTGCAAGAGGCTCACTCTTTTCAGGCTCTCCCAACACCTTGCAGTTTGAATCTAGTCACGGACATCACCCGCACAAGACCCATCACTGGTGTGTGCTGCCGGCCCCGTATAGCCACGCCGCCCCCGGCGGCGCGCCTCCACGGGATCGACCTCGTCCTGCCAACCATTGCTAGTAGTCTCAATCCGGTCGAACTTTGCCGTGTAGGGCTTGATATCGAGAAGCGGAGTGCCATCCAGCATGTCCGCCCCTTGAAAATACAGCACGTTTCCTTCGCGCCGTACCAGACGCACGATGCTTAGTCCTATAGCATTCGGACGACGCGGCGCGCGCGTGGCAAAGACGCCCCGCACGACATCCTGCATGAAGGGCTTCAGCAACAGCCGCGGTTCGTCAGCCCGGTCAAAGACGTAGAGAAGGTAGAGATGCGAAAAACCCTCGACATCCTTCAATCCGTCCGCAAACTCCGGCAGCACCTCGGCACGTCCGCTGCAATCATCCGCAAAGACGGGCTGGATCGGAGTCTTTACCGCCTCCGTATGCCCAGTGCGGATGATGCCGATCGGACGGAAGGTATAGCCCGTCGTGCTCACGCCCAATGCCCCGCCACGTTGGCGCCATCAACGGCCTTCAGCTCGCCCTTCCTGAAGCGCTCCAGCGCCTCTGCCACGCTGGCCTCGCCACAGAGATAGATGGCGATGCCCGCGGCGTTGAGCACACGGAAGGCCTTGGGGCCGACGTTGCCGGTCACCACCGCCTCGGCACCCAGATCCACGACGTTCTGCGCCGCCTGTATGCCGGCGCCCTGCGCGGCCTGGAGGTTCTGCTCGTTGCTATGCGCCTTGAAATCGCCGCTCTCAGTGTCGACGGCGATAAAATACCTGGCGCGTCCAAAACGCGGATCAAGCGTACACGACATCGTGTCACCCGTGGAAGTAATCACCAGCTTCATCTTCTCTATCCTTTCCTTATTCGAGGCTCTTGCAAAACCAGATGTGGCACGCGAAGCACGTGGCACGGGCATCCTGACCGTGATCCATGGGCGGGACGCCCATGCCACGATGGTTTTTGCCATAGCCTCACTCCATAAATCTCCGGCACCCACGTCCCGCGCCGCCCTGCCGTCCGTGGCGACCGCGGCCCCGGCCCCGGCACCAGCCCAGACGGCCACCGCGGCAGCCGGGCATCAGCGCGGCCGCATCATCGAGCCGTCCCTGTTGCCACGCCGCGATGATCTCATCGACCGCGCCGGTCCTGAAGGGCACCAACTGAATCTCATCCGCCATCAGGAGCGAGGCCAGGGGGCGCGAGACCGCGCCGCAGACCAGCACCTGGGGCTGCAAAGCCCGCAGGGCCGCCGCCTGACCCTCGGGATCATCACCCGGCAGCTTCACGGTCGTCCGCGTGATGTTGCCATCCGCGTCGGCCTTCACAAGTTCCGCCTGACGCGCCACATCCAGTACCGGCGAGATACGGCCGTTCCATGTTGTCACTAAAAGTGTCTTCATTGCGATTCCCAAAATGCATCTGATATAGTACCAGAAAGCGTGCCAACCCGGCCAGACGGGTGCTTAAATACGCTAGAATACTGTACCACAGTATTTTAGGGATATGGCAGCAGCAAGTGGCGTGCGCGGATTGTGTCGCATAAACGCAACACAACATGTTGCGATAGTTGCAAAAGCGCAACGGTGTTGCAAGGATGATAATGCCGTCAGGGGTAATCGGTTGGTGGCAGGGGAGTGCGCGGGCAGTGCATGGAAAGTAGACGGTGGCGATCCCCACTTTGTCGCGCAAGCTTTGTCGGTAACTTTGTTGAAAGCGGAAGATTAAGCGGGTGGATGAAGTGTGCCGTTTAAGAGTGGGATTAAGTGTGTGTTTAAGAGAGGGTTTGGAGTGATGGAGTGATGGAGCGAAGTAGCGCCAACGGCGCGCCCTATCCCAGCTAGGATGAAGCCCTAGGAAACAACGGCAAGAGAAAACAAGGGCTGAAAGCCCGGCCTATTATCCGGCAGATAAGCTCTCTTCCCCGAACTATGTCCCGCCCCTTCAGGGCTAGTCATTTTTCTGACCCTTCCCCAGGGCGTTGCCCTGGGCTGGTATATCGCGCCCCTTCAGGGCTTTCACAAACTTTGTCGCGAGCTTTCTCCCCTGTCCCCTGTCTCCTGTCCCCTGCTGCGACGCATGGCCGCATTCATGCGGCCCCCACTGCCTACTGCCACTGCCTACTGCAACTGCCTACTGCAACTCAGGGCCGCATTGATGCGGCCCTGAGCGCCCATCCTGCGCCGGGAGTTCCATGCCCAGCGCGCGCATCTTGCGGTAGAGGGTGCTTACGTGCAGGCCGAGCGCGCGAGCCGCGCGCCGGCGGTTGTAACCGCAGGCGGCCAGCGCCTCCTCGATCGCCGCGGCCTCGGCCGTGCGCCGGCTCTGTGCCAGATTCTCCACCACGGTCGAAGCATAGGCCGGATGCTCCGCCCCGGTAAGCTCGGGCGGCAGATGGACGGTATCAATGCGTCCCGTGCCGCAGAGGACGAAGGCGCGCTCGATGATGTTCTCGAGCTCGCGGACATTGCCGGGGAAGTCGTATATCATCAGCAGCCCCAGCGCATCGGCGGTGATGCCGGGCACCCGCCGCCCCTGCCGCCGGTTGAAGCGCGCCACGAATTCGTCCACCAGCAGCGGAATATCCTCCTTGCGGTGACGCAGCGGCGGCAGATCGAGCCGCACCACGTTGAGCCGGTAGAAGAAGTCCTCGCGGAACTCCCCCTTGCGGATCAGCTCCGTCAAGTCGCGGTGGGTCGCGGCGATGATGCGCACATCGGCCTTCTGCGGCACGACACTCCCGAGCGGCTCGTACACCTGCTCCTGCAGGACGCGCAGCAGGCGCACCTGCATGGCCAGGCTGATGTCGCCGATCTCGTCGAGGAAGAGCGTGCCGCCCCCGGCGGCGGCAAAGCGCCCCGGCTTGTCGCGCTCGGCCCCCGTGAAGGCGCCCTTGACATAGCCGAAAAGCTCCGATTCGAGCAGCGTATCGGGCAATGCGCCGCAGTTGAGCGCCACAAAGGGCTTGTCGCGGCGCGGACTGTGGCTATGCACGGCACGCGCCAGCAGCTCCTTGCCGGCACCGGTCTCGCCCTGGATCAGCACGGTCGCCTCGCTCTCCGCCAGTTGCGGCAGCAGTTCCTTGATGCGCCGCATGGCGGGACTGCGGCTGACGAGGTCGCCAACCCGGAAGGTGCCGGAGAGCTCCTTGCGCAGTTCCTCCACCAGGGTGAGATCGCGGAACGTCTCCGCCCCGCCGACCATGCGTCCCCCGGCATCGCGCAGGATGGCGGTCGAGACCGAGACGGGTATGCGCCGTCCACCGGCGCTGACGATGAAGCCTGTGCGGTTGACGACCGGCTTGCCGCTCTTAAGCGTCTGGCGCAGGGCGCAGTCGGTCTCGCACATGCTGGCGCGGAAGACCTCGGCACAGCTCCGGCCCAGCGCCTCATCGCGCGGTATGCCGGTGATGCGCTCGGCCGCCGCATTGAAGTAGGTTATGCGCCAGTCGGCATCCACGGTGAAGACACCATCGGAGATGCTCTCGAGGATGCTCGTGGCGCCGGCAGGCGGCAGGCGGTCGGTGGTTTTGTGTTTTGCGGACATTGCTTGCGACTATCTTAAGCGGGATGCCGATGATTTACGATAAAAAAGGGGCAGCGAAAAAGGGCGGCTAAGCAACAACCCGGCAAGCCGCAGCATGGTAAACCGCCAAGACGCCAAGAACGCCAAGCTACCACGGGTTCGATTCAACTATGTTGAATCGAACCGAATTCAGAATTCAGAATCCAGTATCCAGAATATTGCACGGCAACAATTTGCGTGTCTTATCGCCCATCAAAGATGTGGTCTCGATTGTACGGACACTAAAGGAGATGCGAAAGGATGCGAATTTCCTTCTGAATTCTGGATTCTGGATTCTGGATTCTGGGTGCGCATCCACTATTGTGGAGCGCACCCAGCTACCACCAAGCATCAAACATCCGCTTGCAACGACTCCCGGGAAGGACTATCCTATATCTTTTAGTTCCGGTCTCTGGATAGATTGATGGAATCGCAAGTTATCTCAAAAAAGCGGGTAGCTGACTACGGCGAGGTGCTGACCGGCAAGCGCGAGGTCAACGCCATGCTTGACCTTGTGAAGCAGGAGACGGAACGCATTGAATCCCGCTTCCTTGAGCCGGCCTGCGGCAATGGCAACTTCCTGGCCGTGATTCTGGAGCGCAAGCTGACGGTCGTTGAAAAACGCTACAGCCAGTCGCAGCTTGAGTTCGAGCGCAACGCGGTCCTGGCCGTCTCCTCGATCTACGGCATCGACATTCTGGAAGACAATGTCCTGAAGTGCCGCGACCGGCTGTACGACATCTTCAACCGCGATTATTACTTCCGCCTCTATAATAGTCACGCAAGGGAGAAGTGCCGTGAGGCGGTGCGTTTCATCCTCGACCGCAACATCATCTGGGGCGATGCCCTGACCCTCAAGACCGTGGGTGCCAACCCCGACCACATCGTTTTTTCCGAATGGTCGCCGGTAAACGGGAGCCTGATCAAGCGGCGGGACTTCACCTTTAGCGAGCTGTTATCGCACGCGGGTGTGAAGGACACGCCACTTTTTTCCGATCTTGGTGAAGACGTGTTCATCCCCGAGCCGGTGCAGGAATATCCGCCGGTTCACTTCATGGAGCTCGCCCATGCCCAGCAGCAGCTACAACCCTGACGTTCTCTCCTGCCTGGCCAATCTAAGCAGCGACGAGGTCTTCACCCCGCCGGAGCTGGTCAACCGCATGCTCGACCTCCTGCCGCCGGAACTCTGGGCCGACAGGAAGGCGACGTTCCTCGACCCCGGCTGCAAGTCGGGCGTCTTCCTGCGCGAGATCGCCAAGCGACTGGACACAGGACTGGAGCCGCAAATACCCGATCGCCAGAAGCGGATGAATCACATCTTCAAGAACCAGCTTTACGGGCTCGCCATAACCGAGCTAACCGCACTGCTGTCGCGTCGCTCCGTTTACTGTTCCAAGACCGCCAACGGAAAGTACTCCGTCTGCGAAACCTTCAACACCCCCGACGGCAACATCCGCTACGGACGGGTGGAACACACATGGGAAAAGGGACACTGTGTGTTCTGCGGAGCAAGCAAGGACGCATACGACCGCGGCCCTGAGCTGGAAACCCATGCGTATCACTTTCTTCATGCCGAGAAGCCGGAGGAGATATTCAACATGAAGTTTGATGTCATTGTCAGCAATCCACCCTATCAAATGGGTTCAGATGGCGGAACCCGCGACATCCCCATTTACAATAAATTCGTGGATCAAGCCAAGAAACTGAAACCGCGGTTCCTTTCCATGATACTTCCATCTCGCTGGATGGCGGGGGGCCTGGGCTTATCGGACTTTCGCAAATCAATGTTGTCAGACCGCCGAATCCGGAAACTGGTGGACTATGAACGCATGGATGCCGTCTTCCCTGGCGTGGATTTCGAAGGTGGGGTCTGCTATTTCCTGTGGGACCGCGATAACGAAGGCGATTGCGAGGTCACTTCCATCAGCGCGGACGAGACGATTGGCCCCGTGGCTCGCGATCTAAACGAATTCGACGTGTTCGTGCGAGACATTCGCGCACTGAAGATTCTCCGTAAAGTCCTCAAGGCAGGCGAGCCGTCTATCACCGAAATACTTTCTGTGGACAAGGAGTTTGGATGGACATCTAACTTTGACGGTTTCCACAAAGAAAAGCAGAATCCGAACGATGTAGCATTGCACTACAACCGCAAAGGCAAACGCCTGATCGGATGGATTAACCGCAATGATATCGTCAAGAGCACCCATCTGATCGACACGTGGAAGGTCATGGTTCCAACAGCCTACGGCGAGCGCGGGACACGGCCCGCAACGGTGCTCGGCCCTAGTTTCGTCGCGGAATCGCCATCCGTCTGTACACAGACGTATTTGTTCTTCTACGTCTCGTCAGAAAGGCAGGCGAACAGTCTCAACAGCTACCTGCGCACACGGTTCTTCCGATTCTTGGTATCGCTACGCAAAATTAGCCAACACGCCACTCGCTCGACTTATACATGGGTGCCTCGGCAACCCTGGAACCGTACTTGGACCGACGAGGTGCTGTACGAGAAATACAGGCTTACCCAGGACGAGATCGCCTTCATCGAGTCCATGATCCGTCCGATGGAGGCGAACGGTGAGCAATGATTTCTTTCCTCCGCGTCCGGCATCGCGACCAACGATCTACGCCTACGAGGACACGAACCCGCAGTATGCGGGTATGCTTAAGGTGGGATACACAACCGTGGGCGCTAGAGAACGCGTTGCCCGGCAGTATCCTACGCTGCGCCCCGGCAAACTGCCGTACCGCATAGTCATGGAAGAGTCCGCCATGCGGAATGACGGCAGTGTATTCACCGACCACGACGTCCACAAGATGCTGCGGAACAACGGCATAAGGAATCCGGAGGGCGAATGGTTCCGCTGCACGGTTGACGACGTGAAAGCGGCGGTTATCGCGGTACGGACCGGGCAACTGGACGAGGAGAACCGCTCGCTGGATTTCAGGATGCGCCCGGAACAGGAGGCGGCCGTCGCGAAGACAGCGGCCTACTTCACCAGGTGGCGCAAGGACAAGTCCAATCACAACAAGCCCCCGCATTTTCTGTGGAATGCCAAGATGCGCTTCGGAAAGACCTTTGCCGCCTACCAGCTCGCAAAGAGGATGAAATGGCGCAAAGTGCTCGTGCTGACATTCAAGCCGGCCGTGCAGAGCGCCTGGGAAGAGGACTTGAAGCGGCATGTGGACTTCGAGGGCTGGCAGTTCATCAAGCCCGGCGGTCTCACATACGAGGAGGCCGACAAGAGGCGCCCGATCGTCTGTTTCGGCTCTTTTCTGGACTATCTGGGACGCAATCCAAGCACGGGCGGCATCAAAACCAAGAACGAGTGGGTACACACGATCAACTGGGATTGCGTGATCCTTGACGAATACCACTATGGCGCATGGCGCGAGAAAGCAAAGGATCTGTTTGAAGCCGAAGATGAAAAGGAGATCGCCTTCGGCAAGGGCGAAGGCATCGACATCTTCGACCAGGACACCATGCCCATCACCTCGGACGCCTATCTCTACCTCTCCGGCACACCCTTCCGGGCCATAGCATCCGGCGAGTTCATCGAGGAGCAGATCTATAGCTGGACCTATTCGGACGAGCAGCGGGCAAAGCAGGAGTGGAAGGGACCAGACAACCCCTACGCCGCCCTCCCCCGCATGGTGCTGCTAACTTACCAGCTCCCGGATGCGATTCGGGAAATCGCCATGCAGGGCGAGTTCAACGAGTTCGACCTGAATGTTTTTTTCTCCGCTGAGGGTGTCGGTAATCAGGCGCATTTCAAATACGAGGACGAGGTCCAGAAGTGGCTGGACCTGATTCGCGGTGCCTTCATGCCGACCAGCGTTGACAACCTGAAACTCGGCGCGCAGAAGCCGCCGATGCCGTTCTCAGATGTGCGGCTCTTGGGCGTACTTTCTCACACGTTCTGGTTCCTGCCGAGCGTGGCGGCGTGTCATGCTATGAGCAACCTGTTAAAGAAGCGGCAGAACCGTTTCTACCACGACTACGATGTCATCGTGGCCGCCGGGAGTGCCGCCGGCATTGGTGCGGCGGCGTTGCCCCCGGTGCTGGAGGCGATGGATGATCCCCTCAAGACCAAGACCATTACACTCTCCTGCGGCAAGCTGACCACGGGCGTCACGGTGAAGCCGTGGACTGGCATTCTCATGCTCCGCAACTCATCCAGCCCGGAAACCTACTTCCAGGCCGCATTCCGGGTGCAATCCCCCTGGACGGTACGCAATCCGGATGGCGAGTCGCCGAATGAAGAGCAAATCATCAAGGAGGAGTGCTACGTCTTCGACTTTGCACCGGACCGGGCGCTGCGACAGATTGCCGACTACAGTTGCCGTCTGAACGTCAACGAGGCCAACCCGGAAAAGAAGGTGGAGGAGTTCATACGCTTCCTGCCGGTACTGGCCTACGACGGAAGTTCCATGAAGCAGATTGACGCCGCCGGGATTCTCGACATCGCGATGAGCGGCACATCGGCCACCCTGCTGGCGCGACGCTGGCAGAGCGCCCTGCTGGTGAACGTCGACAACGATACCTTGAGCCGTCTCATGGCGAACGAAAAGGCGATCGACGCCCTCATGGGCATCGAGGGCTTCCGCAACCTGAATCAGGACATCGAGACGATTATAAACAAGTCGGAAGCCGTGAAGAAGGCCCGCAAGGAGGCGAACGCCGAGGAGTTGTCCAAAAAGGAGAGGCAGGAGCTTTCCGCAGAGGAGAAGGAGTACAGGAGCCTGCGCAAGCGCATCCAGGAGAACCTCATCAAGCTTGCCACACGGATCCCCATCTTCATGTATCTTACCGACTACCGGGAACGGACACTCAAGGACGTGATAACACAACTGGAGCCGGGCCTGTTCAAGAAGGTCACGGGGCTGTCGGTGAAGGACTTCGACCTGCTGGTAAGTCTGGGAGTATTCAACAGTGCCTTGATGAATGACGCGGTCTACAAGTTCAAGCGCTACGAGGACGCGAGCCTGTGCTACACGGGGATCAACAGACACGAGGGCGAGGACATCGGCCTTTACGACACGGTAATCACACGCAGAGACGCGCTTAGGGTGTTCGAGAACATGCCAGCGGGCGCGTGACAGGAGCTGCCATGACAGCGGAAACAGCCACAAGTTCGAGCGGCCACGATGGCACCGGGGCTACAAATGGTGGAGGACTCCCTGAAAAAGCACAAATTTCTTGAACAACTGGATCTGTTCGAGGCCACCAGGCAAGGCAAGGCAAGGCAAGGCAAACAGCAGCAATAGTACCGAACGCGTTATGCGCCAGTACCACGGACAATAACGGTACAACCTGACACCGGTGGTTCGGTACAGCCTGTCTTGCGGTACTGCCGGGTGGCCGAATACATCACCGACGGTAGCGTTCGCCGCATCATGCGCGCGCCAGCACACCGCGGAGACCGCGGGCTCCAGGGCGCATGGGAAGCGAACGGAGCGTGCGGAGGGGCTTCGATGGAATCGATAGTATCGAGCGATTCGATAGATTCGATTGGTTCGATTATCTCGATTCGCTCGATTCGCTCAAGAACTCAAGAAGGGTGCAGGAATGCGCGGTATCCACAAACAATTTCCTGATTTCTTGAGTTCCTGATAAAAAAAGCAGCAGGGATGTGCAATAGGTCAACACTCCCTTCAGGCGAAAGTTGTTCAAGTGCTTCAGCCCCGTTCTCATGGGTATTTGTCAAGAAAATGGGCTTACGGGCCTGAAGGCCCTTGCTGGCTTCCGACTAAAGTCGGTACTCCGACGCGACTGCGCCCCCGCATGGAAGGCGCAGGGCGGCCTGCCAGTACGCTCCATCACTCCATCACTCCATCGCTGCGGCTAGCCGGGACGGCGTCGCCCCACCTGTGCTGGCGCGCTTCTGCGGTAGCGTCACCGGCACTCGACGACAGTCGACAACGGCTTGCATCTGGCAGACAGACGCCTTATTCCATGACTATATCCCGCCCCTTCAGGGCTCGTCAGTTTTTGCCTCGTTACCCAGGGCGTTGCCCTGGGCTGGTATGTCGCGCCCCTTCAGGGCTGGCATTTGCTTTATAACGCGCCTTGCTAAATCCGAAAGATTAAGCGGGTGGATGAAGTGTGCCGTTTAAGAGTGGGATTAAGTGTGGGTTTAAGTGTATGCTCCGCGCCTGTTCCTGTACGGCTCTTGAACGACGCAGGCGGACGGCACGGAGGTCGTCCCTCCAGTAGCTAAAGCCATCAGTTTCGGCAGTTCTTAAGGGTCAGACAAGTCGGACAAGTCAGACCTGTCGGACCCGTCAGACCGAATACAACAGCGCCAACGGCGCGCCCATCCGATTCCCAGCCTAGGGTGAAGTCCTAGGAAACCAGCAAATATTATTTAAGGGCTGAAAGCCCGGCCTACAGCATCGTAATGCCAACGACTTTCCCCACGCTACTCACTACCCACCATCCACCAAGCAATCCGCGCCAATCCGCGTATTCCGTAGCTATAATACCAGTCGCCGCCCCCGCATCACGCATGCTCCGTGCCTCCGTGAGAGAGTCTTGCAGCAATCGGGATGGAACGCGACACTTCGCGCGGCGAGGTTTGGGCTTGCGTTTGTCCGGTAAACATGCGAATTAGCATGATGCCTTCGCAAAGCCGCGCGATAGCCGCGCCGCACTGCTTGTTTGCTGATAGGCCCGAATGGAGACATGATGAAAGCTTCTAGCCCCGCCACCTTCTTCTGGAACCCGCAGACCACGCCGGCGCCGGTCACCACGGC
>JAAYLN010000441.1 GCA_012521875.1 Lentisphaerota bacterium | reverse complement strand
TGCCTCCTCACCGGCAACTCCGCAACCTCGACCTCGCTCAAGAACGCCGGCGGCGTCCTCGCGCTGGCCAACAACGCGGTCATCGAGCACGTGACCGCCTGCGGCAACTCGGCCGACAACGCGGGCGGCATCTGCGCGGTCAGCGGCGGCTCCATCCGCGGCTCCATCGCCTCCGGCAACACCGGCCTCGCGCAGGTGGCGGTGGACGGCGGGGCACCCCTCTACTCGTGCTTCCCGGAAGCTGCGGACATCGGCGGCACGGGCTGCGTCTCCGCGGCACCGCTCCTCGAGAACCCGGATTTCGCGGGCCCCGTCGGCTGGGCCGAGGCCGGTGCCTTCGCCATCACGCGCATCTCCCCCTGCCGCGACGCCGTCCCGGTGACCTACGCCGCCAGCGATCTCCTCGGCTCCCCCCGTCCCGACGAGGAATCGGGCATCGCCGACATGGGCTGCCTCGAGCTCCAGCCCCTCCCGCCCGACGCCTTGACGGCGTCGATCACCGTCTCGGCGGAACTCTTCGGCGAGGGCGACGACGCGACGCTCTCCTGCGTCCTCGAGGGCGCCAACACCAACCTCGCGGGTCTCGCCTGGACCATTGCCGCCCCGGACGCGACCAACATCTTCGCCAGCACCGTCATTTCGTGGACGATCCCGTCCCTTGTCCCCGGCACCTACACGGTCACCCTCGATGCGACCAACGAAACCGGCATCGCGGCGGCGCCCGTCTCGGTCTCCTTCCTCGTCAGGCCCTTTGTCACCTACGTGGCGACGGATGGCGGCGACGTCTGGCCCTACAACACGCCCGCGCTGGCGGCGCGCGACTTCAACAGGGCCATCGACGCCGTCTACGCCTCCACGTCGCGGACGGGCCTTGTCCATGTCGCGGCGGGCGACTACACCTGCAACGAGGAGACGGTCGGGGTCAACGGCCTGACCTACGCGGCGTCGCTCACCAAGCCCGTCCGGCTCATCGGTTCCGACGACCCTTCGCGGACAATCCTGCGCTTCACCTCGACCGATCTCGGCGGCGTCCTCTTCCTCGGCCACGAGGGGGCCTCGGCCTCGGGCTTCACGATCACCGGCCGTGGCTTCTCGCCCAACCCCGACCAGTACTACTTCTGGAAGGACTACGGCGGCGCGATCCAGCTTGAAAACGGCGTTGTCTCCAACTGCGTCGTCACCGGCTACACCTGTTCCGGCTGGGTGGCCTCGCCCGTCATGATCCGCGGCGGTCTCATGACCGACTCGGCCATCATAGACAACCTCTACACCAACAGTGGCTACGGACGCGCCGCGCTCGGCGTGACGATCTCGGGCGGCGTCCTCCGGCGCACGCGCATCGAGGACAACCGCTTCCCCTCCCTGGCCGGGATGGCCGACCTCTTGCTCGCGGGCGGGCTCTGGCTCAGGGGCGGCGCCGTGCAGGACTGCACCATACGCCGCAACGTCGCCTACATGAACAGCGGCCACGGCGGCGAGTTCAAGCGCACCGCCGCGGGCGTCTACGCCACGGGCGGGCTTCTTGAACGCTGCGTCATCGCGGATAACAACGACGAGACCACCAACTGGGCCGCCGCCGGCGGCCTCTACGTGAACGGCCCGGCCGTCATCCGGAACTGCCTCATAAGCGGCAACACCAACGCCTCCGCCAAGGCCGCCAGCGCGGGCGGCCTGGTGCTCGGCACCGGTGCCGGAGCGGCGGGCGTCACCAACGTCACAGTCGCCGCCAACACCGCAACAGACGGTTCCGTCGCGGACGGTGCCTGCGCCGCCGCCGGCCGGCTCGCCAACGCCATCGTCTGGGGCAACGGCGACGGCGGCGGCACGGATCTCCTGCATACGGGCGGCAACATCTCCTTCAGTTGCTTCCCCTCGGCCACCTCCGATGCAGGCAAC
>JAAYLN010000440.1 GCA_012521875.1 Lentisphaerota bacterium | reverse complement strand
TGCACACGGTCGACGGCGGCGTAGGCGCCGGCGGCACCACCCCAGCCGAAGTCGGTCGGGCCGTCATCGGGATTGAGCGCGCTACGGCAGCGGCAGCCGAGACCGTAGCCGTAACCGCCCGCCACCCATGCG
Source organism: Lentisphaerota bacterium (assembly GCA_012521875.1). Lineage (GTDB taxonomy): Bacteria > Verrucomicrobiota > Kiritimatiellia > RFP12 > JAAYLN01 > JAAYLN01. Next base: position 4,020 of record JAAYLN010000440.1, on the reverse strand, counting down.
GTGTGCCGCTGGGACTCCGTGAGCTGGTCGGTGGACATAAGATCGATCGTCTCGCGCTTGAGGATGGAGTCGCCCGTGCGGAGCGCCTCGAGGAACTTGATGTAGTCGTCAACCGTCGAGATACCGCCCGCGCCGCCGCTGGCATAGGCGGGGCCGAGCTTGTAGTTCCAGATCTCCCCGCCGATGCGGCGGCGTGTCCCGGTCTCCACGTTATAGACGTATTGCGGGGCGATTGTGCCGAGTTCCTCCTCGGGCAGCATGAAGGTGGTCTGGTGCATGCCGAGCGGTTCGGTGATGTTGTCACGGACGTAGGTTTCGAAGGGCTGCCCTGACAGCACCTCGACCAGCGCGGCAAGCACGTCGTGGCATAGGCTGTAGTTCCAGCGGTCGCCGGGATCGAAGACGAGCGGATCGCGCGCCAGATAGCGCATCACGGCGCGTGTCTGCATCTCTGGAATCTCGCGGTACGCCACCAGAAGGTTGGCCGATGTGACGTCGTAGGAGAAGCCCGCCGTCATCATGAAGAGGTTGCGGATCGTGATGCGCCGCTTCGCGGGGCGTACCGTGTCGCCATCCGCCACGGTCATTCCGGCAAACTCGGGCATGTAGTCGGCCAGCTCGTCGTCGAGCTTGTAGAGACCGCGCTCGAGGAGCTGTAGTGCCGCGGTACAGGTGAGGAGCTTCGAGCAGGAGTAGATGTTGTAGCGCTCGGTACCGCTCATCGGCACGCGGTTCTCGGCATCCGAGAAGCCGTTCTGGCGGCGGTAGACGCACTTGCCGTGGTGATATACCACGCAGTCATTGCCCGGTGCCCCGTAGCGCGTCACAAACTCTTCGAGTGTTGCGGTAAGTTCGGAAAAGTCGCTCATGGTCTGCAAGTGTACTCTTTTTTACTCCGCAGGCAACTCGATACGCGAGAGCCAGATGGCGTTGTTGGCACCATGCGCCTCGCAGTCGCTCCAGCCGGGTTCTCCCCCACCCCGCCATGACTGCATCCACTCGCAGGCCACAACCCACGCCTCTCGCTCCGAGACGTTCGTCACGCCGAAATTGCCGAGGCGCGCGCCGCGTTCGGGCACGGCAATCTGCTCGGACTCCCTGATGAGCGTGGGCGTGAAGCCGTCGAGCGAGACCTCGGCAATGAAGAGCGGTGCACGGTGGCGGAAGACGTGGTCGTTGTTGACCCCCCGGCGTGTATAGACGAGGTAGAGACGATCACCGATTGTGGCAAAGTGCTGTTGCGTATTATAGGAGCCGATTTCTGTGCCATCCTCGTGCCAAGTCCATGGAACGGGCTTGCTGAAGTGCAGGCCATCCAGCGAGGTGGCCACATAGCCTTTGTCATACTCGCGCAGCGTGAGGACGAAACACTCTCCGATGCGTGCGATCGAGGGTTCGCAGAAGCCTCGTGCGGAACCGTCGGCGAGTTCCGGCGGCAGGCGGATCGGCGGCCCGCTCTCGATCAGGCTGAGCGTCTCGCCGTCGAAGGCACAGCGCAGGACGATAGTCGCAGCCGCCTGATCCTTCGTGGGGAGCGAGTAGGCTGGCAGCAGGAGTGTACCGTCAGCCAGATCAACCCGTTGCGTACACCCCGATCCAAATACGCCTAGCTCTGGCGGTACAAGGAGCTGGCGCGATGGCGCCCAGGTGTCGGCAGCCTGATCATAGACGCTGTACCAGGTGCGGCAGGGGATCAGGCCCCTTACGGGTGCGCCGCGGTAGAGGGAGAGATGACTCTCCGGACAGTTCTGGCCCACGCGGTAGCCGGCGGTGTGCCCCGTCGCCAGCACCTTGCCGGTGGCGGCGTGCCAGATGGGTGTGCCGTCACAAAGGGCGATCTCTATGCCGGGGCCACCTGCGCGGCGTGCCAGTCCCGCCTGCGGCACGAAGTCGCTCCACTCCGTGAGATTACCCAGTGATACACGCGAATGTATGCAACCGTAGTCATCGCACCCTGCCAGCACGAGCTTCTGCGCCGTCATCACGCCGCCGCCATCCGGCAGCGCCGCAGCACGCCCCTGCGTCCAGCAGGTGATGCGGTTGTAGCCTTCGGAGATGATCGAGGGGGTTATGGAAAGTTGCTTCAAGCTCAAGTTTCCTAATACACATGGGGTATATCCCATAATTACGTTGGCTTGTCAACGTAATCGGCTATGGAGCATGGCAGTGTGGGGCAGGCATTCCTGCCTGCCCGCGCAGCCCCGTGCAGACAGGAATGTCTGCACCACATTGGACCTGCGCCGTGCAAGAGCCACGCAAGAGCAAACGCGAGGCACCCACTTAAACCCCGCACTTAAACCCACTCTTAATCGGCACGCTTAAGCCACCCGCTTACTCTTTAGCTTTCGACAAGGCTCGCGACAAAGTGGGGACTGCGGTCACCCGCTCTACATGCGCCACCCGTGCGCCACCACTGTCGCAAGCCGATTACCCCTCGCCCATTCCCTGCCTTTCGCCTTCCTCCTTCTCGCCGAGGCGCGATATCATCATCAACATCCCGCGCTTCCATCTGGCCCTGAACTCGATTTCAAGACTGTTGTTGGGCAGTCTTATGTCGTCGGGGTCGGTTACCACCGCCCTGATTGTCTTGGTTCTCGCCTTGCTCCACGGGATGTGCCAGACAACCCGACCACCAATCGCTGTCTCAGCGAGATTGGTGCTGGCGAGCAACTGCGTGCCGACATAGACTGATGCCAAGGCATTCGTTGAAACCGCTAGACCGATGTTTTCTGGGATCATGTCCATCTGCGCGCGCGGCCCCGTTTGACCGCAAACGGAACAGGTGTGCAGCAGCGGTATGGCGGCTATGGCCAAAAGAAGATTCTGGATTTTTGAAGCCATTGTGAGGTATCTCTCCCGGTGTCTCGCCGATTCATCAATTGGATTGTGCTAGAACCTCAAGGACTTGGTTGCTTCTGTTCAAATCCCCATCCAACAAACGCCGAGCGACATCATCGCAATAATTAACAGCCTCGATCGGGCGTGGCGAAGCGAGCAACAATAAAAACCTTTCCTTGAACTCCACAGCAAACTCTGCATCAAATTCCTCGGCCATGCTTTGTAAACGACGCAAAGCATATAGAACCTGGCCTCCTTGCATATTGGGCGAATACCTGTCCCTGCCACGGAATCTCAAGGCTATATGCCAATCTGGAGATGCCCGAAGAATGACCTCATTAGTTACGGGAATGCGGGTAAAGGCGGTAGATGGCTCCAATTCTTCACGCACAAGGAACGGCCCAACATAGAACTTATGTTTGACTGCGCCGGATCGATAATCCACCAACACACTCTCCCCAAATGTCACCGGCCCCAGCCAGACTCCAAATAGGACAGTGGAGCTAAACAGTACGAGGAGCTTGAACAATCGCAAATATCTCAAGCTCTTTGCACTCATGGCTATCATTGTCCAACCTTCTTCTGAGCGTCGTTCGTTTTGGCATTCGGTCTATCGCTATACGGATACATTTGCGGTTCTACGGATAACCGAAAGTCTGTAATGCCGCGACACTGTCCTGGGATTAATCATTGTGGCAACTCCATGATGTGCTTTTGGACGACATAAGAATAGACGCTTTTCAAGATTCCGGCAATATATTCCTGAGTTCTTGAGGTAATCGGCTAGCCACAGGGGGGCACATGAAGAGCGGGCTGAATACGGAGTCGATTGTCATCGTGTCTGAGAGAAGTTCCCGCAAAAACGCGCAAGCACAGGTAGGGCGACGCCGTCCCGGCTAGCCGCAGGATGGAGCGTGGCAGTGTGGGTAGGCATTTCTGCCTGCCCGCAAAGCCACGTGCAGACAGGATTGTCTGCACCACATTGGATTGGCGAGTTTCTGCAAAAGTGCGCAAGCTCAGGGCATCGCCCTACCTTTCATTTGCGTTCCGTCCACATTTCATGCTCTACCTGCGCCCCCTGCTATCAACTGATTACGGATAGAGTATGCGCACAGCCCCGTTTGTCACCAGCGAGTCCAAGAATTGCCGGCATCTCTCACGCTCTTGGCTCCTAATTGTGAT
>JAAYLN010000439.1 GCA_012521875.1 Lentisphaerota bacterium | reverse complement strand
GCGATTCGCACAGCTCGCAGGAGTGCTCGACCAGTTGCCGCACATCAACGGGCTCGACGGCCAGCTCGATCCCGGTCTCCTCCAGCCGTGCCAGCAGCAGCATGTCGGAGAGGATCTTCTCGATCTGCAGCGTCTGCTTGAGGATGATCCTCATGAAGCGCTGGCGGGTGGCCTCATCGTCCGGCGGTGCATCGAGCAGGGTCACGGCAAAGCCCTTGATGGAGGTCACGGGGGTGCGCAGCTCGTGCGAGACGTTGGAGACGAAGTCGCGGCGGATCTGCTCGAGCTGCCGCACGTGGGTCAGGTCGCTGAGGATGATCAGCAGGCCGTCCCGGCTGCCCTCGGCGCTGCGCCAGCGGCTGGCGCCGGCCAGGTACTGTGCCGGTTTGCGCCCGGCACCGTTGAAGCGGATTTCGGCGGCGAGCGGCTCGGGGTTGGCGGCAACGGCATCGGCCAGCGCCAGCAGTTCGACACACGGCACGACGAGATCCAGCAGCTCGCCCTCGACCGGTCGCGATTCGAGCTGCAGCATTGTGCGGGCAGTCTGGTTAATCAGCACGATACGGCGCGTATGATCCAGCGCCAGCACCCCTTCGCGCATGCCGCCGAGGATACCCTCGCGCAGGGCGCGCTCGCTGGCAAGCTGGCGCATCTGCTGCTCCAGACGCTCGCCGGTCTCGTTGATGGCGCGGGTCAGGGAGGCGAGGTGGTGGATGCGGGGGGGCGGCAGGCGGTGGGCCAGATTGCCGGAGCCCATGCGGAGCAATCCCCTGAGCATGGCCCTGACCGGGCGCGTGACGCGCCGCGAGAAGAGGTAGCTCAAGCCGACCGAGGAGCCCAGGATCAGAACCAGCAGTAGCGAAAAGAAGAACATGGAGCGGCGTAGCGGCGCATCGAAGGCCTCGCGCGGGACGGCCACGCGCACCACGGCCAGAGGCGTGGTGCCGGAGGCATCGACGACCGTGCGGGCCACGTAGTGCATCTTCTGCCGCAGCGTGGTGCTGAAGCGCTCGCTGTGGCCGATGCCGGTTTCCAGGGCCTCGATGATCTCGGGGCGGTCGGCATGCGACCCCAGGGCCGCGCCGGGGGCGCTCTCGGAGTCGGCCAGCACGCGGCCATCGGGAGAGATGACGGTCATGCGCTGGCCGGTCTCCGCGAAGATCTGGTCGCATAGCGCTTCCAACTCGTTGGGCGTCTTCAGACCGCCGCGGCCATCGCGTACCAGGCGTGACGCCAGCGTGGCCTGCGCCTCCATCACACGCAGGCTCTCGCTGGAGACCGCCTTGCGGTTGCTATGCCAGGCGAAGGCCGCCAGACTCAGGATGCAGACCAGCAGGATGACAAGCTGGGGCCCGAATATAGACCAGAAGAGGTTGCGTTTCATGCTTGCTCCGTATCGGTGCGGAAGCGGTAGCCCACGCCCCTGACGGTCTCGACAAGCCCTGAGTGAGCCCCCAGCTTGCGCCGCAGGCTGACGACCAGCACGTCGACAGAGCGGTCGGTGACGGCATAGTCTGGGCCATGGATGGCGTCGACGATCCGGTCGCGCGAGAAGACCACGCCCAGCCGGCGCGCCAGTAGCCGCAGCAGGTTGAACTCGCTGCGTGTCAAGGTTAGCGGCGTCCCCTCGAGGGTCACGGTGAAGTGCTCCTTGTCAATGCGCAGCGGGCCGCGGACGATGATGTCATCACCGCCGGAGGCTTCGGCCGCCTGGTGACGGCGCAGGACGGCACGTATGCGCGCCATCAGGATGCGCGGACTGAAGGGCTTGGTGAGATAGTCGTCGGCGCCGACTTCCAGCCCGACAACGACGTCGGTATCCTCGTCGCGCGCTGTCAGCATGATGATCGGAAGGTTGGCGGTGGCCTTCTCGCTGCGCAGTTCGCGGCAGTAGTCGAGTCCGTTGCCGTCCGGCAGCATCAGATCCAGCAGGAGCAGGTCAGGCTGCCGCCTGGCCATGCGGGCCCTGCTTCCAGTTCACGACGGCACCGGTGTAGATATCCGCAACCTGCTTGCGGGTAAGCCCCTTGACCGGATTGCTTGGGTGAACAATCACCGGCACGCCGTCAAAAGCCACCGTGTGCT
>JAAYLN010000438.1 GCA_012521875.1 Lentisphaerota bacterium | reverse complement strand
TGTGCCGGTAGGCTCGGGCATGGCGATGTCGCGGCTGCCGGCCGCCACGGCGACGCGGTCGCCAGCGTCCAGACTGACGAACGGCGTGCCGGCGGCCTGCGCCATGATCATCTGCCCGCCGGGTTCCTCGACACGGTCACAGGCATCGTCGCCCAGCCCCAGCAGGTCGGCCAGTGCGCGGTTGTCGGGCCGCGAGAGCGGATTGACACCGGTGATGAGCAGCTTGCCGCCGCGCTCCAGATAGCGCGCATAGGCGGCCGCCTCGTCGTCATAGACCGGGCGTCCGGCGCCGCCGGCACCGGCGAGGTCAATGATTACGAATGCGTAGTTGAGGAGCAGGGCATCATCCCAGGTGTAGTTCACCAACTGCACGATCTCGTTGTAGCCGCTGGCGGGATTGAAGTAGTGCGCGACGCTGAAGTTGTTGGTGTAGCGGTCCACCGCAAACCCCATCTGGCGCAGCACCGGCTCCAGCGTGCCGAGGCCGTTGCCGTCGGCAAAGAGCCCGACGCGGGCACGGCTCGCGCCCAGGGCGGTGAAGGCATAGCCGCTGACACCGCTGTTCGCGACCTCGATCACGGCCTGGGTCGCCATGCCCTGCTGCACGGAGATCTCGATGCGCTGCGGCGGACGGACGATCCGCGGCTCGTCAAGGGTGATGACGAGTCCCTCGGCCGGAGCCGTGACTGCGAGGCTGCGGCGTGCATAGCCATCGGCCATCACGCGGCAGTCGTAGTCACCGGCCACCGGCAATCCCGTAAGCATGAATGTGCCGTCATCCGCTGTCACGGTCGCAGCTCCATGTGGGCCGGTCACCTCGACGCGCGCCCCGCCCACCGGCTGGCTGCCGGGGCCGACGACCGTGCCGCTGATGGCATGGGCCTGCCGCAGGGCGACGTTGACGGGCAACTGGGCCACCAGCGTGGTGCCGTCGTAGACCATGAGGGTGAAGAGCGCATTGGTGGCGGGCGCGGCGGGGAAGTCCACGGGGTAGACTCCGTCCGGCAGCGCGATGTCGCGGCTGCCGAGGTAGCCGTAGTTGCAGGTGGCCGGGCCGAGCGTCGCCTTCAGGTCGTCGATCGAGGCCGAGCCGGCATTGCGCAAAATGATGTGCAGCGAGGCACTCTCCCCGGGCTCGGGGTAGCCGTCGCCATCGGCATCGTCCACCACCTCGATGGAGTCTATCACCGGCAGCGCACGGGGATTGACCGTCAGGGTGACGGGTACGGTGCTGTTCCCCAGCCCCTCGCGGTCATTGACGAGGATCGAGGCCTGGTAGGTGCCGAACGTGAGCACCGGCGGGTCGTTGACCGTGAGCGTGGTGTTGTAGGAGGCGCCGGAGGCCAGCGACGGAATCGACAGGTGCTGGCGGTCGGCGGTGGCATTGGGATCGTCGAAGAGCAGCCAGTCGCGGCCGAGGCAGCCGATGGCCTGCGCCAGATCGAGGTGGCCGCCGGTCTTGACCCAGCCGTGGAGGTCGGGATCGGCACGCACGCCCTCGAGGAGGGCGCCCTTGATCACATCGAAACCGGCCTCCGGGCTCAGCGACCAGAGCAGGGCCGCCGCGCC
>JAAYLN010000437.1 GCA_012521875.1 Lentisphaerota bacterium | reverse complement strand
TGGAACTCGTCTGGCACATCGACCGCGGGGATAACCTGATAGTGGTCACCAACACTGGCCTGCAGTGCCTGAAGCAGACGCTGGATGCCGGATGGCATACGGTCACGCTGGAGGTGACGGATCCGCTTGTGTCGGCCACTGCGGTCGCTACCGTCACCAATGCGGTAGGGGTTTCGCCGCCGACGCTCCATGTGGTTACGGATAATACCAGCGCCTGCGCGCCGTTCGCCACCTGGGAGACGGCCGCCACCAACCTTCATGATGCGCTGGCCCTGGCATATGACGGGGCACTCATTCTGGTGTCGAACGGCACCTACCGCATTACACGCCAACTGATCTTCGATCATGGCGTCACCATGCGGAGCGTCGGTGGTTATGACTTGGCAACGATTCAGGCACCTGCTGTCGGCGGTGTACGAGTAGCGCTGCTCAGCCATATTGCAGCGCGTCTCGAGGGTTTTACCCTGCGGGATGGCCGTGGTGGCACCGGCAATCCCGGCGGTGGTGTGCTAGTGAACGACGCCGGCGGAACACTCTTCTATTGCCGTGTCACATCCAATATAGGCTCCGGCTATGATGGTGTTGGCGGCGGTGTTCGCCTCTATACTGGCCGTGTCTCCAACTGCATCATCGACAATAACCGTCTCAACACCGATTCAATTCAAGGTATGGGGGTCTACCAGTCGGGCGGTATTCTGGAGAACTGCCTGATCACCAACAACCAGACCTACTCGCTGACACAGAACAGCGGCGGCGGCGTCCATTTGACTGGCGGCACTGTGCGCAACTGCACCATCGTGGGCAACACGGCCGCTACTGGCGGTGGCATCACGCTCAGCAACAACGGTACCATTCAGAACTGTATTATCGTAGGCAACATTACGGGCAAGGACACCGGGCCCGGCGCACCCAACTGGTACAATGCCCATGCCACCGCCTACCAGAACGTCTGCACGCCGGTGAGCGTGGGTACCGGTTGCATCACCGCCGATCCGGAGTTCGTGGATCCGGCGGCGGGCAACTATCAGTTGCGCCTTGGTTCACCCTGCATAGATGCCGGCTTGCCGCTTGATGGCTTGCCGGAGGACGATCTGGCGGGCAATCCGCGCCTCACAGGTTTCGGGCTGGATATCGGCGCCTACGAGTACGATGCGCGTGTGCGGAGCTGCGGCATCGCGGTCACGCCACCGGAGGCGTTCGTGGCGCAGAATGTCCAGTTAAGCGCTTCGTTCTTCGGTTTTGATTCCGAGACGAACGATCTGCACTTTGCCTGGGTGCTGGACGATGAAGCGGGAACGCCCGTCCAGTCGGGCCTGGGGCTGGCGGTCGTACAGCAGGCCTATGCGGCCTACGGACGCTACAACGTCCGCTTGACGGTTACCGAGCCGTCGAGCGGTAAGACGGCCTTCACGGTGCTGACCAATGCCGTGCATATCGGACCTCAAACCCTCTATCTGGTACAATCAAATAGCGTGCCGGTGGCACCCTACGATACATGGGCCAAGGCGGCGACCAACGTCCATGAGGTAATGGGTGAGGCGGTTAGCGGCAGCACGGTGCTGATTTCTAACGGCACCTATGATGTCAGTCAGGTCATCGCGCTCGACAAGGGCATCACAGTGCGCGGAGTAAGCGGCTTGACACAAACCGTGCTCAAGGGGCGTAAGGTTGCGGGTGTCCGCATATTCGACATCAGCCATGCCGATGCCGTGGTGGAGGGAGTGACGATCCGGGGCGGCAAGACGAGTTCCATCGGCTTTGGTGGCGGCGTCAATATCAGCGGCGGTACGCTGCGGCACTGCCTAATCACAGACAATGCCGAAGGCGGCTATACGACTGGTGTGGGTGTGAACCAGATCGGCGGTCTGGTATCCGGTTGTGTCATCAGCAACAATGCGTGGTGCGAGAACGCCGGAGGGCTCGCGATCGCCGGAGGCATATGCGAGAACACCTTGATCACCGCGTCACGCGCCGCCTATGCCGGCGGCGTCTGGAACAACGGTGGAACGTTACGGAACTGCACCATTACCGGTAACACCTCTACCGGCACCAATACCAATGATGCATACAGATGCCCCGGGGGACTCTGGCGTGCGGGCGGAACGATCATCAACTGCATCATCTGGGGAAATTCAGCCAACAATCCCAGTACAAAAGACCATCCCGACTGGTCGGGGGGACATGCCACAGCATTCAAGCACACCTGCACCTCGGTGGAGGTTGGCGAGAACTGCCTGGTTGCTGATCCGCGCTTCAGGGATGCCGCCAAGGGTGATTACCGCCTGAGTCCGCATTCGCCCTGCCGCAACCGGGGGCTCTATCAGGATTGGATGGCCTGGGCCACCGATCTCTGGGGCAATCCGCGTGTGGACGTCAAGCAGTATGTGGATATCGGCGCCCACGAGGAGCAGTCGTCATTCTCCACACTCATGATTCTGCGTTAACAGGCGACCATTAGTCGCCGTCCTCGGCGGTACCGTTCGCTGTCTCATGCGCCGCATCAACAAACCGCGGAGACCGCGGGCTCCAGAGCGCCAGCCACCGGCAGTACCGGCAGTACCGGGGCTCGAGGACGAGGACGAGGACGAGGACGAG
>JAAYLN010000448.1 GCA_012521875.1 Lentisphaerota bacterium | reverse complement strand
CTCGTCCTCGTCCTCGTCCTCGTCCTCGTCCTCGTCCTCGAGACCACCGGTACTGCCGGTACTGCCGTAACTGCCGACGGCTATCGCCAGATGGTGACGACTGCGCCGCCAGGGTGGCGCGGACATTCCTGTCTGCGCTGGTCTGCGCGGGCAGGCTGGAATGCCTACCCCACACTGCCCTGCCCCCTCTCTTAAGCCTGCGCGGCTGCACGTAACTGCCCACACACTCGACCCCCATCGACCCCGGCCGACCCCCATCGACCCCCATCGACCCCCGTCGAAGCTGAGTGCCGCCACCATCGACCCCACCACCGCCCCCGCCAAGATGTTAATAGCGATGCCCAACTGACCCTGGCCCTGCCTGAGGAGGGCGGTCTGGGGCCTATCGACGGTTTTTGAGAGGAGGATGCAAGACGATGAGTTCGAAGCCGACAACGAACACGGTAGGGGCTATCGAGAGGACTATTCACTCGATCCGTGGACTACGCGTGATTCTTGACCGCGATCTGGCTGCCATCTATGGTGTCGAAACGAAAGCACGAAACAGGGCAATCGCTCGAAACCGCAAACGCTTTCCCGTTGATTTCGTTTTTCGCCTGACGAAGCAGGAGTTCACGGACTTGAGGTGCCAAATTGGCACCTCAAGTCCGTCCTGGGGCGGCACACGCTATGCCCCACTTGCTTGCCTATAGCCAACGCAACCTTGCTCTTGCCACCCATGTATCCTATGTGATACGATTTCATTGTGATCGAAATCCGCCAAACCGAAGTCTACGCATCTTGGTTTGACCGTCTCCGTGACGGGATGGCGAAGACAAGGATTTTGCTTCGGATACGGCGTGTTTCACTGGGCAACTTCGGGGATGCGCGACCTGTTGGAGAAGGCGTTTCCGAACTGCGCATCGATTACGGGCCAGGATACCGAGTTTATTTCTGTCAGATGGAAAAGACACTGGTTATCCTTCTTGCTGGTGGCGACAAACGCACCCAGAAAACGGACATCCAAAGAGCGATCACGCTTGCAAAGAACCTTCGAGGTGACACATGAAGACCAAGACACGCGTATGGGATGCTGCAGAACACCTAAAGACACAGGAAGACATGGCCGCGTATATGGCAGGTGCGCTAGAAGAGGGTGACGTTGCTCTTATTGCCGCCGCACTGGGCGACATTGCCAGAGCACAAGGCATGACGCAAATTGCGAGAAAGACAGGTCTCGGCCGCGAAAGCCTCTACAAGGCCTTGTCGCAGGAAGGCAACCCGGAACTTGCAACAGTGTTGAAGGTTTGTGAAGCTGTTGGCCTGAAACTCAAAGCCGAGCCAGCCTGAGCAGTGCATGTGCTCACATTTCAGCTACGCACTTAATGTGATGGCTTGTTCAGGGCCGGCGGCACATTTACATCTCGCCCCTATGAGCCGCTCTGGTGCTTACGACCTGCTCCCGCTGCGCCTTGCGTTGTAAGGCGCTTGCGCAGCGGGAGCGCTGGAACCATAGCATCCACACCCGCAAAACTTTCCTGCTTTCCTGATTCAAACCAGCGGCATCCGCG
>JAAYLN010000436.1 GCA_012521875.1 Lentisphaerota bacterium | reverse complement strand
CTGCTCCTCGGACTGGCCTTTCCGCCGGTCGGCCAGTTCGATGTGGCCTGGTTTGCCCTCGTGCCGCTGCTGCTGGCCTTAAGACATGCCACACCGTCCGGCGGGTTCCGTCTGGGATGGTGCGCCGGCATGGTATTCTGGCTCGGCAATCTCGCCTGGCTCTGGCGGCTGATCGGCAACGGCGGCCCCCTGCCCCTCGTGCTGCTCGGCCACGGCGCGCTGGCCGCCTACTGCGCCCTCTACATGGGTCTCTTCGGACTGGCCGTGGCCCGGCTCAGGAACCACGACCGGCTCAGGAACCATCGCTGGCTGCGCGTGCTATTGACCGTAGTCATAACGCCGTTGCTCTGGGCCGGTTCGGAGTGGTTGCGCGGCACGCTGTTTACCGGCTTCGCCTGGAATGCGCTCGGTGTCAGCCAGTACCGCAATCTGGCGCTGATCCAGGGTGCCGCCTGGGGCGGCATGAGCCTGGTCTCGGCCCTGCTGGTCTCGGTCAACGGCGGTATCGCCTGCTTCCTGGAGCGCCTCTGGAACGATGTGATCGCCAAGCGGTGGCGGCGCCCTCCGCCCGCGGATGCCGCGGAGACAGCAGACATTGCATCCGGCGCCGGCGGACGGATGCACCGCTTCTTCATACCGCGCGCGCTTGAGCTTAGCATAGCCTTGCTTTTCGTGGTACTGGTCTTGATCAGGGGAGTTGACCGCATACGCCGTATCGAGCGCGATGTCCGCGCCGCCCCCATCTGGAAAATGGCACTGCTCCATCCGGAAGCCCCCGCCATCTTCATGCAGGATGACGGCACATGGGAGGCCGCCGTGGAACTGCAACTCTCCTATGCGGAACTTGCGGGCGCTTTCGAACCCGACCTCTGCCTCTGGCCCGAGACCTCGCTGCCGGGCGCCGGACCGCATGATGAGAACACGCTGGACCTGGTGCGCAATATCACGGCGCGCACCCTCTCTCCACTCCTCGCGGGCGGCCTCGAGGTCGAACCACGCGCGGACTGGGAGAAGCCGTCCGACTACGCCTACTACAACTCCGCCTTTCTCTTCGATACCCGCGGACAAAGCCTGGCGACCTACCGCAAGCAGCATCTGGTGCCCTTCGGCGAATTCATTCCACTCGACAGCCACTTCCCCTGGCTCGCGCGCCTCTCGCCCATCGGCTACAGTTGCACCCCCGGAACCAGCAGCGGGATCATGACCATCACCCCGCACAAACAGGACAAGCGCCCGCCGTTGCGCCTGGCCCCGCTGATCTGCTTCGAGGATACCATGACCTACCTCGCACGTCAGGCGGCCCGCGATGGCGCCAACCTGCTGGCCAACCTGACCAACGACGCCTGGTTCGACGGCTCCAGCGAGGCCGAGCAGCACCTCGCACAGGCCGTCTTCCGCTGCATCGAGACCGGACTGCCGATGGTGCGCAGCTCCAACCGCGGCGTCACCTGCACCATCCATCCCAACGGGCGCATCGTGCAGCGTATCGGCAAGGGCGACGGCACAGCCGAGTCCGGCATCCTCTTCGCGACGTGCGGCATCCCCTCCCAGCCGCAGCCCACACCCTTTGTGCGTTATGGAGACTGGCTTTTTGCCTTGCCGGGTGCTATACTGCTAGCAATGATTCTCTTGCTGGCCGCGGCAGAATCCATATGGCTGCGTCGCAACCCGGCACACGCAAGCTAGCTAGCCCCATGCGCTTTTTACTATACAACATCCGCTACGGCACCGGGCGGCGCGAACGCAACGCCTGGATGGATATGCTGCGCCGTACCGACCGCCATTTCGAGGCCATCGCCTACTTCATCCGCGAACTGGAGCCCGATGTCGTCGGACTCGTGGAGACGGACAGCGGCTCGTTCCGCAACCGCAGCCGTTCCCAGCCCCAGCGGCTGGCCGAAATGATCGGGCACTACCACGCCTTCGATGTCAAATACCGCCATCGCGGCCTGATGCGGCACACACCCGTGCTCAGCAACCAGGGCAACGCCTTCCTGACGCGCGTGCCGCCCAAGCGCCACACCTTCCACTTCTTCGAGCAGGGCTTCAAGCGCCTGGTCATCGAGCTGGAACTGGAACAGGTCAACCTCTTCCTGGTGCATCTCTCACTGCGCCGGTACGTCCGCCGCGAGCAACTGCGCCATCTGGAAAACCTGATCAGGCAGGCCGACAAGCCCTGCATCGTGGCCGGCGACTTCAATGCCCTGCTGGGGCCCAAGGAACTGGCCCCCTTTCTGCGGAAGACGGGCATGAAGCGCGCCAACCCCGAGAACCGTCCCACCTACCCGAGCTGGAATCCCACCCGCGTGCTCGACTTTGTCTGCTACACCCCCTGCATACGGCTCAAGGGCTTCGCCCTGCCGCAGGTGACACTCTCGGACCACCTGCCGCTCATCTGCGACTTCGAGCTGCCGGAGCAGGCCACCCAGGGCACACCATGAAACTGCTGCGCACAATCAAGCCAACAATCACGCCTT
>JAAYLN010000435.1 GCA_012521875.1 Lentisphaerota bacterium | reverse complement strand
GGCGACGGCTAAAACCAACAACCAGGCGACGGCTAAAACCGACAACGGGGTGCTCTCATCCACGGTGAACGGGGTGCTCTCATCCACGGTGGGTGAGCGGGTGACCTACCGCGCCCTCAAGAGCGGCGTCACACAGACCGTGACCTGCTACGCGACGGGCCCCGGCGGCCAGACAACGGCTATCGCGCCGGGACAGGCCACCATCGTTCAGCAGTAGGCGCTGTGGCCACCGGCGACATGCTGATCACCAGCCTGGCCAATCCCAAGGTCAAGCAGGTCGTCAAGTTGCGGCAGCGCTCGCACCGCGATGAACTGGGCCTCATGCTGGTCGAGGGCTACCGCGAGATCAAGCGCGCCCTGGAGCACAACTACCGTCCCACGCAGCTCTTCTACTGCGAGGAGCTCTTCCTCAAGGGCATCAACGAGCCGAAGCTGATCGGGCAGGCGCGCGCCGCCGGTGCCGAGATACTGGCCTGCTCCGCCCCCGTCTTTCTCAAGATGGCCTACCGCGAGCGCCCCGAGGGGCTGCTGGCGGTAGGGCCGCAACCGCACCGTTCGCTCGACGACCTCGTCCTGCCATCCAATGCCCTGCTGCTGGTAGGCGAGGCGATCGAGAAGCCCGGCAACCTCGGTACCATGCTGCGCGCGGCGGATGCCGCCGGGGCGGCGGCGGTAATCGTCTGCGACCGCTGTACCGACCCCTACAACCCCAACGTCGTGCGCGCCTCGACGGGCACGCTCTTCTCGATGCCCGTCGTCGAGACCGACGGCGGGACGCTCCGCGCCTGGCTGCGCGCGCGCGGCTTCGCCATACTGGCGGCGACGCCGCACGCCGAGCGCCTGCATACCGAGGTTGACCTGACCGGCAATGTGGCCATCGTGGTCGGTTCCGAGCAGTGCGGACTGACGCCTGCCTGGCTTGAGGCGGCCGACCTGCGGGTGCGCATCCCGATGATGGGGCTGGCCGACTCGCTCAACGTCTCGTCCGCGACGACGATCCTGCTCTTCGAGGCGCTGCGCCAGCGCCTGGCGGCCGGCCTCGTCACGGCACCACCACCGCAGCCGCCGGCGTAGCGGGTTGAACCGCCAAGGCGCCAAGCGCGCCAAGAGTGCTGATGTTTTTGAAAGGATGCGGGGTGCGGTAGAGGACTGCAAGCGTACAACTGCAAGCCCCGGCTCGCGTCGCACCCGTCGATGGCGAGTTTCGATTGCCGTCGATTGCCGTCGGCTGTCGTCGGGTGTCTGGTCAGCTCCTGCGCAAGCGCGCAAGCCCGCTGGTCTTACTCCACCCGCTTGCTCTTTCGCTTTCGACAAGGTGTGGGGACAAGGTGTGGGCGCGAAGCACACACTTAAACCCACTCTTAAACTCAGTCTTAAACGGCACGCTTAAACCACCCGCTTACTCTTTAGCTTTCGACAAAGTTACCGACAAAGCTCTCGCGACCAAGTGGGGACTGCCTACTGCTACTGCCTACTGCCACTGCGCACGCCCGCCCGGGCGGGCGTGCGCTACCGCTGCGGGCGCGGGCCGCTGCCGGCGACCAGCTCGTCGAGCTCGTCGGGGGTCACGACCACGATATCCCCGTCGGTACGGAGCGCCAGCGCGGCCAGTGCCTGGCCGTAGCGCAGACCGGCCGTGAAATCGCCGTCGAGCCAGCCGTGGATCACGCCCGCCGCCAGCGCATCGCCGGCACCGATGCGGTCGATAACGGCGGTATCCTGCGCGGAATGCCGCCGGATGTCCCGGCCGTCCCAGGCCACCACACCCTCCGCCCCGACGGTCAGCACCACCTGCTGCGCCTCGAAGGTCTCGCGCAGCGATGCAATCACCTGCTCAGGATCGCCGCTGAAGCCGAAAACCTCGGCCGCATCGGACGCCCCCGCGAAGAGGAGCGCGGTACCGCGGGCGATCATCGGCAGCGCCTTGCGCGCCGCCGCGGGCGACCAGAGCTTGCGGCGGTAGTTGAGGTCGAAGCTGAAGGGCACACCACGCGCCCGCGCCTCGCCGGTGAGCCTTGCGAGTGCCTGGCAGCACCCTTCCGAGAGAGCCGGTGTGATACCGGTGAGGTGCAGCAGCCGGGTATCGAGCAGGGCATCGAGCGGCAGGCGGTCGGGATCCAGATTGGCGGCACAAGAGCCGGTGCGGTCGTAGGTGACGCGCGCGGGCGAGGGCGGAAGGCGCAGCTCGACGTAGTAGGTGCCGACACGTCCGGCGGGGCACCACTCCACCAGCGAGAGATCCACCCCGCACTGCCGCAGGGCGTTGGCGATGAGGCGTCCGGTAGGGAGTTGCGGCAGTCGGCTGGCCCACGCCGTGCGCCGTCCCAGGCGTGCCAGGGCGCAGGCGACGTTGCTTTCGGCGCCGCCGGCGTGCAGCGCGGCGCTTCCCGCCGTCTCCAGCACGGTGCCCGGCGGCACGCTGATGCGCAGCATCGTCTCGCCGAGGGTGGTCAGGTCGTAGGCAGGGGCGCAGTTCATGGGCAGGCCCCGATCCAGGCGCGGCGCATGGCCTCGGCGCGTGACTTCAGCTCGGCGGGGGACAGACCGGGGGCGAGCAGCGTCGAGCCCGCCGCCACGGCCACCGCACCGGCACGGCGCCAGCCGGGGATGGTCTCGGCCGAGACGCCGCCGGTAGGCATGAAGTCGAGCTGGTTGAAGGGGGCGCGCAGGGCCTTGAGATAGGACGGCCCGACCGTCCCGGCGGGGAAGAGCTTCAGCAGCCGGCAGCCTTCGGCGGCGGCCAGGGTGACCTCGGTGGGCGTAAGGACGCCGGGGATAAAGAGCACCTGCGCCCGGCGCGCCTGCGCCACGGCGGCGCGGTCATAGCCCGGCGCCACCAGGAACTGCGCCCCGGCGGCGACGGCCTCGTCGACCTGTTGCGCCGTGAGCACGGTGCCCGCGCCGATCAGCATGCGGTCGCCCATGGCGTCCGACAGCCAGCGGATGAGGTCGGGCGCGGCGGGGCTGTTGAGCGTCACCTCCATCGCCGTGATACCGGCCTGGCAGAGGATCTCGGCCATTCCGGCCAGCGCGTCGCGCCCGAAGGCACCCCGCGCCACGGCTATGATGCCGCTGCTGCGGATGGCGGCGTCGGCCTGATTGATATCCATGCGTTTCATTTTAGCTGAAGAGGGCCAGGATGACGCCGCCGGCGACGATCGAGCCGATCTGGCCGGCCACGTTGGCGCCCATGGCGTGCATCAGCAGGACGTTCTGCGGATCGTACTCCATGGCGACGCGTGTCGAGACGCGCGCGGCCATGGGGAAGGCCGAGACGCCGGCCGAGCCGATCAGCGGGTTGATGGGGTTGTTCGGCGAGAAGAGGTTCATGATCTTGGCGAAGATCACGCCGCCGGCCGTGCCGAGCGAGAAGGCCAGCAGGCCGATCAGGATGATGCCGAGCGTCGCCGGTTGCAGGAACTGGGAGGCCTCGAGCTGCATGCCGACGCCGAGGCCCAGCATGATCGTGGCGATGTTCATGATCTCGTTCTGCATGGCGTTCGAGAGGCGGTTGACCGCGCCGCACTCGCGGATGAAGTTGCCAAGCGCCAGCGAGCCCATCAGCGGCACCGCGGCGGGCAGGAAGACGATGCAGACCAGCAGGATCAGGAGGGGGAAGAGAATGAGCTCGAGACGCGAGACCGGACGCTCCTGCCGCATGCGGATGAGGCGCTCCTGCCTGGTGGTCAGCAGCCGCATGATGGGCGGCTGGATGAGGGGCACGAGGGCCATGTAGGAGTAGGCCGCGACGGCGATCGAGCCCATCATGTTGGGCGCGAAGCGGCGCCCGACCACGATCGAGGTGGGGCCGTCGGCGGCGCCGATGATGGCGATGGCGCTGGCCTCCTTGAGGGTGAAGTCGAAGCCGGGCAGTTGGTTGAGCAGAATGACGCCCAGCAGCGTGCCGAAGACGCCGAACTGCGCCGCGGCTCCCAGCAGCACGACACGCGGACTGCCCAGCAGCGGGCTGAAGTCGGACATCGCGCCGATGCCCATGAAGATCAGCAGAGGCAGGAGGTCGTTCTCGATGCCGGCGTTGTAGATCAGCCCCAGCAGGCCATTATCCTCGCCCATGCCGGCGAAGGGGGCGTTGACGAGGAGACAGCCGAAGCCGATGGGCACCAGCAGCAGCGGCTCGAAATCCCTGGCGACGCCCAGATAGAGCAGCACCAGGCCCACGACCAGCATGACGGCCGCGCGCCACTGGCCACTCATGAAGGCCGCCAGTCCTGTAGTGGAGACCACCTTCCGCGCACCCTCCCTTAACGAGAGGTGCTCTCCGGCCGGCTGGCCACTGGCGTCGGTGTCGGCGTCGGTGTCGGCGGCGGCCGCGACTGAGGCGGCGGTGTCGCCAGCGGTGGGCGCATCCGCCACCATGGTGGTCTGGGCCCACGACGCCATACCGATGATGAAGGTTGCGATCAGCCCCAGGCAGAGTCCCAGGCGCATGCGTTTTCCCTTGAGATACTTCATTTCGACACGTTCCCTAAAAAAAGTAGAAGAAGACTATTTGCCCTGCCGGCGCGCGGCGGCCACGGCCACTGCGACACACGTCTGCGAATCGTTCTCCGCCGCGTCGTTCTGCGGCGCGGGGCCACCGGAGGGCGCTTTAGGCACGGGGGCAGGTGGTTTGGCGGGTGGTTCGGGTGGGGCATAACGGGCCGCAAGGCGTCCGCCAAGCGTCATCAGCCCCAGCAGGGCCAGCAGCACCAGAAAGACGGTGCCCATGCCCAGAATCATCACGATCGTGGCATCTCTGATCATTGTCTTGCTCCGTCACGCCGAGTGGCGCGGTTGCCGGACGGCAGCGGGTCGGCCGGTTGCCGGCCAGTCGTCGGCTTGAACAAAAGAATAATCCAACATATCAGTGCGTTTGTCAAACGTGGAGCGCATGCAAACGGCAAACGGCTAGTGACGCTCGGCTAGTGACTGGGGGATGACTGGGTTGCTCTCGAAGAACTCGATCACTTTGTCCCTTCACTTTGTCCCTACGCCTTGTCGGCTACGCTTCGTCTAAACACTTTGTCCCTACGCTTTGTCGGAATCACTTCAGCCGCTAATTTTTCGACAAGGTGTGGGGACAAGGTGCAAGTGCGAAGCGCACACTCCAAACCCTCTCTTAAACC
Organism: Lentisphaerota bacterium; assembly: GCA_012521875.1. GTDB lineage: Bacteria > Verrucomicrobiota > Kiritimatiellia > RFP12 > JAAYLN01 > JAAYLN01. Next base: position 1,177 of record JAAYLN010000435.1, on the reverse strand, counting down.
CTTTCTTAAACTCACTCTCAATCGGCCCACTTCATCCACCCGCTTAATCTTTAGCCTTCGACATTGATGTGACGTATGGGACGAATGGGACGCAGGGGACGTAGGTGCTGGGACAGTGTGCGGAGACAAAGTGCAAGTGCGAAGCACACACTTAAACCCTCTCTTAATCTAACTCTTAATCGGCACGCTTAATCCACCCGCTTAATCTTTCGCAGCGCAAGGGCAGCGCAGCGCTTTTACCCTCTAAATTGCGAGCCACTGAGTGGTCGCAATAATCGTCCATCCAAAAAACGCCCCTGCGCCCTGAAGGGGCGCGATATACCAGCCCAGGGCAACGCCCTGGGGAAGGGGCCAAAAAATGACGAGCCCTGAAGGGGCGCGACATAGTGTTCGGATAAGAAGGGTTGTCTGCCGGATGATAGGCCGGGCCTTCAGCCCTTGTTTTCTTTGGCCGTTATTCCCTAGTGCTTCACCCTAGGCTGGGATAGGGCGCGCCGTTGGCGCTGGGTGCGAATCAACTTTGTTGAATCGCAAAATCCTTTGACGTTCCTGGGGTCTTGGCTTTTTCCTCATCTGCGCGTGCCGGGTCCCGCGATAGAAAGCGCGTCCGGGTGCGCGCACTTTTTTATCAGGAACTCATGAAATCAGGAATTTGTTTGTGGAAACCGCGCCTTCCTGCACACTTCTTGAGTTCCTGAGTTCCTGATTAATACGCGCGGGAAATCATCAGTCCCAGTAAAGTACGACGGGGTGGGGGATATGAAGCGTCAGCCACCGGCAGCACCGGCAGGATCGGCAGTGCCTGCAGTACCGGGGCTCGAGGACGAGGACGAGGAAGATCCATCCGCATTCCGTCCGCTCTTCTGTTGCACTCCTCCGCCATCCGCCATTCGCCATTCACTACTCGTCCGCGCCGCCCCCGTCGGCATGTCCCCCGCCGGCGATCGGCGTGCCGCGCCCGGCCTTGTGCAGGATGATCTTATGCTTTGGCCGGTTCAGGACGATTTTCTTTTCCTGCGGCTTCACTACGATGTGTTTCTGGGGGCACTCCGGAATGACGAACGGCCGCTTGCAGACGGGACAGGGGAGTGTTCTTCCCGCAAAGTCGGGCTCGCCCAGGAACGACTGCTGGCAGTGCGGGCAGTTGAACTTGAATTGGTTCGCTTGACTCATGGCG
>JAAYLN010000434.1 GCA_012521875.1 Lentisphaerota bacterium | reverse complement strand
TGCGCGTCGGCGCGACGGTGGATGTCGACCCCGCCTCGGCCTACGTCGGCATCTACCAGACCTGGTTCCCCAACGGCTTCCGCGTCAACGGACGCATGGAGATCGCCAACCAGGCCATCGTCGGGCGCAAGGGCCTGGATGACTGGCAGACGATCTGCCTCGGCAAGCGCCGCATCAACCCCGAGTCGCGCATCTGGGTCATGCCCGGCACCCTCAATCCTGTCGACTATGTTGACGTGAAGTCGTTCACCTTTGTCGATCCGCGCCTGATCGAGGGTAGCGTGGCCGATGCCAGGGACGAGAAGGCACAGGCGCGCTCCATCGTCGTCGGTTGCGACAAGTTCGACCGCGACCGCAATGTCCGCATCGAGCAGGATCGCATTGACAACTTCAAGTATGCGCGTCTCGCCAGCTTCGACACCAACGCCCCCGTGAACTCGGTCTCCTGGACGGTCAAGGCCGCCGAGGCCGGTGACTGGAACGCCTTCCTCAAGGTGCGCATCGGCGCCGCCTTCGCGCTCGACCATGACGCCGCGATGGCTTCCGTAACCATCCCGTCCAAGTGCTGCACCGAGTGCGGCGCGATCCAGACGCCCGCGCGCAAGCACGTCAGCGGCTCGCTCGGCGACGAGGCCTGGCAGCTCGTCTCCCTTGGCCGCGTCAGTCTGGAGGAGGGCATGAAGGTCAACCTCGCACCCCGTGCCGGCACCAACGATGTACCGCACTACGTCGACCTGCACAGCGTGATCCTGCTCAACCCCGACTACCTGGCCAAGACGCAGCCCGCGCTGCCGGAGCCTGTAAAGAAGTAGGCAGTGGGCAGTAGCAGTGGGCAGTGCCATGCCGTGGCGGCGGGGCGGCATGCGAGCCGCACATCCGTTGGATTTTGCCAGAGCTCACGGTACAGCTACTCGAAGGGTAGGGCGAAGCCGTCTCGGCTAGCCGCAATGATGGAGCGTGGCAGTGTGGGGCAGACATTCCTGTCTGCCCTCGGCGACCTGCGCAGACATGAATGTCCGCGCCACTCTGGGGCAGCCGCCGGGACGGCGGAGCATCAGCGTGCCTTGATCCCGCAATTTCGAGTTGGCCCTTCGCGCGCATCCGCCATCCGCCAACGCCCTGTTCCCCAAAAAAGATCAGTTGCAGCGATAGCCGTTTTGGTGTATATTGCGTGTGTCGAGACCGGAATATTTGTTTTTGCTGATCGAATCAAGGTTGTGACAAGACGGGAGCCTTGCTTCGGCTTTTACATGCTGGAAAGGAACAGCGATGAGGAACGACGGCACAAGGAACATCATGCGCAGCATCCTGCTGCTTCTCGCGGCGGCGGGAGCCGCGGCGGGCATCATCCTAGCCTCAAGCCATGCATGGGCGCAGGGGAGCTCGGCAGTCGCGCGCCCCGCCCGTGCGCCCCGCCCGGTGCCCGCCACGCCGCTGGAAATGGCACTGAAGCTGGAGCGCGAGCTGGCAAGGGGCGCGGGTATCCTCATGCCGGATCCGGAGAAACCGGTCAGGCTGGACGGGGGTATCATTCCCCTGGATGGCAGCCGCAGCGGCTTTCCAACCGCCTTTCTGGGCGGTCTCGCGCCCGAAACCCGCAACGGCGTCGGCGTGTGGCGCGCGGTGCTGCATGTTGACGACGCCAGCGGCGACATGCTGTTCTACAACTCTGCCGGCGAGCATTTCTGGACTGTTCCCGCCAATGCTGGTCCCTGGTCGGCGGACTGGATCGCCAGGCTCCACACCCCCGACGGCAGGGTGACGGACTTCTTCAGTACCGAACAGAGGTATCAGGAACTGCGGGCGCGGCCCTCGCGCGCAGAGGTGCCGGACAGGGTGCTCTACCGTTCGGCGTGGTTTGACACGCGTCAGTATTTCCGCCCCTCGCGCGTGAAGATGACCTTCACCTTCATTCTGCAGGATGACCTTGCCGAATACCGTTCCGCCGCAGCGTCATCACGCTCACAGGTATCAGGCGGCGCGCCGGTGCGCTCCCCCGCCGCGCTGGCTGGGCTGTCGTTGACCGGCATCGCCTGCGGCACCAACGGCGTCACGCTCTCCGCCGCATGGCCGACTAACACGGTTATCACCGGCGAGGCGCTGGATATCTTCTTCAGCCGCAGCCTGCGCCCGCAGGCGTGGACGAACCGGTGGTGGGCCGCGGTCGAGCCTGCGGCGGGCGGGGTGGACATCAC
>JAAYLN010000433.1 GCA_012521875.1 Lentisphaerota bacterium | reverse complement strand
CGAGTTCCACATGACGGGCGATAGCAAATTGTTCAAGACAACGTCTTCGGCTGGCCTCCTTCCGTTGTTTGAAGGGAAGATGATCTGGCAGTTCGAGCATCAGTTGGCCCACCCCCGGTACTGGGTAGACGAACAGGCGGGCAGGAAGGCATTGCTGGGGCGTACTTCCGATGAGGGGCAGCAACTGGCGTATCAAGGGTATCGGCTCGGGCACCGTTCGGTCGCATCCAGCACAAACGAACGAACAATGATAGCGACGATCCTGCCCCCGAGGACGTTCTTTGGCAATTCGATCCATGCCACAAAGGCTCGTGCCGATGGTGCGGTGCTTCTGTTCGCGACTGGGGTCCTGAACAGTTTCGTGTGCGACTACTCGCTGCGGTCATCGGTGTCGCAGAACTTGACTATGTTTTTCATCTACCAACTCCCCGTCCCCCGCCTGACCGAGAAGGACGCGGCATTCCGACCGATTGTGGAGCGGGCGGCGCGGCTGATCTGCACGACGCCGGAGTTCGACGATCTGGCGCAGGAAATCTTCAGCGGGCAGGCGAACGCCGCAAGCGTCGGGGCGACCGTCCCCGCCGAGCGCGCGAAGCTCCGCGCCGAACTCGACGGCCTTGTCGCGCATCTTTACGGCCTGACCGAAGAGGAGTTCGCCCACATTCTCACCACCTTCCCGCTGGTTTCCGATGAGGTGAAGATCGCGGCTCACAACGCCTTCCGCAACGTCGAGAGAGGACTGGTCAAGTGAATGAGGCCTTGCCATGAGTTTGAAATACCATCCCTCTGAATTATCTTATCTCAAAGACCGTATCGGCGCCCTGATGGCGCAGGGGAAGTAGACGAAGAGAGCGAACGGATGCGAACAATTACGGTGAATGGAGAAATGAATCATGAACGAGAGCAACCCAGGCAACGTGTTGAGTGGTTTCGAAATCCTTCTGGAGGAACTCGAGGCCGAGATTGAGATTTGCACGCGTAGCGGTGCCCGTGCCGTTGAGAATCGGGACTTTGGCAAGGCGGAAGCTGCCATCGCCCGGGCGAAGATGGTCACTGAGTTTCGTGACAAGGTGGCCGACTTGCGCAAGCAGTGGGATGCCATCGGTGGCGCGGATTACGATCAGGATGAGGAGGCCAAAGTAGAGCGCCAGAATCTGGGCCGTCTGCGCAGGGGGCTGCGCACGTCGGAGACCGATTTTTATCTGCCGATTCTCAAGGCGCTCGATGAGCTTGGTGGCAGTGCCAAGATGCAGAGCGTCCTTAGCAAGGTTCACAAGGCCATGAAGCCTGTCCTGAAGGACGTGGATTACGAGCCGCTTTCCAGCAACCCCGACATGCCGCGCTGGCGCAATACGGCCCAGTGGGCACGCAACACCATGCGCCAAGAGGGGTTGCTCAAGGACGACTCACCGCACGGCACCTGGGAAATCTCGGACGCCGGCAGACTGCGACTCGCGCAAGGCAAGCGACCATGAGCACCGATCCAAATAACAACCCCATGCCCAATTCCAGCATTATCCTCTACCAGACTGAGGATGGGCGGAGCCGGATTGAGGTCCGGCTGGAGAACGAGACTGTCTGGCTGACGCAACAGCTTATGGCGGAGTTGTTCCAGACGACGAAACAGAACATAGGCCAGCATCTCAAAAAAATCTTTGCTGAGGGCGAGTTGCAACAGGATTCAGTTGTAAAGAAATCCTTTATAACTGCCGCCGATGGAAAACAGTACGAGACTCTTTTATACAACCTTGATGCAATCATCTCGGTGGGTTACCGGGTCAACAGCATTAGAGGCACGCAGTTCCGTATCTGGGCGACCCAGCGGCTTCGCGAGTACATCGTAAAAGGATTCACGCTCGACGACGAACGGTTGAAGGGCAGGGATCGAATGGTTGACTACTTCGACGAACTGCTTGCCCGCATTCGTGAAATCCGCGCCAGCGAGAAACGGGTGTATCAGCGTGTCCGCGAGATATTCGCCTTGGCCACCGATTACCGGGAAGGCGAGCAGGAGACGCAGGTCTTCTTTGCCACCATGCAAAATAAGATGCACTTCGCCGCCACCGGCATGACGGCAGCGGAGATCGTGCGGCGGCGTGCCGATGCCATGCAGACCAACATGGGACTAACCACATGGGCTGGCGGGAGAGTCCTGAAGCGCGACGTTCTGACAGCAAAGAATTATTTGGGCGAGCAAGAAATCGATGTGCTTAACCGCATTGTGGTCATGTTCCTCGATCAGGCAGAGTTCCGCGCCCAGCGCCGGACCGACATCAAGATGCGCGACTGGACCGCGTTTCTTGACAAGTTCCTTCGCGACACCGAACTGCCAGTCCTAGGAGGCCCGGGAACAGTCGGCCAGGAAGAAGCCCGGACATGGGCCGAGTCCCAATACGATGCCTTCGCCGAGCGTCGTCGTCTGCAAGCGGAAGAGGCCGCTGAAAAGCAGTACATCGAGGATTTGAAGTCTGCAGCCAAGGCATTGGAGGCGACGAGGAAGAAGCCTTCTTCTAAACGCAAAGGTGGAAAGGCATGAAACAGGCCGACATTCAGGTCTATGGAGGTGCCGAAATTCCCGATCATCCCATGGTCGCGCTGTTGTGCTCGGAAAAGTGTCCCGGCAAGCTCATCCTCGACACCTACGACCTCGCCAAGCTGTTCCGCAAGCAGGGCGTCACCGTCATCAGCGGCTTCCATTCGCCGATGGAGGAGGAGTGCCTGCGCATCTTGCTCCGATCTCCCCATCCAGTTGTCTGGT
>JAAYLN010000432.1 GCA_012521875.1 Lentisphaerota bacterium | reverse complement strand
GCGCACCCCCTGAAGCTGACCCGAAATCCAGCGCCAGTAGGCGCGCGGTCTCCTCGGCGCAGGCGCTGACGCGTTCCACTGCTCCGGCAGCCAGATTATCGGGATCGAAGAATCCATGGGCGACGGGAAAGACGGCCGCGATTCCCGCCGCATGTACCGCCGCATAGCCTTCGCCAAGACAGCCGCAGATGGCGATGGTGGGAATGCCGAGCCTTTGCGCGACAGCGGCCACACCCACCGGCGTCTTGCCGTTGACCGTCTGCGCGTCTAGGCGTCCCTCGCCGGTGATCACCAGCATGCAGCCGCGCAGGCGCTCTTCAAGATGCACGGCCTCGGCCACGAGTTCCACACCGCGGCGGAGTCCGGCACCGCAGAAGGCCATCAGGCCGAAGCCGAGTCCGCCGGCCGCGCCGGCTCCAGCCTGCTGCTCAAGTCCTGCTGTCTCAGGATATTGAGCGGCCATGACGCGTGCCAACTGCGCCAGCCCGGCATCGAGTTCCCCTACCTGCTCCGGTGTGGCACCCTTCTGCGGGCCGTAGATGGCCGAGGCGCCCGTGGGGCCGCAAAGGGGGTTGGTGACATCGCAGGCGACTTGGATTCTCACGCTGCCCAGGCGCGGGTCGAGCCCCGCAAGATCAACGTGATGCAGTTGGCGCAGGGCACCGCCTCCCGGTGCGAGCGGTTCGCCCTGGCGGTCGAGAAAGCGGGCGCCGAGCGCCGCCGCCATGCCGGTGCCGCCGTCGTTGGTCGCGCTGCCGCCGATGCCGAGCAGCAGTGTCCGTGCGCCGCCGTCGAGGGCGTGGCGGATCAGGTCGCCCGTGCCGTGGGTCGAGGTGGTCAGGGGATTGCGCTCGCTGCGGTGGAGCAGGGGAAGGCCGCTGGCCGCGGCCATCTCGATGACCGCCAGCCCACTCTGGTCATCACGGGCGTAGGTGGCGTCGACAGGGCGTCCGAGGGGATCGCGCACGCGGGCGGTGATCAGCCTGGCCCCGGTGGCGGCGGCCATGGCCTCCACCGTGCCCTCGCCGCCATCCGCCATGGGGATGAGGCGACAGCGCACGCCGGGCCAGCCGCGCCGGAAGCCGTCCGCCATGGCCTCGGCGGCCTCGGCAGCCGAGAGCGCCCCCTTGAAGGAGTCGGGGGCGATAGCGATGAGGGGGCTGGCGTGCGGCATGGGGTTGCAGTGCTCGGGGGTGAATAATGATCGCTGGCTACTCCGGCTTCGGCGGCTCCATGCCGGGCTGGTAAACCTTGAAGGCGATATCGCGGCTGACCGGGGGAAGGGATATGCGCAGGGTTCCGTTTTCCGGCCGCGCATCCTGCTGCTTGAGGAGCTTGCCGGTGCCGGTGTCGTGGAAGGCGGTGCGGTAGATGGCATTCGAGCAGCCGCTCCATGCCAGCGTCAGGTTTTCCAGCGGTTTTTCAAGTGGCTCGCCCTGGCGCAGGAAGCAGGGGCGGATGAAGAGCCAGCCGATCATGCGGGTGGGGGTGGCCATGGCGACATGGCCGACCTGCCCTTCGGGAACCGCAACCCCGCCGGTGAAGGAGGGCGTGAGGCGGACGGGCTGGAACTGCGGGTCGCGGTAGTCAATTTCTGCCGTGAAGTGCGCGATGGCGGTGTACATCGGATAGAAGTTCTGCTCCTCGACCACCTGCCACCACCAGAAGAGGGGCGTGCCCCCCAGCGGCGTGCAGGCCGAGGACCAGAGTGCGGCGTGGAGTTCCTTTTTGAGATGCGTGAGACCGGCGCCCATGGACGAGCCGCCGAACTCCGTGATGAGCACCGGCTTCTGGTAGGCCTTGTAGTGCTCGGCCGTCTCGCGCACCAGATTGACGATCTGCAGCGGGTTGTGGCTGGAGTGATAGGCGTCGATGCAGCAGTGGTCGAGCTGCGGCAAGCGGGCCAGTTCGGGGCTGGTGATGCGGTAGTCGCCCGAGAGGTGCGTGGTGACGAGGTGGCGGTTGGGATCGATGGAGCGGATGTAGTCGCCCATCTTGCGGTGCCATTCGATCACCCGCGGATCGTTCTGCGGGGCCGGGCTGCTGCCATGGGTGCCGCAGAGGTCGAGCTCGCTCCACAACTCCCAGGCGAAGATGGTGGAGTCCCAGCCCCAGCGCGCCACGATGTAGCGGTTGATCTGGCGTTGCAGGTCGAATGCACGCTCGCTGCTGAAGAACTGCATCGGATCGTCCGCGGGCAGGAAACCACCGCGGGCGGTGTTGTAGGGGCTGTCGCCCCACTCGGCATCATAGCCGAGACCGGCACGGCCATGGTTGTTGAGCACGAGGTTGATGCGCATCTTCGATTCACGCGCCCAGCGCAGCACCTCGTCGAGTTCCCAGGCGTTGCCGAGGTGGTAGTCGCCTAGACCGTGATATCCGGGCGAGGTCGTAGACCATTCCAGCCCGAGCGACCACTGGCACATCCAGACCTCGGCCAGGTTTTCCCCGGCGGCGTGCATGTTCTGGAAGTAGCGGCGATAGACGGATGTGCCCTCGGGGTGGCGGAAGCGCCAGGGGAACTGCTCGTCCATGCGCGTGTCGAAGGGGGAGCGCGTATTGTGTCCGATGGGGTAGAATGGGCTGCCGTCGTCCAGTTCGAAGAAGCGCCAGTCCTTGCGCGCGACCTGGACAAAGCAGGGCCCCGTGGCCGCGCGCGCCTCGAAGCTGCCTTGTTCCGAACTGGCCGTGCCGTGCGGATCGCGCGCCGTGATCACATAGCGGTGCGTTCCGGGCACGCGGGGGGTGTAGCGCACGCGCCATTCGGGGCGGCCCTGCGGGATCATCTGCTCGCCGACATCATCCACGAGGCGGAAGAAGTCCTGCATGTAGAAACCGTGGATGGTGTTGGTGCGCCCCTCGGGCGTCTCGATGAGCGCCGTCACATCAATGGCGGCGGGGTCGAAGGGGTTGGCGTAGCGGTCCGGCAGATCGAAGCGCAACTCGAAGAGTCCGTAGCAGGGGATGCTGCGGTTGTTCGGCCGCACGTTGCGGATCGTGGGCGGCGTCGCGGCACGGTTGGTGGTGACCAGTTCCGCTTCGGCGATCCGGCATGTGCCCGTGTAGCCCGCATGCATGTCGAAGACGCGCAGGCCCACCATCTGCGGTGTCAGGCGGGCGCGGTAGTTCCAGACGAGGTGGTGGCCTGACGGGCTCCAGCCGGTCGCCGCTGCGGAGAAGTCGAAGCTCCATCGGTTGGTGCCCGGTTGCAGCGGTTCCGGGCGCAGCATCTGGAACCAGTTGCCGTCGCGGTCCTTGATGAAGGCCATCAACTGGGCGCCCGGGGGGGCGTTGGTGGGCCACTCGAGGTTGCCGGTGAGGCGATCTCCCACGATCCAGTCCGTGACCCTGGGTGTATGGAGAAAGAGATCGTGGTGTCCGGGGAGCGTGATGTCGCCGCTCCATGCGGCGTGGGCTTCGGAAATGGCGTTGGTCAGCGAGAACCGCAGCGGGTGGCGTGCGGGGGCGTCCGGCGCGGCACACACGGAGAGTGAGCCAAGCAGGAGTAGAGCAGGCAGGATGCACGCCGCACGGGGGGCGTGGAGGCTGGATTCCCGGCGGATGGCCGGCGGATGCATGGTGCGTGGCGCAGTGCTTGTGGATAGGATTCGCATGGGTCTCTTAGGCGGGGCGCGGACTGCCAGAATGCGGCAGGCGCCTCGCCAGAGGGGTGAGCACCAATCATGCCAGTGCCGCCGCCCTGCAGGGCGGCGGCAGTAGCAGTAGGCAGTGGCAGTAGGCAATTTGTGATTTTAGATTTGTGATTTGTGATTTGGTTATGGCACCCCGTTCACTTCAGATGCTCTATGGAGCCCGCGGTCTCCGCGGTGTATTAGAGAGAGCATGGGTGGTGAACGATACCGCCGGGGACGGCGGGCTCCAGTGCGCCCGGCTATTCCGTTCACATCCGCTGGCGCCAGTACCGAAGCACCCCGCCCGCCGCCACGGCACAAGCTCACGGTACAGTATACCGCAGGGTAGGGCGAGCCGCAATGGAAGGATTTTTAACCGCAGATTGCGCAGATTTGCGCAGATTAGAAAAGGTATCACGCGCGTCTGAAAAGCATACGGTACAGCGAACCGCAGGGTAGGGCGAGCCGTCCCCGTCACGCCGCTACGCGGTGTGACCGGCGAGCCGCACACACACAAGGCACTGTAACGCCAACTCCGCTTATTCCGCCACCTATCCGTCATTGCGGAAGTTGCCGCAGAGTGGCGCGGACATTCCTGTCTGCGCACGTCCACGAGGGCAGACAGGAATGTCTGCCCCACACTTTGTCCCTACGCTATGTCAAAAAAGCTGTATCAGTCCCCGGACACGGAGATCCGGCCCAACGAGAATGCCTTGGGCGGGGCGCAGATGGTGGTGTCTCAGACCGGGAGCCGGTTGTCAGCCCTCGCGCCGCACGTTCACGGTCTTGCCTTCGGGCATGCGGATATTGGCCGGGTCGAAACCGTTCCACGCGTCCTCATCCACATGCAGATGGTAGTCGGGATGTGTCTTGAGGATGCTGGCGGGCACCTGCGGATCGGGCTGCGGAGCAAGCAGTGTCTTGCGGATGGCCTCGGCCTTCACGGCGAAGGGCACGCAACTGATAATGGTCTCGCAGCGCATGATCTGCTGCACGGTCATGGAGATGGCCTGCCTGGGCACCAGATCCAGATTCTCAAACCATCCTTCACGCACCTGCTGACGCTTGCAGGCATCATCCAGCGTGACCACCTTGTAGGCCGCTGTATCATCAAAGTCCGCCGGAGGGTCGTTGAAGGCCACGTGGGCGTTCTCGCCGATACCGATCAGGCCAACGTTTATCGGTCCCCTGGCAATCTCGCGGTTCAAGACCGGGATGCAGTCGGCACTATCTGTCACCCAATGCACTGCCTTGAGTGACAGGTGATCCACAAAGCGCTCCTGCAGATAGCGCCGGAAACTGGCCTTGTGGGTGATGGGGAGTCCCACATATTCATCCAGATGGAACATTTCCACGCGCGACCAATCGAGTTTGCCGCGGATCAGCGCCTCGATGGTCGTCAGTTGCGAGGCTCCGGTGGAAAGCACCAGACGCGCCTTGCCGTGTTTTTCAATGGCCTGGTTCAGCTTTTCGATAGCAAAGGCCGCGGCGTATGCGCCCAGCCTGGTTGCATCAGGGTGAATTGTGATCGTCATTGTGCTGTTTCCTTATGAGGGGCTTGCAAAACCTGCGGTTTGTGCAAGCGAAGGGTTCAGGGTTCAGGAAATTCTAAACTTTGTCGCGAGCTTTGTCGGTAACTTTGTCGAAAGCAAAGGATTAAGCGGGTGGAGTAAGCGTGCCGATTAAGAGTGAGTTTAAGTGAGGGTTTAAGTGTGTGCTTCGCGCTTGCACTTTGACTCTACACTTTGTCTCCACGCTTTGTCGGATACGCTTCGTCTCCCCACTTTGTCCCTACGCTTTGTCAAAAGCAAAAGACAGAGCGGCTGGTGATATCTCAGACCAGGGTGTTTTCATCCTGAACTCTGGCTTCCGGCACTTGCAGGGTGGTACAAGCGCCACTCATGTTCGCCGGATAGAGATCATCCCAACTCATTCGCGACTAGGATAACTCTTCCTGGCGGAATGTCTGAGAATATAGCAATTGAGCTACGGATTGTCGAGACCGGGGTGTATACCGGGGTTTAATCGTCCGCCTGAAGGCGGTACTCTGGCAAGTGATAAACGCCTGACTAGCCCATCCTGCTCTCTCGTTTTCGACAAAGTCGACAAAGTTACAGACAAAGCTCGCGGCAAAGCGGGGGTGCGGTCGCCCGCTCTCCATTCGCCCACCGCGCACTCCTGTCCCCCTGTCACTAGCCGATTACCTTGACCCGATACACTGGCATCGGGTACCATGAAGTATCGCTGGCAGTACCAGTAGAATCGGGATTTAACATGGATACAGAATTGATGGAGACGGATTTTGCGGAGCGTCTGGCCGCCATCCGCGCGCGGATGGCGGAGGCCTGCCGGCGCGCCGGACGACCGGCGGAGTCGGTCGAGTTGATCGCGGTGACCAAGACCTTCGGGCCGGAAGCGGTGCGCGAGGCCTGGGAGGCCGGTCTGAGCATCATGGGCGAGAACCGTGTGCAGGAAGCGCAGGCCAAGATCCCCCTCTGCATCAGCGGCCCCGAATGGCACCTCATAGGCCACCTCCAGCGCAATAAGGTACGTGCCGCGCTCGAGCATTTCAGTTGCATCCATTCGGTCGACTCGCTACGCCTGCTCGAGCATATCGAGAATATCGCCGGGGAACTGGGGGCCAGGCCCTCGGTCCTGCTGGAGATCAATGTCTCGGGCGAGTCGAGCAAGTTCGGTCTGCGCCCCGAGGAGGCGCCGGCGGTCATCGAGCGCACGCTGGAGATGCGGAACGTGACGCTGGAAGGGCTGATGACCATGGCGCCGATCGCGCCCGATCCGGAGTTGACGCGTCCGGTCTTCGCCCGTCTACGCGAGTGCCGCGACCGCTGGGAGCAGCAGTTCGGCCTTGAGCTGCCGCGCCTCTCGATGGGGATGAGCGGCGATTTCGAGGTCGCCATCGAGGAGGGCGCCACCTGGATCCGCATCGGCACGGCACTCTTCGGCAACCGTCCCAAGTGGAAGCCTGGGCGGGGCAGCGAGGATCTGGAGGAACAGGAGTGGGTGATCGATTGAGAGGCAATCGCCGCGGCAGAGCGTCCCATGGCGCGGGACGCGCCGGGAAGGGGGAGAGGGAGAGCTGGATCTACGGTCGGCGTCCGGTAATCGAGGTGCTGCTTGCCGGGCGGCGCCAGATTCACGAGCTGCGCATGGCGGCCACTCCGTCAAATCGCACGGATGACGAGCTGGCCGTGATTCTCGACGAGGCGCGCCGCGCCGGTATCGCCGTCAGGTCTGTGCCGCGGGATGACCTGGAGGAGCTGACCGATGGAGGCAATCATCAGGGGGTTGCCATACGCACCAGCAGCTATCCCTATGCGGAATTCGACCAGATACTCGAGACGGTACGCGACGATCCGGCGGCCATTGTGCTGCTGCTCGACCACATCGAGGATCCGCAGAACGTCGGCTCGCTGCTGCGCACGGCGGATGCCGCCGGTGTGGCCGGGGTGGTCATCCCGAATGATCGCGCGGCAAGCGTCACTTCGGCAGTGGTGCGGGCCTCGGCCGGTGCCTCAGAACACGTGAGCGTGGCGCGCGTGGTCAATCTGGGCCGCGCCATCGGGGAACTCAAGGCGTGCGAATGCTGGATCACCGGACTCGATGTCGGCGAAGGTGCGCGCCCCTACACGGAGGTGGATTTCAAGGGACGCTGCGGTCTGGTTGTGGGCAACGAGGGCCGCGGTCTCGGGCGCCTGATCCGCGAGCAGTGCGACTTTATTGCCGAACTGCCGATGCGCGGCCAGGTCTCCTCACTGAATGCCGGCGTGGCCGGGGCGCTGGTGCTGTACGAGGTGCTGCGGCAGCACGGTGTGAGGTGAGGTTAGCGCTTCCCAGTCCTCCTCGGCCAGGGTGTTCCAGTCGAGTGCCGCGGCCTGGCGCAGGCCGGCATCGCGGAAGCGGGCCGCGCGGGCGGGATCATCCAGCAGGCTCTGCAGCGCGGCGGCAAAGTGCCGGGTGTCGAAGCATGGCACGGCCTCGAAGGCCGCTCCGTAGATGCGGCGGTAAACCGGTAGATCGTAGGCCACCACCGGCACGCCGGCCGCCATGGCCTCGGCCACGGCCATGCCCCAGCCCTCCTCGTGGCTCGGTGCGAAGAGCAGGCGCGCGCGCTTGATCATGGCGTAGTACTCGTCCTGGGGCAGGAAGCCCTGCGGGGGCTTGAAGACCTCGATCAGCTTTTGCCAGCCGCGCCGGGCAATCTCCTGCAGCAGCGGCCCCTCGCCGCTCATGCCGCCCATCAGGCGCAGGGTGGTACCGGGGCGGAGGCGTTGCAGCTCCTCCCAGACCGGCAGTATGTCGTGCAGGCCCTTGTTGGGGCGCACGCCGATCATGACGGCATCTATATCCGGTTCGCCGGCAGGGGCGCGGCGGATGTCGTCGAGGTTGATGCCGCAGCGCATGGTGCGGATGCGTTCAGGCGCCATGCCGAGCGCCAGCAGGCGCTCGCGTACCTGGTCGCCGGCCTCGGTGTCGTAGAGCCAGGCGGCATCGGCGCGCGCCGCGATGCGGCGCAGGCTCCACTCCTGCATGCGCCAGGTGATGTGGTTGACCAGCCGGTTACCGGGGCGTTCGGAGGGCGGCAGCTCGCGGTGATGGATCCAGGCGATCCAGCGGCAACCGGGATGGCGGCGCCGCATCAGGCAGGCGGGGACGACGTCGCAGAAGTAGTCGCTGACGGTGATGACCGTGTTGACAGGCGGCAGGCGGCGCACCACAAAGCGGCTGGCAAACGCCGATATGCAGTACGACCAGAAGCGCTGCAGCCGGAACCATTCGCGGTTGGCGAACAGCGCCGCCGGTACGCGCGTCATGGGCAGCGTGCAGCCCATGCGGCGCAGCATGCCCGCGCCGCCGGCCGTGGTCATGAGGTGCAGGCCGAGCTCCCCGCGGGCCTGCCAGCGGCGTGAAATCTCATGGAAGCGGACGGGGCCGCCGGTAATGGAACCGGCCTCCATGCCGCAGCCATTCAGAATCCACAGGAGTGAGTTTGTTGCCATATGAATGGGCGTATTCTAGCAGTCTCGACGCCTGTGGAGCAAGACGTTGATCATACGACTCAGTCGTATGATCGGAGAGGGTAAAAGGAGAGAGGGGATACGCGGAGTAGTGGTTTAAAGTGGGTGTTTTGTGCTTTCATCAGCCTTGGCACAAGCTGCTCCAGTCACCGGACACGGAGGTCCGGTGCGCACGAGAATGATCCGGCGGAGCCGGGGAGCGAAGAGGGGGAGAGAGTAAGCGGGTGGAGTAAGACAGCGTGCCGTTTAAGAGTGGGATTAAGCGTGGGATTAAGTGTGCGCTCCGCGCTTACACTTTGTCTCCACCAACACCTTACCACCCCGTGCGCCACCTCAGAAAAAGCTCGCGGTACAGCGAACCGAAGGGTAGGGCGAGCCGTCCCCGGCACGCCGCTGCGCGGTGTGACCGGCGAGCCGCACACAGGATGGCTTCAGCGGAAGCATACGGTACCACAACCGGAAGGTGCGGCAAGCGTCCCGCTTGTCGCAGTTGATGGAGCGTGCAACTGAAAAAAAAGCCCGCGGCACGGGAAGTGCCGCGGGCCGGGATGATGATGAGATCGCGCTACTAGCGGGCGTAGATGCTGCGCTCGCGGTAGTGCGTGTGGAGCAGCTTGTGGGCCATCTCGCCGTTCGGCTCGCCGAGGTAGTCCTCATAGAGCTTCTTGATGTCGGGGTTGTGGTACGAGCAGCGCAGCACCGAGCGCTCGTCGTCGTCGTAGAGACCGAGCGTGCGCTTGGCGCGGATGGCGTCGGTGGCGCCGAGGGGCTGTCCGCCGCCGCCGATGCATCCGCCGCGGCAGGCCATGACCTCGATGAAGTCGAATCGCGGCTTACGGCCGGCCTCGCGGTCCTCGCGGATGGCGTTGAGCACCTGCTCGATGTTGCCCATCTGGTGGGCGACGGCGATCCTGACCTTGGTGCCCTTGATGTCGATCTCGGCCACCTTGACATCATCCATGCCGCGGACGGCCTCGAACTCGACCTTCTGCAGATCCTCGCTGGTGATCAGGTAGTAGGCCGAGCGGAGGGCCGCCTCCATCACGCCGCCGGTGACACCGAAGAGCGTGCCGGCGCCGGTGTAGTTGCCGAGGATCGAGTCGCATCCCTCGTCGGGCAGATTGAGGAAATCTATGCCGGCGCTCTTGATCATGCGCGCCAGTTCGCGGGTCGTCAGAACCACGTCGACGTCCTGGTATCCGCTGGCGGTCATGTGCGGGTCGCGGGAGATCTCGAACTTCTTGGCTGTGCAGGGCATGATCGAGACCATGTAGATTTTGGCGGGATCGATACCCATCTTCTCGGCGTAGTAGGTCTTGGAGAGCGCGCCGAGCATCTGCTGGGGCGATTTGGCCGTAGAGAAGTTGTCCTTGAAGTCGGGGGCGTACTTCTCCATCCAGTCAACCCAGGCCGGGCAGCAGGAGGTGATCAGCGGGAGCGTTTCGGGCTGCCTGGTGAAGCGGTGGACGAACTCCGTGCCTTCCTCCATGATCGTCAGGTCGGCCGAGAAGTTGGTATCGAAGACCGCGTTGAAGTGCAGGCGGCGCAGGGCGGCATAGACCTTGCCCGTCATCAGCGTGCCGGGCTCGAGTCCGAACGACTCGCCGATAGCCACGCGGACGGCGGGTGCGATCTGCACGACGCAGTACTTGTCGGGATCCTTGAGCGCGTTCCAGACCTTGGCGGTCTCGTCCTTCTCGTAGATGGCGCCGACGGGGCAGTGGGCCGAGCACTGGCCGCACTTGATGCAGGGCGACTCGCTGAGCGTGACATCGGCGGCGGGCGCGATGCGCGTGCCCTCGCCGCGGCCGATGAACTCCAGCGCCCAGACGTTCTGCATCTGCTGGCAGACGAGCGCGCAGCGGCCGCACTTGATGCACTTCTCGGGATTGAGGACGAGCGAGGTCGTCGTCTCATCGCGTGGCAGCGGCTCGTAGCGGTTGGGGTAGGGGTTGTCGCGGATGCCGAAGGCGGCCGCCAGCCTCTGCAGCTCGCAGTTGCCGCTGCGCGGGCACTGCAGGCAGTCGTTGGGGTGGGTGCTGAGGATCAGCTCGAGCACGCTGCGGCGGATCTGGACGATCTCCGGATCGTGCGTGGCGATCTTCATGCCCGGCGCGACCTCGGTGCAGCAGGCACGCAGCAGCTTGGGCGACTTGCCGTCGCGCACGATGCAGATGCCACAGGCGGCCCAGGGCGACAGATCCGGATGATAGCAGAGCGTCGGGATCTTGACCTGCACCTTGCGTGCGGCGTTAAGGATGGTGGTTCCGGCCGGGACCTCGACCGGGATGCCGTTGATTTCGAGATTGATCATGTTGTCCATGTTCTGCTCCAGACGTGAGTTGGCTTACGCGGTTACGACCGCTCGACGGCCTTGAATTTGCAGACCTCGTGACACTGGCCGCACTTGATGCACTTCTCGCCGTCGATGGTGTGCTTCTGCTTGCGCTCGCCGGTGATGGCGTTGGCGGGGCAGACGCGGGCGCAGGCGGTGCAGCCGACGCACTTCTCGGGGTTGATGGTGTATTGCAGCAGGTTCTTGCACTTGCCGGCGCGGCAGCGCTTGTTCTCGATGTGCTCCCTGTATTCCTCGCGGAAGTATCGCAGCGTCGAGACGACGGGGTTCGGCGCGGTCTGGCCCAGGCCGCAGAGCGAGGCGCGCTGCATGGCCCTGGCGGTCTCGAGCATGGTGTCGATATCCTCGGCCTTGCCCTCGCCATTGGTGATCTTTTCGAGATAGTTGTAGAGCGTGCGTCCGCCGATACGGCAGGGCGAGCACTTGCCGCACGACTCATCGACCGTGAACTGCAGGTAGAACTTGGCCACGTCGACGATGCAGTCGGTCTCGTCCATGACGATCAGGCCGCCGGAACCCATGATCGAGCCGATCTTGGCGAGGTTCTCGTAGTCGATCGGCGTGTCGAGGAACTCGGGCGGGATGACGCCGCCGGAGGGACCTCCGGTCTGGGCCGCCTTGAAGGTCTTGTCGTTGCGGATGCCGCCGCCGATCTCGAAGATGATCTCGCGCAGGGTGGTGCCCATGGGCACCTCGATCAGGCCGGAGTGCTTGACCTTGCCGGTGAGGGCGAAGACCTTGGTGCCCTTGGAGGTGGCCGTGCCGATCTTGTTGAACCAGTCGCCGCCCTTGAGGATGATGACCGGGACGTTGGCAAGCGTCTCGACGTTGTTGATGACCGTCGGCTTGCCCCAGAGGCCCTTGACGGCGGGGAAGGGGGGGCGCGGGCGTGGTGTGCCGCGCTGTCCCTCGATGGAGGCGAGCAGGGCCGTCTCCTCGCCGCAGACGAAGGCGCCGGCACCGAAGCGCAGCTCGATGTCGAAGCTGAAGTCGCTGCCGAGGATGTTCTTGCCGAGCAGGCCGTAGGCGTGGGCCTGGGCGATGGCGTTCTCCAGGCGGCGGATGGCCAGGGGATACTCGGCGCGGATGTAGATGTAGCCCATCGAGGCGCCGGTGGTGCGTCCGGCGATGGTCATGGCCTCGAGGATCGAGTGCGGGTCGCCCTCGAGCGTGGAGCGGTCCATGTAGGCGCCGGGGTCGCCCTCGTCGGCGTTGCAGACGATGTACTTCTGGTCGCCGGGGGCGTTCATGGAGAACATCCACTTCTTGCCGGTGGGGAAGCCCGCGCCGCCGCGGCCCCGCAGGCCGGCCTTCTCGAGCTCGGCGATGACGTCGGCGGGGGTCATCTCGAAGAGCACCTTCTCGAGCGCCCGGTAGCCGTCGCGCGCGATGTACTCGTCGATCTTGTCGGGATCGATCACGCCGCAGTTGCGCAGGACGATGCGGAACTGCTTCTGGTAGAAGTCGATGCCCTCGAGGGCCACGAGCGTCTGGCTCTGGCGGCGGTCATAGAGCAGGCGCGGAACCGCGCGCCCCTTGACCAGATGCTCCTGCACCAGCTCGTGCGCGTCCTCGGGCTTGACGCAGACGTAGAAGGTGTCCTCGGGCAGAATCTTGACGATCGGCCCCATCTCGCAGAAGCCGAGGCAGCCCGTGCGCACGATCTGCACGTCCTTGGTGAGACCCGCCTTCGTGATCTCCTTCTTCAGCTCCTCGGTAAGGCGGATACCGTCGTTCGAGTCGCAGGCGGTACCGCCGCAGATGAGTATGTAGTACTTGCTCACCATGATAACACCTCTTTACTTGCCGATGATGTCAACCGCCGGACGGTCGCAGATGTGCCCGTCGAGCAACTGGTGCTTCTGCACGTGGTTCTCGATGATCTGCCTGGCGACCTCGGGAGTGACGTTGCCGTAGATGATAGTGGGCATGTCGGGCACGATCACCTCGACCGTTGGCTCGGAGTGGCAGAGCCCCATGCAGCCGGTCTGGCGCACCATGACGTTGGAGAGTCCCTTCTCCGCGACGGTGTTGATCATCGTGCTGAAGGTATCCTTGGCGCCGGCGGCGATGCCGCAGGTTCCCATGCCGATAATGATCTGGACGTCCTTGCCCTCGCTTTCGCGGAGCGCCATAGTCTTCTGCTGCGTCTCGCGCAGCTTGCGGAGATCCTCGAGTGTCAGTCTGCTCATCGTTATCCCTCACCGTGGCCGCCGGAAACGGCGTTCCGCGGCTCCTCGTTGTTCATGTTCGTCAATTCAGTTTCCAGGCCGCGCAGGTAGTCGCGCGCCAGCACCAGGCTGCCAACCGTTTGCAGTTCGCCCAGCGCGTCCAGCAGTTCGGCGCGGCTGGCGGCGTAGCCTTGAGTGCCACGCGTGCGCCGCACCTGCAAATCGTAAGCACCGTCGTGCGCCATCAGGCTCAGAAACGTGCCGGGCAGGTCGCCGAGCGGCGGGGTGTCGAGGTGTGCCGCGGGCAGGGAGAAGCTTACCGTCGTGCCCTTGCCGGGAAGCGAGTCGAGCTTCAACCCGCCCCCGGTGGCCTCGACCACCTGGCGCAGGAGCGGCAGCCCGAGGCCCACACGGCGGTGGTCGTGCTTGCCCTCCTCGCTGTAGAAGGGATCCCAGAGGCGTGCCTGTGTGGCCGCATCCATGCCCTTTCCGTTGTCGCCTACCCGCACCTTCACGTTTTCCCCGTCCTCGTCCACGTCCACCTCGACCAGGGAGGCCCCGGCCTCGATCGCGTTCTGCGCGATGTCCGCGAGATAGTCGCAGAGCGTCGCATGCACGGCGCCGTCCTCAGGAGGCCGCCTTGCGGTACTTGTTGAGGATGCCGGGCAGGTCGGCCAGTTCCACCTTGCCGTAGACCTCCCCGTTGATCACCATCACCGGCGCCAGGCCGCAGCAGCCGAGGCAGCGCACCGCCTCCAGCGAGAACTCGCCGTCATCCGTGGTCGCGTTGACGCCGATGCCCAGCGCACCCTCGAGATCCAGCAGCAGGTCGTCGCCGCCGCGCAGATAGCAGGCCGTGCCCATGCAGACCTGGATGATGTTGCGACCCGGCTTCTTCAGCTTGAAGAAATTATAGAAGGTGATGACGCCGTAGATCTTGGCCAGCGGAATCTCCAGCAGATCGGCCACTTCAAAGGCGATCTTGCGGGGGATATAGCCGTAGGTCTCCTGAATGCGGTGGAGAACCATGACCAGATTGCCGGGGCGCTCCTTCCAGGCGGTAATGAACTCTTTAAGTTCCGGCGTCAAGGTGATCTTGCCGTCGGCATCTTTGACTGGTGCTGCTGTGGTGCTCAAGCTCTTCTCCCAACGCTGTGCCCTGCCGCGAATGGCGGCAGAGCCGTTTCCGAAATGAATTGTGTTATTGTGCCAGATATGCCGCAGTTTTCCAAGCGTAAAAGCTATGACAATTTGTGGCGTGTCAAACGGCTCAAAGATGATATTTGTGTCAAAACAGAAAAAATAATGACACGCCATACGAAAACACGTGACACGCGGTGGCGTCATGTGTCATTATACCGCCATGCAAGCAGCAATGTCTAAAGATGTCATTGAACGTCTGTCGCGCTACCGTTCGGTACTGCTGCGCCTCAAGGGGCTGGGGTTTGTCCGGGTCTTCTCGGACAATCTGGCCGACGCGCTGGGCGTGTCGGGCTCGCTTGTGCGCAAGGATCTCGGGCAGCACGGCATCCGCGGCGTGCGGCGTGGCGGCTACACGATCGACACGCTTATCGAGCGGCTCACCGATGTGCTTGGCGTGAGCGGCGTTTTGAAGGTCGTGGTTATCGGCTGCGGCCACATCGGCTCCGCCATCGTGAGCATGTATGGGGGACGGCGCCATGGCATCTGCGTTGTGGCAGGATTCGACATCGATCCGCAGGTAATCGACACCGAGGCGGCCGTGCCTTTGTACGATGTGCATGAGCTTGTGGAAGTCGTTGATCGCGAGGAGGTCGACGTTGCCGTGCTCAGCGTCCCCGAGGAGGCGGCGCCCTCGGTGATGGACATGATCCGCAGCTCACGCATCCGCGGCGTGCTGAACTTCACCACCGCACATCTGCGCAGCAATGCCCAATGTCTGGTGCATACGATCGACATACGCATGGAGATCGAGAAGCTTTTCTGTATGGTCAAGATGGCATCCCAGCAGGATGCCGCGGCGGATACCGATCCGCACGGAGTAACCTGATGACGATTATTGATGTTGTAAAAGCACTTGATGGCACAATCTGCTATGCCTGCGAGGGGCCGGGACGCCATCTGGGCTATGTGATGGCCTCGGATCTGATGAGCGATGTGCTGCTTGTGGATGCCGACGACATGCTGCTGGTAACCTCGCTCGCCAGCGATCAGGCACTGCGCACAGCGCAGATCGTCGGGGCCATGGGCGTGGTTGTCGCCAATGGCAAGCCGCTGCCCTCGACCATGGTGGATGTGGCGCGCTCGCTGGGCATCCCGCTGGCCACCTCGCCGCTATCCAAGTATGACTGCTGCGTGCGGATACACAAGGCGCGCATGGCGGAGAAGCAATGTGGCGCAGGCGCTTAAAGACAAGCAGATCGCGCCCGGAACGGCGAAGGCCAAGGACAGCGTGATCGGCGCAGCCGCCAATGCGGGACAGACTGCCGAGCCGGATGCCGGCGGTGACTCCTCGCCGCTCATCCTCCTCGAGATGGTACACCGCCTCAAGGTGCGCGATGTCATGAGCACCGAGCTCCTGACGCTCAACCGACAGGCACCCATGAAGCGCGCCCAGGAACTGATGCGCGCCAACAACATCAGCGGCATCCCGATCCGCGAGGGCGGCCGGCTCTACGGGCTCGTCAGCATCGACGACATCATACGCGCCCTCGAGGGCGGCTACATCAACGAGCCATGCGGCCGCCACATGACGACGCACCTGATCGTGCTCGAGGATGACATGCCCGTCGCCTTCGCCCTGCGCTATTTCGACCGCTATAAATACGGACGTTTCCCCGTGCTCAACCGCGGGCGCACGCTGGTCGGCATCGTCAGCCAGCGCGACATCAACCGTGTGCTGCTGCATGAGCTTACCCAGGAGTTCGAGCGCCTCGAGCGCGCCCACAAGGGCGTCAATGTCGGCGTGGGCGAGGACGACCACCTCTACATGCTCTGCGAATACCCGGTCGTCAAGCTCGACTTCGAGAACGCCGGCAAGGCCGCCAACGAGATCAAGATCCTGCTGCGCGACCGCAACGTCGATACACGCGTGACACGCCGCATCGCCGTGGCGGCCTATGAGCTGGAACTCAACATGTGCGTCCACTCCGACGGCGGCACGCTGACCTTCCTGGTCTCGAACGGGCGCGCGGAGGTCATCGCCAAGGACACCGGCCCCGGCATACCCGACGTCGAGTGGGCCTGCCGCGACGGCAGCTCGACGGCCAACGACTGGATCCGCTCGCTGGGGTTCGGTGCCGGCATGGGACTGCCTAACACCAAACGCGTCTCCGACACCTTCGATATCAGCTCGGCGCCGGGCAAGGGAACCACGGTGCGCGCCGGCTTCGCCCTGAAGCTGAACAACCCGGAGGAGGAGGCAAAACCGTCATGACGCTTCAGGAACTTGCCGCCGCCTGCGAGGGCGAGATCCTCGCCGCTCCCGATGGGGAGGTCGCGGTCAATGCCGCCTATACTTCCGATCTGCTGAGCGATGTCATGGGCAACGCACCGCCCGAGTCGGTGCTGATCACGGTACAGAACCACCTCAACACCATCGCCGTCTGCACGCTGGCCGACATCCGTGTTGTGCTCGTCTGCCACGGGCGCGACATTCCCGACGACATGCTGGCCGCCGCACGCCGCGAGGGCATCGCCCTGCTGCGCACCCCGCTCGACCAGTTCCATGCCTCCTGCCGCCTTGCGGCGCTGGCATGAGTAGCAGTAGGCAGGGACGATTTTGCGACCACACAGTGGCTCGCAATTTAGAGGGTAAAAGCGCTGCGCTGCCCTTTCGCCGCCCAATGGCACACCTTGTCCCCACACTTTGTCTCCACACCTTGTCGGCTACGCTTCGTCCCCACACTTCGTCCCTACGCTTTGTCGAAAGCTAAAGATGGGGTGGCTGGCTGGTTGACGCGGCGTCCCCGCTGCGTGCCAGTCCTGCGCCAGACCTACCGTGACACCCTTGCGACCGGTCTTGGCCGTACAGTTTCTGCATGGGTTGCAGTCGGGCCGGAGTACCGGCTTCAGCCGGAAGTCAACAAGGGCCTTCAGGCCCGCGATGCCCATTTTTCCTTGAAAAATGGGGGTATGGGAACGGGGCTGAAGCCCCTGAACCACTTCCGCCTGAAGGCGGTACTCCGACCACCGCACAGGGCGTTTTTATATCAGTACCAGGCCATCCTTGTGCATGCGCGGCGTCCCCGCCGCGTGCCCCTGTTCCTAAACCGTATCCCGCCCCATCAGGGTCTGTACAAGCTCACGGTACAGCGAACCGCATGGTAGGGCGAGCCGTCCCCGTCATGCCGCTACGCGGCGTGACCGGCGAGCCGCACTCAAGGCTCTGCACCGCCAATCCCGCCCGTTCCGCCACCTATCCGCCTTGCGGGAACTGCACCAATGTGGCGCGGACATTCCTGTCTGCGCACGGCCGCGAGGGCAAACAGGAATGTCTGCCCCACACTATCACGCTCCATCGCTGCAGCTAGCCGGGACGGCGTCGCCCCAACTATGCTTACACGCCATTGCGGGAGCTGCACCAATGTGGCGCGGACATTCCTGTCTGCGCACGTCCACGAGGGCAGACAGGAATGTCTGCCCCACACTACCACGCTCCATCGCTGCTGCTAGCCGGGACGGCTTCGCCCCACCTTTGCTGGCGCGCTTCTGCGGGAGCTTCCCCGGCACTCGACGACAGCCGACGACAATCAACGAAATTGTTGATCATACGACTCAGACGTATGATCGAAGAGGGTAAAAGGAGAGAGGGGACGCGGGGAGTTTTCGTTCTAGTCTGAGACAGCCCATTCAAATCTGCGGCATATGCGCCTGCGAAGCAGGACATCTGCGGTTAAAATTCTTCGCGCCTTCGCGCCTTCGCGTGAGCTTTGTTACCTTCGACAAAGTTACCGACAAAGCTCTCGCGACAAAGTGGCGTCTCTGACCTGTTCTAACTG
>JAAYLN010000431.1 GCA_012521875.1 Lentisphaerota bacterium | reverse complement strand
GCGTCGGAGTACCGGCTTCAGCCGGAAGCCAACAAGGGCCTTCAGGCCCGCGAAGCCCTTTTTCCCTTGGAAAAAGGGGTCATGGGAGGGGGCTGAAGCCCCTGAACCACTTCCGCCTGAAGGCGGTACTCTGGCAAGGTGAAATCCCTACGTATGGACAGGTGGAACCGGGCTCTCAGCCCATGCCACGCTCCATCGCTGCGGCTAGCCGGGACGGCTTCGCCCTACCTGTGCTGGCGCGCTTCTGCAGATGCGTCCCAGGCACTCGACGACAGCCGCCGACATTCGACGACTGCGGGCTTGTCGGGGCGGAGCAAAAGAGGATGTACCAAGCACAACCAATCACAAATCTAAAAACAACAATCTAAAATTTTTTGGCGTTCCCTGTTGCCTTGGCTGTTTCCTCATGTGCGCGGGCCAGGTCCCGCGGTAGAAAGCGCGTCCTGGTCCGCGCACTCAAACCGCTTGCGCACGTAGTGCGCCACGCGGGTGACCGTACAGGCCGTTTTAAATCAGCAGTCCCTTCATCCGTCAGCCGTCTGGGGCGGCTTCGCGCCTGCCAGCCGCTCCGCGAAAGCGCGGCGGACGATCAGGCTGGGATCGTTGGTGTAGGCCTGCACCAACGCCGGATCGCGTGGCAGGCCAAAGGCTATCCGCACCCGCTCGGCTATGAAGTCGGCCTGCCAGGGGCGCAGCCTATGGTGGCAGCCTTCCAGCTTCGGCAGCATGCGCGCCATGCGCGCGCTGTCGGCGGGGCGCGGCGTGTGGCGTTGCGCGATGCGCACGCAGGCATCGGCCGCGGTCAGCCGTGCCGCCGCCGGGTTTGCGGCATCGGCCGCATATTCGGCGAGGACGCGCCAGGCGCGCGGCGTGCCGCCGCAACCAAGCGCCCAGGCCGCCGCCCAACTGCGCGGCACTTGCCGTCCGCCGGGCGACGGTCCACGGCGCGCGACCGTCGCCTTCAGGATCCGCTCGCCAGCGGCATCGCCCCACGCGCAGCAGAGCAGGGCGGCATGGTAGGCGGCATCCGCCGTGGCGGGTGCCACGGCACGCGGCCGCAGCAGCGGCGCGATCAGATGGCGCGTCTTTTGCGGGCCGAGGCGGTAGAGGCGCCAGAGCGCCAGTCCGGGTTGCGGTGTCGCGAGTGCCTTGATCCACGCCCGGATGTTGCTCTCCGTGGCCGGGCCATTGAGCACGGCGTCGCCTTCCAGCGTGCTGACCGCACGCCCGAAATTATGCGTATCCTCCAGCGGCGGCTGCAGGGCGCCCGAGCGGAGCAGGGCCTGCCGGAGTTCTTCAAATGGGATTGCCCGGCTGGTGGTGCCGTGCTGTACCGCCAGCGCGGCGGCAATGCCCGCCGCCTCGCCGAGGCGGTGCATGTCGCGCTGCATGCGGAAACCCATGCTGGCGTCGAACGTGCCGCCGGCAGCACGGCAGGCCAGCCAGAGGTTGTCGAGTCCCTGCGGCAGAAGGGCACGGTAGGGGATCTCGCAGGCCGTGCGGGCACCCCAGCAGCCCGCCCCCCATACGAGCATGGCTGCGGCGTCGCTCTCGGCGAAGAAGTCGTCGGCATGGTTGTCGTAGTGTCCGCCGGTGAAGCCTATGGCGTCGTCGAAACGCCGCCGTTCGAGGAGGTCATCCAGCGTGAGGCGGTAGTCGGTTGCCACCAGGCGCCCCTGCCGGATGCCGATGGCAGGCACCATGCCGGTGGCACGGTTGAAGGCGTTGGTTACCTGCAGCTTGTAGTCGTGGAGCCCCTCGATGCGGGCCCGCGTCATGTCACGGGCGTCGTTGGGATCGACAAAGCCGGTATCGGAGTTGTTGATGAAGGCGGTAAACTGATGCTCCCGGTAGCTGTAGGCCGAGCACGACTGCGTATAGACATGCAGGTTGCCGTCGCTCGCGCGCCCGAGCCGGCTGGGAACGCCGGCCGTGTGACAAAGCGTGGCCTCGCCGGTGGCGTCGATCCAGGCCTCCGCGCGGACGGTGCGTATGCCATCGGGTGTAGCGACGGTGGCCGCAATGATCCTGCCGCCGTCGCACGTCACCTCTACGAGGCGGCATCCATAGTGCGTCTCGACATCGGCCGCGGCTAGCAGCCGCTCGAGCACGGCGCGCCGGGCGTGCGGATGATACCCCGCCGGCCACTCCTTGCGCCGGGCGAAGAGTGGCATCAGTTTGGCGACCTCGTCATCAATCTCCTCCTGTAGCCCGCCGGGGCAGCCGTAGTAATAGGCATGGATGCAGCAGGCCACCGCGACGCCGCCGGGGAACGGCTGCTCCTCGAAGGCCAGCACCCGGGCGCCGGAACGGCCGGCGGCGATGGCGGCCAGCGCGCCGGCGGTACCGAGCCCCGCCACAACGACCGGCGCCTCGAGCACGTCTTCGGGTTTTGGCGGGGTGGGGGGAGTTGGCCGCAGGCCGGCGGCGGCGCACGGCTGGCCTTCGATCCGGGCCAGCGCGGCGCAGCCGAGCTCATAGCGGTCGCAGAGCGTCCGCACCGGCTGCTGTGCCAGGCCCGGCACGGCCAGGGCAAGGTTGGCGGCGGGTGAGGCCGCCGCAGTACCCGCCTCATACTCGGGATAGAACGTATAGCTGGCGTGGCTGACAAAGGCGTCGTCGCACGTCGTGCCGATCAGTTTGCGCAACGCCGCGAGTCCGGATGTCAGCAGTGCGCTGAGCGGCGGCGTGCCGCATCCCGGCGCCTCGATGCGCAGGGCGCGCTCGGCCGTCCAGTGCGACGCCTGCCAGACGGCGCGGACATCGGGAAATTCAGTCAGGGGGACGGGCACCGTCTCCCCGCCGGGCCACTCGCGGCGTTGCAGCATCACGTAGGCCAGCCGTCGCGCGGGTGGGCGGGGGGATTGTGCCGTGCCGCAGAGGCGTGCCAGACGCCCCTCCTCGGTGGCATCGATCCATTGCCGGGCGACAAGGCGCCGCAGACCCTCGGGGCAGGCGACGGTGACAGACTCGATCAAGTCTCCCGTGCGCTCGATGGCCACGGGGGTGGCGTAATAGAGCCGCGGCGTGCCGGCGTCGCGCAGCACCTCGTTGGCGGCCCATTCCGCCTGTCCACCGTCGATTGTCCCGTCACCGATGCCGGTGACGATCGCCATCGTGCGTCCGAAGCTGCCGAAGCGCGGTGTCCAGGGGCCGCTTGCGGCGTGGAACGTGCGGCTGCTCTCCCAGAGCAGATCGCAGCGCGGGTCGACCAGCAGGACGCGCTTGCCGGCCTTGGCGGCGGACTGCAGCGCGCCGAACCCCGCGTATCCGGCGCCGAAGACGATCAGGTCGTACACCGTGTCGAAGAACGCATCCGGCGACGTGTTCATGGAGGCGCTTGCAAAACCTCCGGTTTGTGCAAGCGAAGGGTTCAGGGTTCGGGGTTCAGTGGTTGTTTTCATTCCGGTCTGAGACATCGCTGCCGCTTGTCCTTTCACATTCGACAAAGTGTGGAGACAAGGTGCGAAGACAAGGTGTGTTCGGACAAGGTGTTGGAGACAAGGTGTAGGCGCGAAGCACACACTTAAACCCTCTCTTAATCTCACTCTTAATCAGCACGCTTACTCCACCCGCTTACTCTTTCGCTTTCGACAAAGTTACCGACAAAGCTCACGACAAAGTTTAGGATTTCCTGAACCCTGAACCCTAGTCTGAGACACCTCATTCCAACTGCCAACTGCCAACTGCCTTCTGCCTTCTGCCACCGGGCGGCGAAAGGGTCGCGCAGCGCTTTTACCCTCTAAATTGCGAGCCACTGTGTGGTCGCAATAATCGTCCCTGCCTACTGCCACTGCCTACTGCTACTGCCGCCCCCGCAGGGGCGGCGGCTGGTCAGGCGGTCTCCACCAGGCGGCGCAGGTTGGCGAGTCCGATACGCAGGCTCTCCTTGACGTCCTCCATGCCCTCGAACTCGATCGAGAGGACGCCGTTGAAGCCCGAGCGCTTCAGGGCGCGCAGGGCCTGCAGCAGCGGGACGTCGCCGTGGCCGATGATCGCGCCGCGCAGGAAGTTGCCGCCGCGGCTCATGAACCAGCCCTCGCCCGGATTGAAGCCATCGCCCGACTTGATGTGGAAGTCCTTGGCGTGCGTATGGAAGATGTGGCGTGCGAGGCGCCCGATCG
The DNA here is from genome assembly GCA_012521875.1 of Lentisphaerota bacterium. Classification (GTDB taxonomy): domain Bacteria; phylum Verrucomicrobiota; class Kiritimatiellia; order RFP12; family JAAYLN01; genus JAAYLN01. The sequence goes on along the minus strand of JAAYLN010000431.1, from coordinate 3,801 downwards.
CCTCGCCGGAATTCTCGTCCACGCAGAGGAAGTTGCCGATGTCGGCCAGGACGCCGAAGTTGGGGTGGGCGACGCCATTGATCAGTTTCTCGACGCGCGCGCTGTCCTGGCAGAAGAATCCGTGGTTCTCGACCATCGTGCGGATGCCCTTCCCGGCGGCATACTCGGTGACGGCACGGCAGCCCTCGATCAGACGCGGCAGGGCGTCGTCGAAGCCCGCGGGCCCGGTGTGGCCGGCAGGGAAACCGCCGGTGGCATCGTGGCGCATGCCGGGGGCGCCGAGTATCTCGGCGATATCCACTTCGGCCTTTACCCGCTTGATCTCGGCCTCCAGGTCACCGTTCGAGCCGTTCAGGAAGTCGGCGCCGATCGTGTAGTTGGCGATCGGGATGCCCACCTGCCGCGCCTCCTGGCGCAGGACATCGGCATACTCCGCGAGGGTCTGGCCCTTGGGGACGGCGATAGTACTGAACTCAATGGCCTGGAAACCCGCCTCCTTGGCGGCAGCGATGACTTCGTGCTGCTTGAGCGTGCCGTTGCGGACGAGGCGGCTGTAGCTGTAGGAACTGACTCCGAGTTGCATAATGGTTCTCCGTGTTGCGTCGACAGGCTGTTAAAGTAATCATAATAGCACGCTTGCCTGCCAAAACAAGTAGTTTTGCGCAGGGATGGACAAACCACCGGAAATGTGGGATGCTTTACCTACTATTTTATGCGCGGCGGGTTGCCGCGCGGCAAACGATTTTGAAAGGATGTTGACCGGGCGATGAGCGAAGAGTGCGTCTTGGCCATTGAGGCGGGCGGGACCAAATGCGAGGCGCTGCTGATGTCGATCGATGGCACGGCGCTTGGATTCCATGCCGTCTATCCCAATGCGGTTGCGGGTACAGGCGGGTATGGCAGAGGCCGTGAGGCCAACACCGCAACCCATGCGGTCGAGGGCGCGTTGCGGGTCTGCAATCCCGAAGGCACCCTGCATCTGGCTTGCAGTAGCTATCTGTTGACGGGCGAGATACGCAATCTGGCGCGGGCCAGGCGGGTTCTGCTGTGGAATGCCGGTGAGGCGGAGTCGGCCCTGGCGTGGGGCGGTGTTGACGATGGCCTGGTGGCGCTGGCGGGAACCGGTGCCTTCGGCTATCTGCGCTTGAAGGACCGCTACTGGCGTGCCGACGGAATCGGGCCGCTGCTCGGTGACCGCGGCGGTTCCTACCAGATCGGGCGCGAGGGGCTGCGGGCGGTCTTCCGCCCGGGCAGCACTTCCGCGGTGCTGCGCGAGGAACTGATTCGCCTCGAGGGACTCTCCCCGGAGGAAGACCTGGAGAAGGCGATGGTTCCCCTGAGCGTCCGTATCATGGGCGATCGCACCGCAGTGGCCCATTATGCCATCATCGTGAACCGTGCCGCGCGCCGGGGCGATCCCGATGCCATCGCGATTCTCGAGCAGGCCGCCGACGACCTCTCCGGGACGATCAGGTACCTGGTTGACAAGCTGGACGTTGGCGGGCGCGCGCTGCCGATGGTCGGTACCGGCGGCATGATCCGCCACTCCGATATATACTGGAACCGCCTTGTGCAGCGGGTCGCCGGTTTTCTGCCGCATGTCCGTGCGCTGCGCCAGGATCTGCCGCAGGTGGCGGGACGCGCACTGGCCGGTCTGGGGCATGCCATCCGTAACGGCGCCTGCCACGCCGATGCCGCCGCCAGCCGGGAACGCCTGCTGGCCACACTGCCGCCGTTGCTGGAAAAGATCAAGCCGCTGCAGGAGACCCCGCCACTGCCGCGGACTGCATAGAGAGAAGGAACAGACCATGAATGCACCGCAGAATTACCTTAATGCCATACGCAGCGTGCTCGACCACTACGAGCAGACGCAGATGGAGACCATCGAGCAGGCGGCCGCCATGGTCGCCGATTGCGTCCTCTCCGGAGGCGCGGTCCACCTCGCGGCCATCGGCCACAGCAACGAGCAGGACTTTCTCAGCCGTGCCGGCGGGCCGGCCTTTCTGCAGCCTTTCTCCTACACCATTACGGTCAACGATCCGGTGGCCGACTGCCTGAAGGATCGCCCGCGCCCCGAGCCTGTCGCCCGCGATGCCGAACAGGTCCGCCTGGCCCTGCGCATCGGCAACCTGCGTGCCGGCGACATCATGGCCATCGGCTCGGTCTCCGGCCGCAACATCCGCCCCGTGGGTCTGGCGCTGGCCTGCCGCGAGCTCGGCATCCGCACCATCGCCTTCACCTCGCGCGCCTACACCGCCCAGGTCACGTCGGCGCACCCCTCGGGCAAGAAGCTCATCGATGTGGCCGACATCGTGATCGACAACGGCGCGCCCTTTGGCGATGCGGCCGTCGAGATTCCGGGCTATGACTTTCCCCTCATGCCGGTGTCGGGGGCTTCGATGGTGATCGGCGGCTGGATGATCTGGGGGCGGGCCATGGAGATCATGGCCGCGCGCGGCCAGCCGGCCTCGGCCTTCATGAGCGTCAACCGTCCGGGCGGACGGGAAGTCTATGACAAGAACCGCGAGCGGTTCCAGAAACTGGGGTATTGATAAGGAGAAGCACCGGCTATGTCAGCAGAAGCATATCTCAATTCGGCGCAGGAGGCGCTGGCACGCGTGGCGGAGACCCAGCGCGGGGTGATCGAACAGGCGGCGGCCCTGATGGTCGAGACGATTCTGGCCGACCGCAGCCTCTTCTCGTTCGGCGCCACGCACTCGTTCATCCTGACCGAGGAGCTCGTCTACCGCACCGGCGGGCTGATGCTGGTCAACCCCATCTATCCACACGGTATGAACCTGTCGGTGCGGCCGATGACGCAGACCTCGCGCTTCGAGCGCATCCTGGGGTTGGGCACGGAACTGCTGGCCGGCTCGCCGGCCGCCGCGGGCGATGTCCTGATCCTCTCCTCGACCTCGGGACGCAATGCCGTCGTGATCGACATGGCACTGGCGGCGCGCGAGCGGGGGATCCGCATCATCGGCATCACGGCACTGGCCTATACGCACGGGGTGACGAGCCGCCACCCTTCCGGCCACAAGCTGGCCGACCTGTGCGATATTGTGATTGACAATTGCGCGCCCTACGGCGATGCTGTGGTTGAAATCCCCGGCTGTCCGCAGAAGATCGGCCCACTCTCGACGCTCACCGGCGTCGCGGTCGTCAATGCCCTGGTGGCGGAGACCGTGGCGCGGCTGGTGGCGGCGGATGTTGTGCCGCCGGTCTTCATGAGCGCCAACGTCGATGGCGGCGACGCCCACAACGCGGCGCAGCTCAAGGCCAATGCCCACCGCATCCACTACATGAACTAGCCATAAGGAGAACGGACATGTACAAGCTGCTTGCTTTTGTGAACGCCATACTCGGCGGAGTGACTCTGCTGACGCTGGTCATTCCCAAATTCATGAACCTGGTTCCGGCCGACCGTGCCAGTACGCTAAACGAGGTGGTCGGCGTGATCGGCGGCACGAACGGGGCACCGCCGGCCTGGCTCTCCACCACCGGCGAGCACGGCTGGGCGGTACTGACAACTTTCGGGATTATACTGCTGGTGAACTCCATCATCCTGTTCAAGGCCAGCCGGGACTAAGGGCTGCGCGATGGATGGCGACTACGCACGGTATTTCCCGTGCGGCTCCAGCAGAAGCAGTTTTGCATCCATCCAGTCTTAAACCACCCGCTTAATCCAATTTCGCGTGGATTAGCGTGCATTGGCGTCCATTCGCGGTTCCCCGTGCATGCTCCATCGCTCCATCACTCCATCACTGCGGCTAGCCGGGACGGCGTCGCCCCACCTGTGCT